>JADGEQ010000063.1 GCA_016744295.1 Desulfobacteraceae bacterium | reverse complement strand
CTTCTTAGAAGCTGGTACCGGAGGCGAGACTTGAACTCGCAAGGGCTTGCGCCCGGAGGATTTTGAGTCCTCTGCGTCTACCAATTCCACCACTCCGGCATGGAAGTCTTTTTTTAAAGGATAATCCGTGATTTGTCAATCAAATTCTGCGCCCATGGTTATAGTCCGGCAAGTTTTTCATATTGGGGGCAGGGGGGGGAGGGGCCTTTCTTCATTTGCTTTTCCGGGAGGCCGGGTATTATGGCAAATATTTAGGCCCTATTAATTATTTAACCTATAAAAAAAACAGGAGGTGCCACATGCAATATAGAATAATACCCAAAACAGGTGATACACTTTCAGTCCTTGGTTTTGGCTGTATGCGTCTGCCGAGAAAAAGAGGTAAAATTGATGAAAATAAAACTGGCCACAAAATTGCCATCCTGGTACGTCCATGAACCAAGGGATATGGATAAGATTTTTAACTCCCAGTTGGAAAGTCTTCGAACAGATTATATTGACTACTATCTGCATAATTACCTGGACACAAAAGATCAGGCAGGGAAAATTTTGTCTTAAATCTCAATCTGTTCAAGGATGTAAGGGGGTTTTATGGCATGATCGATAAATCTTTTGGCGATTTTTTTGTTCCCGGTTGTAAAAAAATGGAACAGGGGATGTGGGTTGTTTGAGACCAAATTAAATTGGATCAACAGTTTTTTCGTCTGATTGGCAACGGCATCGGCAGGGTCAATGATGGTGACACGATTTTTTGTAATCTTTGTAATCATCTCCATTAAAAAAGGATAATGGGTGCAGCCCAGCACAAGGGTGTCCACCCCTTTCTCCATCATGGGCAACAAATATTGGGTTAGAAGGCGCTGGGCGTGGTCACTGTTCTGGGTTCTTTGTTCAACCAGTTCGACCAGACCGTATCCCGGCTGAACAAAAACCTCCATCCCTTTGGCATATTGTTCAAAGGTGTGTTTGAAACGTTTGCTGTTTAGGGTGCTTTCGGTGGCCAGGATACCAATTTTTTTGGTTTTGGTTTGCAGTGCAGCCGGTTTTAATGCCGGTTCCATGCCGACAAAGGGAATTTTATATTCTGACCTGAAACTTTTGATGGCCACTGCTGTTACGGTGTTGCAGGCAATAACAATTAGTTTGCAATTCTGTCTTAGAAGAAACTCAATATTTTTTCTGGACAAAGAAAGAGCGTCTTCCTTTGTTTTGGACCCATAGGGGCAATTGCGGCTGTCTGCAAAATAATGAATGGACTCATGGGGAAGATGTTTTCGGATTTCCCTTAAAACACCAAGCCCCCCGACACCGGAATCAAAGATGCCGATGGGATGGTTTTTCATGGTTGTTTCTGGTGGATTCATGTTTCTGCTAGAGGGGAGAGGGCTTGAGAAATTTTTATGGCGGAAACCAATCCCTGGCGGAGGATGCGGACGGAATCACAGGTTACATCCACGATGGTGGAGCCGGTACCTCCCTTTAGATGGCCTGCATCTAAAATAAGGTCTGCTCCCTGAACAAGGGCAGGGGAAAGCTGGGTCACAAGGCTGCAGCCCGGCTGGCCTGAAAGGTTGGCACTGGTGCCGGTAATGGGGCCTGCCTGTTTTGTCAGGGCAAGGGCCACGGGGTGGGCCGGGATCCGGATGCCTATTTTTTTTGTATGGGCGGTAAGCTGTGGGGGTACATGGTCGGCTGCCTCAAAAACAAGGGTTAAATTGCCCGGCCAGAATCGCTCCATGAGAATTCGGGCTGAATCGGGTATTGTTTTTACGAGGGGTTTCAGATCTTCCGGGGCTTGGATCAGCACAAGAATCGGGTTGGACAGGGGGCGTTGTTTGAGATCAAAAATTTTTTGGATCGCTTTGGGGTCCATGGCGTTGACTGCCATCCCATAAAGGCATTGGGCCGGAAAGATGACAACCCCCTGGTTGCGGATGATCTTTCCGGCTTCAATAATATGAAAATGGTCCGGGTGGGACAACCTTGGTACCCTATTCGAGGTTTCCACCCGGACTATCTTTGTGTTGCCAGTCTTAATTATGCAGGGGGTTGCTTGGTCTGGATCTATTCTGTCCTGCTCTATTTTATCGGGGGTTATTTTTTCAGGCAAATGACCGGGCCTTTTTACTTACCTTGTCTGCCATCTCCTGTTTAAAGGCTGCCAGTTTTTCTGCCATTTCAGGATTGCTGACACCCAGGATCTGGGCGGCAAAAATACCGGCGTTTTGGGCGCCTGATTTGCCGATGGCCATGGTGGCTACTGGGATACCCGGGGGCATCTGAACCGTTGCCAAAAGGCTGTCCATGCCCTGGAGTGCGGAAGAATCAATGGGGACACCGATGACAGGCAGGGTGGTGTGGGCGGCAATGACGCCGGCCAGGTGGGCTGCGTGTCCGGCACCGCAGATCAATACTGCCACCCCTTTGCTTCGGGCCTCCTTAGCCAGTTGGGCCGCCGCATCCGGGGTTCTGTGGGCCGATGCCACGGTGACATAATAGGGGATGTCAAATTTTTTCAAAATGGAAAGGGCCTTTTCCATGACAGAGAAATCAGAATCACTGCCCATGATTACCCCGACCCTGGGGGGAATGGACAATCGTTTCAACGCTTTGGCCCCAATGTCTTTTCTGTGGAAATGGTCTTTGAATGAAATTTTAGCACAGGCTTCATAGGCGGTGTTTATGGCCTCTTCCACGGTGTCGCCCAGGGCGGTGACGCCAAGGACCCTGCCGCCGGCAGAGACAACGGTATCTCCATCAAGGGCAGTGCCTGCATGGAAAACCACGGTGTTTTTAACTTGATTGGCTTGTTTGAGTCCCAGTATTTCATGCCCTTTTTCATAGGAACCGGGATATCCCCCGGAAGAGATGACCACGCACATGGCAGCCCTGGGATCAATTTTGGTGGTGTGATTGTGCAATGTCCCGTCACAGCAGGCTTCCATCAAGGGAACCAAATCATTTTCAAGACGCATTAAAATGGGTTGGGTCTCGGGGTCTCCCAACCGGGTGTTGAATTCGAGCACCTTGATCTGATCCTTGTCCACCATGAGGCCTGCGTAGAGAACCCCTTTAAAGGGGGTGCCTTCCTTGGCCATCCCCTGGATTGTGGGAATCATGACCTCTCGCATGGCTTTTTCCCTGAGCATGTGGTCCAGAACCGGTGCCGGTGAATAGGCGCCCATGCCGCCGGTATTGGGGCCCTCATCATTGTCAAATACCCGTTTGTGGTCCTGGGATTCGGGCAGAAGCAATACGGTTTTGCCGTCGGTGAGGGCGATAAAGGAGGCCTCTTCTCCGGCCAGACATTCCTCCACCACCACAATGGCGCCGGCATCCCCAAATGTATTTTGTGTGAGCATGGCGTCGATGGATTGGTTTGCTTCTTCCAGGGTGGCACAGATGATAACCCCCTTGCCCGCAGCCAGTCCGTCGGCCTTGACCACACAGGGGGCACCCATTGCCCGGGCATAGATTTTGGCCTTGGCTGCATCGGTAAAGGCTTTGCCCCTGGCACAGGGGATATTGTATTTGCGCATGTGATCCTTTGAAAAAATCTTGGATCCTTCCAATTGGGCCGCAGCCTTGCTGGGGCCAAAGGCAGCAAGACCCATATTTTCAAATACATCAACAATTCCTTTTACCAAGGGACCTTCTGGGCCTACAACCGTTAGATCGATTTTGTTTTCCCTGGCAAAGGCAGCCAATGCATCAATATCCTCGGCATTAATGGGAACATTTTGGGCCAGATCGTGGGTGCCGGCGTTGCCCGGGGCGCAATAAATTTTTTCAACCAAAGGGCTTTGGGAAATTTTCCATACCAGGGTGTGTTCCCGACCACCACTGCCTATGACGAGAATTCTCATCTTGCTCTCCTTAAATTTGTTCGTTTATTTTCTTCAATGGCCAATTTAATTAATTTGTCCAGCAATGCTGAAAATGAATATCCCCCCACACCTGCTGACTGGGGAAAGAGGCTGGTGGCTGTCATACCAGGGATGGTGTTGGTTTCAAGAACCGACAGTTCTCCATCTTTCAGGATCATGTCTGTCCGGGAGTATCCCTTTAAAAACAGGGCCTGGTGGGCCATGATTGCCAAATTCTGAACCTTTGCCCGGGTCTGCTCATCAATACGGGCGGGACAGATCTCCTCTGTTTCACCGGCCACATATTTGGCTTCATAGTCAAAGAATTCATGGGAATCCCCGGGGACGATTTCAATCACGGGCAGGGCTTCGAGGGTATCATTGCCCAATACGCCGCAGGTCAGTTCGACACCTTTGATATAGGATTCAATCACCAGGGTATCGTCATGTTCAAATCCCAATTTAATGGCTGATTCAAGATTTTTTTCCTCTTTAACAATGGTCATACCCACACTGGAGCCTGCGCAGGCAGGCTTGACCACCAGGGGGAGGCCAAGGCTGCCGGTCACTTCCGGCAGTCTGATTTCATCCTTCATGGAAAAGGAAAGATAGGGGGGCGTTGGGACCTTTGCACCATCATAGAGTCGTTTGGCAACCAGTTTGTTCATGGCAACAGCAGAACCCAGGACACCGGCACCCTGGTAGGGGATATTCAGGAGATCTAAAAGTCCCTGAACGGTCCCATCCTCGCCAAAGGGGCCGTGGAGGATGATCAGGGCTGCATCGATATTGGCTGCGTCCATGACAAGTGCAGGTAAATCTGTTTTCGGATCATATCGGGTGATCTCATATTTGTCCTTGTCAAGGGCATCAAATACCTGGATGCCGCTGTTCAAGGATACTTCTCTTTCCGAAGAGACTCCACCGGACAAAAGGGCCAGCCTGATTTTTTTCATTTTATACTCCTTATTCTTATCCTTGGATGATATTTTGCCGGGCATGTTCAAATTCTTCTTTGGTGATCAGATCTTTTCCATAAAGGGCGTTCAATTCCAGCATTTTACGTTCAGCTGAGTTTGCTGAATTTTCAATGAGGCGGGTGTCGTCATAGGAATGGGCCGAAGCGTGGTCAAGGAGCAGGTTATTATTTTCCTTTGCCTTTATTTTAAAGGAGGCCAGGCCGCCCAGCAATTTGATTTCAACCGTTCTATCCTGGAATTCCGGTGTGGAAAGTACGTCTCTGATGTGGGTGGAGTTTTCCCGCATCCTTCGATAGACAATCCAGGCAACGGACAGGACCAGGATGGCGAGAGATGCCATGATATAGGGTAAATAATGGTATACCCCCTTGAAAAGGACCACTGATACACCAACGCCTGCCAATAAAAATACGTGTAATAGCAAAATAAAATAAGCTGTGAAAATACTTTTGAAGAGTCCTTCTTTGTCTGATTTTCGAATATTCATGATAATTTTTTTATTATATTTTCCCTGTATTGATCCGTCATAACAGGGAAAGAGGTTGATCCTCCCCTGGCGGATCCAAGTTTTGTTAAAAGATAGTTGAGCTTTTTTTGAATTTTTGATCTTTCTTTCGAATCGTATCCTGTGTTTTCAAGTAATTGTTCTATTTGGGTGATTTTCTTTTTAAGTTCGATCTCCGGGGGTAGAAATCCTGCATTTTTAAGAACTTTATAGGCAAGCCGCAACTCTTCCGGTACATGTTGCTCCTCAAGCTTAAATGGTTTGCCCCGGCCTTCCAGGCTGTCAAATTGCCCATTTTCTTGGGCTTGTTTGATCCTTAGTTCCACAAGTGCTTCAAATCCGGGAATCATAATCTGTTCGATGGCTCCTGATTGAAAAAGGTTTATCTTTAAAGTAAAGTGCCTAGGCCCCATTGTATATAGCGGGTAAGCATTTTTAAGTTCAGACCCTTGATTTTATTAAACCTGACCTTGTTTTGCAAGGTATATTTTCTTGACACACCCTAGGCAATACTGTATCAAATACCATTTAAAATTAAAGAATTTATGGACATTGTTCCCCCCATGGAAGTTAAAAGGAAATTTAAAAGAACAACCTTGATTCTTTTTGTTTTGGTGGTTTGCCAGATGGTTTACCTGGTGATTTGCAGCTCCGGGATCGGGGGAGATCAGGGAAATCTCCGCCAGGAAGGATCGGATCGGAATAGTTTGGCAGGTAGTCTGGAGCCAGACAGCCTGAAGTCTGGCAGGCCAAACCAGGGGGCTGTAGACAACAGACCTTTTGACGGGTTTTTATATTTTGCAGATGCCGGGGGTGATCATTTAAAAGCCCTGTCCAAACGGTTTGCCTCAAATTTGAATTCCCATGAACTTGGCCGGAGTATCCTTGGGGCATTGATGGCAGGACCTCCTAATTCGGCACTGGCAGCTACCTTTCCAGTCGACACCCAGGTGAGGGCCCTGTTTATTTCAGATGGAAGGGCCTGGGTGGATCTGGGTATTCCGGACAGCCGATTGGAGAATATGGACACGGTATCAGAACTTTTGGCAATTTATTCATTGGTGAATTCCCTGACATTGAACATTCCCGGGGTGAAACAGGTGAAACTGCTGGTAAACGGATCTGATGTGGACACCCTTGGGGGTCATGTCAGTCTTAAATATTTTTATAAAACAAATATGTTGATAGTGAAATGAGCAAACAAAAAAATATCTCAAATATCAGAAATATCGGAATCATGGCCCACATTGATGCGGGCAAGACCACTGTAACCGAACGAATCCTGTACTACACGGGTAAATCCTACAAACTGGGTGAGGTCCATGACGGCGAGGCCGTTATGGACTGGATGCAGGATGAACAGGACCGGGGTATTACCATTACCTCTGCAGTTACCACCTGTGAGTGGAATCAGTCTGTGATCCAGATTATTGATACCCCGGGTCATGTGGATTTTACCGTGGAGGTGGAACGGGCCCTGCGGGTACTGGACGGTGCCATTGGGGTTTTCTGTGCCGTCGGCGGGGTGGAACCCCAGTCTGAAACCGTTTGGAGGCAGGCCGATCGTTATTCTGTACCCAGGATGGCCTTTATCAATAAAATGGACCGGACCGGGGCTGATTTTTTTGCGGCGGTGGATTCCATGGTTGAAAAACTGGGGGCCAACCCCGTGGTGATCCAGGTGCCCGTGGGGGCGGAGGATCGGTTTAAAGGGGTCATTGACATCATTGATATGCAGCAGATCTGCTGGGATGATGAAAGTTTGGGAGCTGAATTTACCGTCGGAGATATTGATCCTGAATTTGAAGAGCTGGCCCAGGAATACCGTGAGCGACTGCTGGAAGCCATTTCCGAGCAGGATGATGATATCATGGAGAAATATCTTGGTGAAGAGGAGATCAGTCGCCAGGATCTTGTAAAGGCCATCCGGAAGGCCACCATTGATAGAACAATCGTACCGGTTCTTTGCGGCAGTGCTTTGAAAAACAAAGGGATTCAGCCCCTGCTCAATGCCATTGAACTGTTTTTACCAAGTCCTAAGGATGTCCCCCCCATACAGGGAATTCATCCGGACACCGGAGAGGAACTGGAATTCTTGCCCGAAAAGAACGGCCCCCTGGCCGCCCTGATTTTTAAGGTATCCATGATTGAGGGCAGAAAACTTTCCTTTGCCAGGATTTACTCGGGCAAATTGGAAGCAGGGGCAGACGTGTTCAATCCGGCCCTCAACAGAAAGGAAAAATTGTCCAGGATTCTCCAGATGCATGCCAACAAGCGGGAACGGGTTACCCAGGCATCTGCAGGAGATATCATTGGTATTGTAGGGCTTAAGGATTCCGGCACAGGAGAGACCCTGTGTTCACAAAATTACCCGGTATTTCTTGAAAAAATGGAATATGAGGATCCGGTAATCTCCATTGCCATTGAGCCCAAGACCCATGCGGACCAGGAAAAACTGGATTCTGTTCTGGAAAAATTTACCATTGAAGATCCCACCCTTAAAGTGAGTCGTGATGAGGAAACCGGCCAGACCATTCTTTCGGGTATGGGGGAACTTCATCTTGAGATTATTATTTCCCGGATGCGCAAGGAGTTTAAAACAAATGTCAATGTGGGCAGTCCCCAGGTGGTTTACCGGGAAGTGGTCACATCCCCTGCAAGGGGGGAGGCTGTTTTTGAGCGGGAGATTACCGGAAAAGCGCATTATGCCAAGGTAGGAATCCGGCTTCTGCCCCTGGAAAGAGGGGAGGGGGTTACCTTTACCTCCAAGGTTACACCCGAACAAATACCCGAACAATATGTGGCAGCCATTGAAACCAGCATTCGGGAAAGCCTTGAGGGCGGATTTTTAAAGGGATATCCTTTGGTGGATGTGGAAATTGTGTTGGAGGATGGCGGGGTTGAAGAGGGGAGCGCTTCTGAACTTGGTTTTTCCGTCTGTGCGTCCATGGCCTGTAAAAATGCCTTGAACACTGCTGCCTTGGCACTTCTTGAACCCATTATGGCAGTGGAGGTCTTTGTGCCGGATGCCTATATGGGAGATGCCATATCGGATCTGAATGCCCGGGGGGGCAAGGTGGAATCCATCAATCCCAAGTCAGGTATTCAGGTGGTTTCGGCGGTGGTTCCCCTGGCCAGGATGTTTGGGTATTCCACGGCGATCCGGTCTGCCACCCAGGGCAGGGGCACCTTTAGCATGCAGTTCTCAAAATTTGATAAAATTTGATCTTGATTTTAGAACCTGATTTTGGATTTGGCTTACTGGGTATGCTGCAGGATAATCGGGTTCTGGGACGGGGGTTATTGTTTGCCTGAATTAGCCAGGAGGCGTTTTTCGGCCTCTTTTTTTATTGCAGGATCTTCCAGGGTTTCAATGGCCCGTTTCAGATGGCGAACTGCATTTTTAAAGTTACGGACTTCTGAATAGTAAACACCCAGGTAATAGTGGGACATGGCTTGTTTTTTTTCCTGTGACATGATGTTGGCCAGGTGATAATAGGCCCGGGGAAAGGCCTCTGATCGCTCATCAAGCACCTGCTTTAAGTTTTTCTCCGCAGGGATGACTGCTCCGGATTTAAGCTGGGCAATGGCCAGGTAATACCTGGCCCAGAGTCCCATGATCGGGTTGTCCTTGATACCTGTCAACATCTTTTTCGCTGTTTCAAGTTGTCCGTCATGGATATAGACCCGGCCCAGCTCAAGCAGGATCATGGGTTCAAACAAACGAATGGACAAGGCCTTTTTTAAATGGGAAACGGCCTTGTCCCTTTGGTTTTTTCTGGAATATAACAGCCCTAGTCCATAGTGAAGGGCCGGATTTTCCGGTTCATCCACCAATCGGTTTGTAATTTTGTTAAAACTTGTGTCAATCTTTCCGTAGAGTCCCATTATCCTGTATTTAACCATGTCAAAATTAAAGGTAGCGGGGGGTAACTTTTGTTCCGGGGGCGGTTTGTGATCCGCCAGGATTCCTGCCAGATTGATGATCCGGTTCCCCGTGCCCGGATGGGTCTTAAAATAATCGGGGATTCCTTCTATTCCCCGATAATCCGATGCCCTAATTTTGATTAGACCGGACAAAAGGCCCGATGGAGAATAGCCGGTTTTGTCTAAAAACAGGACGGCCTTCTGGTCAGCATCGGTTTCATTTTCCCTGGTAAAGGCAAGCATTGCAGACTGGCCGGCTGCCATGGAGCCAATGGTTAATGCCGAGGCCGCTTCCCCTCCCCCTGCTGCGCCGATGAGGATTCCGGCCAGCATTCCTGCCATGCTGCCGTAATTAACCAGCTTGGACCGGTCAATGGACTGGGAGACATGCCGACTTGCCGCATGGGCTATTTCATGGGCCATGATTCCGGCAAATTCGTCAATGTTTTCCAGGGCAAAAAGCAAACCTTTGTACATAAAAATATTGGCTGCAGGACTGGCAAATGCGTTAAAGGAATCATCATTGACCAGGTAAAAAGTGTAATTAAAGGGCTGAACGGGTAAACCTGACAGGATATGGTAGCCCACGGTATTGATCATGTGCATGGCAACGGGGTCATGGAGGATGACCCGTTGTGCTCTCATCATTTTCATGAATTCCTTGCTAAGTTTTTGTTCCTCTGGAATGGAAATGGCCATGGCGGGTGAACAGGTCCAGGCCAGGAAAATTGCCACTAGGCAGTTGACTAATAAACGCGGGAAAAATTTCATGATGATATAAACACCCTAGAGAGCCTTTTACAAAGAGGAATCAGATATGGATAAATTCAGTATGTTCCATGGCAATTTCAATACGGAAACTATAATTGCTGATTTTAAAGGAAAGCCGTCTGTTTTCTGCATAATCGGCATCAATAACAAGGGTGATGGCAGAATTGAGGGTCAGAGCCTTGGGCTGACCAAAAACAGCATTTAATTCAAATTTTTCTCCCACGTCCTTGACAACCTGGCCCATGATCTGATTGGTGATTTCTCCAATGCTGTCGGTAACTTCCGCAGAAGATAGTCCTGTGGCCAATTCCGTTTCTGGTATCCCCATGGCCAGCATATATTTTTCATAAATTTCATAGGCGGCATCGGCGGAAAAATTCATGATAACAAGCCCGATATAGTCCCCGTCAAACTGAACAAAACAGGTCAGATCCGGTTTCATGGAAACCTTGGGGATTTTCTGGATGGTGGTTGAATAGGTGACCTCTTGCCGGGTGGTCGTTTCAAGGGTTTTCTGGGCAGTTGTCAGGAAAATTTTGGATATTTCGTCAATGGATAGGGTTGGTTTTGACATGACGGCTCCTTTTTGTTTCTGGTGTATGCACGCATAAGTATCAATAAAATCAGGGAAAAAGTCAAAGGTTTTATTATCTTTCCCCGCGGTTGTAGGGGGCAGACAGCATGGCCGGGGCATTGAGTTTTTTGGGATCTTTTAAGCTGATTAGCAGTAGAATCAGCAGGGTGGCAATATAGGGCAGCATGGATAGAAAATTTGGGGAGATCCCCAGGGGCTGCATCAAATACTGAACCACAAAGATGCCGCCGAAAAGAAAGGCAGCCCAGATGGCCCGTCCTGGATTCCATAGGGCAAAAATGGTCAGGGCTATGGCAATCCAACCGCGGCCTGCGGTCATCCCCTCAATCCATGATTTTGAATAGGAAATGGACAGATGGGCTCCGGCCAGGGCGGAAAATCCTCCGCCAATGATGACGGAAACATAGCGGATTAAAAACACATTGACCCCCTGGGTTTCCGTGGCCCGGGGGTTTTCACCCGTGGACCGGATCTGGATACCAAGCCGGGTCCTCTCCAATAAAAACCAGGAGGCAAAGGCAAGGAAAATGGCAAGGTAGAAAAAAGGGCTTTGGAAAAAAAGGATTTTACCGATATAGGGAATATCCGACAGATAGGGAATGGCAACATCATCCATTTTTATGGTAAGGGGTTTGCCCACATAGGGTTTTCCCAGCATGCCGGAAAGCCCTAATCCCAGCATGGTCAGGGCCAGGCCCGAGACCACCTGGTTTGCCTGGAGGGTGATGGAAGCAAAGGCGTGGATGATGGAAATGGTCATACCGGCTGCCATGGCGGCCAGAACTCCGAGCCAGGGCTGGCCCGTGGTCATGGTAACCATAAAGGCCACCACAGCGCCAACTGCCATGACACCTTCCACCCCAAGGTTCAATATGCCGGATCTTTCACAGATGATTTCACCGGTGGTGGCCAGGAGCAAGGGGGTGCCCGCTATCATTGTCCTTTGGAGTGTTGAGATAATGATTTCTTCCATTATTTGATTCCTGTTATATTTTTATTGGGTTGATGCATATTAATTTGATTCCCATGCTGCTAATTCATTGCTGTGTATTCTATTTGTCGGAAAGGCTGATACTCACTTGATGGTTTAAAAAATAATCACCCATAATTAAAAAAAATAACAAGGTGCCGTTTACTATGTCAACCGTTGCTGCAGGTAGTCCCAAAGAGATTTGGATGGCATCTCCCCCCACAAGAATACCGGCAAAAAATATTCCGGAGACAATTGCGTAGAGGGGGTTGAGCTTGGCAAGCCAGGCCACAATAATTGCGGTAAATCCATACCCCGAGGAAACAGAGGCAGGATATCCCAGATAATGGTGGATACCGGCAATTTCCCCAACTCCGGCAAATCCGGCAAGTCCCCCGGATATGGCCATGAGAATCAGGCTGGTCTTTAGAAAGTCAATGCCCGCGTATTTTCCGGCCTCGGGATTTTCCCCCACCACCCGTGCCTCGTATCCGAATCGTGTCTTGTAAATCACCACACAGAGAATGACGGCGCAGATCACCCCTAGGATCAGGGTGGAATAGTGAATTCGTGATCCTGGTATTACCCCAAGAATAGCGGATTGGGGAAGATTGTCCGTGCCGGGAAATCCAAACCGGGTGGATCCTTTCCAGGGGCCCACAATGAGCATGGTTAAAAATTCGGCACAGATATAATTGAGCATCAATGTGGAAATGACTTCGTTGATGGAATATTTTATTTTAAGTATGGCGGGAATGATTCCCCACAGGGCCCCGCCAATGAATCCTGAAAGAAACATCAAAGGAACAATGAGGTAGGGGGGGAGGCTGTCCCCAAAGGTAAGGCCCGTCCAGGTGGAAAATATGGCGCCCATGAGCAGCTGGCCCTCTGCGCCGATATTCCAGAACTTGGCCCGAAATGCAAGGGTGAGGCCGGCACCGATGAGAATCAGTGGGATTGCCTTGGTCAGGGTTTCTTTAAATCCATAAGCAGACCCAAAAGAGCCCATGAATATTTGGGAAATGGCATAGAAGGGATTCACGCCGGCAATAAGAAAAATAATGCCGATGACAAAAAGGCCTGCAGCCAGTGAAAAAACATTTGTCATCAGAGATCTTAGGGGGGTGATATTGTATCGGTCGTTTGTGGTAATTTTTATCATATGCCTATTTTCTTATAAAATATGGGTATAAAATTGGTAAGATCTGGGATAATTGGTTAAAACACCAGGCCGCTAAATGGCCGGGTTTGTGGGAATTGTCTTCATCTCTTTAGATCCGGCCATCATCAGGCCAATGTCGCATAGCCTAGGATCATCTGAATTCAGGATTCCCATGAATTGGCCATCAAAAATTACGGCCACCCGGTCGCAAAGTTCAAAAATTTCTTCCAGATCTTCTGAAAACAATAACACAGAACTGCCCTGCTTTCGAAGCTGTAAAAGGTGTTCCCTTAAAAATTGTGTGGCCCCCACATCCAGTCCGTAGGTGGGATGGGATGCCACAAGAAGTTCGGGTTGTTCGCTGATCTCTCTACCCAGTATTAACTTTTGGATGTTGCCGCCGGACAGGTTTCTTATCTGGTTGTTAATGGAATGGGTAGCAACCTTAAAATCGCTGATAATGGTTTTTGTATGGTTTTTTACCTGGCTGTATTTGAGAAAATAGCGCTTGGAAAATTTTTTCAGGTGATGCTGTTTTAAAATGGCATTGTCATAGAGAAACAACCCCGGTGCAATGCCAAAACGGATCCGTTCCTCGGGCACGTGGGCTACGCCGTTGTCATAGATGTGGCGGGGGGATTTATTGGTGATATTTTTTTTGTTCATCCACACGGATCCTGAATCGATTTTCCGGATACCGGTGATGGCTTCGGCAAGTTCCCTCTGGCCGTTACCGGCAACCCCTGCTATGCCAAAAATTTCGTTCTTAAATAATTCAAAGGAAACCCCCTTTACGGCAGGCATGCCCTTGTCTCCTGTGACATGGATATCCTGAACGGACAGAATTTTTTCCCCTGTTTCAAGTTTTTCCTTGTCAATGTTAAATACCACATCCCGTCCCACCATCATCCTGGCCAATGCTTTTTTATCGGTATCAGCGGTGTCGGCATGCCCAACAATCTGACCCTTTTGCAACACCGTAACCCGGTCGCAGATATCCATGATTTCGTCTAATTTATGGGAAATGAAGATGATCATATGACCTTCTGCCTTCATCTGCCGGAGGATGGATATTAATTCTTTTATTTCAATGGGGGTCAGCACCGAGGTGGGTTCATCTAAAATCAGGAGGTCCGCACCGTTTAAAAGCGCTTTGATAATCTCGATCCGCTGCTGTTCACCCGCGGATAACTGCCAGACCTTCTGGTCCAGATCCATGGTGAAATCAAACTGCTTGGAAAATTCTTCCACTTTTTTTCTTATTTTGATTTTTGGGAAGAAAAAGGGGGTGTCTTTATATCCCAGGGCAATATTTTCAATGACCGAATGATTCTGGATCAGCATGAAATGCTGATGGACCATGCCAATGCCATGGGTGATGGATTCAACGGGATTGTTGATGCGGATGGGAGATTCATTGATTTCGATCTGTCCTGAATCGGGCTGGTACAGACCATAGAGGATGTTCATCAGGGTGGTTTTGCCCGCCCCGTTTTCCCCTAAAAGGCCAAGAATTTCACCGGATTCCACATGGAGGTTGATATCTTTATTGGCATGGATGCCGTGAAATGACTTGCAGATATTTTTCATTTCAAGACGTTGTATTTTTTTCATATGCAACTTTATAAAAAGGCCGGGAAATTTTCCCGGCCTTTTAGTGTTGGTGTTTAATTATTGGGGGATGTCGCCTTCAACATTGTCCACATAGTACATGATTTTCAGGAGGTCATCTTTGGATGCCTTGGCACCGGCCTGGATCTGGATAACGCCTTTATTGTCCGCAATGGGACCTGTAAAGGGTTCAAATACATCCACGCCCTGCTGCATCTGCTCATAGCGTTTCATCACCAGGTCATAGGCGGATATTTTACCAAATTCCTTTGAATCGATCATGGCTTCCTTTAATTCAGGGACAAACTTGGGGTTAATCGTATCCGTGTCGTTGCCGCCCAAAATGGCTGCCTTTTCCTTGGCCAGCCACCACATATCTTTATTGGTCCATTTATCGTTGTATATGTCTTCCAGGATTTCGGCATACATTCCCCCCCAGTTCATGAGCTGGCCGGACACAACCGAATCTTTTCCGTAGGGTTGCATGGCTGAGTAATGGGAGAAGGTATAAATCTGTTTGCCTTTTTCCGTTACTTCCTGGCCCACTTCGATGACCGCAGGGGTATCTTCGGTGAATGCCAGGGCATCACAGCCTTCGGCAATAAGGGATTGGGCCGCTTCCTTTGCTTTATCCGGTCCGTACCAGGCATAGATCCATCTGACATTGAGTTTTGCTTTGGGGTTGGCAGCCTTTATCCCCAGGGCATAGGCATCGATGTGGCGAATCAGTTCGGGAATTGGAAATGCTGCCACGTAACCGATTTTATTGGTTTTGGTCAGGGCACCGGCCATGAGGCCGTTCAAATAATACATTTGGTAAAGGTCACCAAAATAGGTTCCCACGTTGGCAGCCCGTTTAAACCCGGAGCTATGCATGAAAATTTTTTCCGGATATTTAGCCCCGGCTTTGACGGTGTCGTCCATATAGCCGAAACTTGTGGTAAATACCACGTCACATTTTTGTTCCTGGATCAACCGGTCAATGATTCTGGCGCTGTCAGATTCTGCAACGGATTCAACAATAACCGTTTCAAGCCAGGGGAATTTTTCTTTAGCAAATTTCCGGCCAAGATCATGGGCATAGGAAAAGCCATAATCCCCCACGGGTCCGACATAGATAAAGCCAGCCTTAAGCTTTTTGGCAGTTGTCTCTTTTACCGCTTGAACAGGCTCTTTAGCAGTGGATATTTGTTTTTCTTCCTTGGGGGTTTCGGTTGTTTCCTGCTGCCCGCAGGCAACAAAAAACAGGCTAGCCAAAAATACAAAAAATAATGCAAAAACAAGGATTTTTCTTTTCATACTAAGCTCCATTTTAAAATTGAAAAAAATTGTGGGGGATAATACGATATTTAGGCCTTTCCAGTCAACCATTATGATGGGTAAAATGACAGGTTTTAAAGGTCAGAAACATTCATTTTCTGCCGGTAACAGTGTTATAGACTACCTGAAGGGTTTTTTTCTATCGACATAAAGAATAAAATATGATTCAATGATTCCCTTTTGGGTGAAACCATGGAAATATCATCTAAACGAGGATCTCATGGGCAGTATATCAGATATTTTAAAAAAATTGATTGTTTTCAAGTCCCTGGAAGAGGTATATCTTAAAGAGAATTCAAGCAAATTACCTATATTCTGCGGGCCTGAAGATAATGAAATGAACAGGCTTGTATCAAGTACAAGGAGCCAGTTATGAGTATTGATGCCCATATTCTCAAACCCCTCGATTTTTTTGTAGATTTTAAGCAACATGAGTTAGAATCGTGTGCGGCAGCGTTTAAACCCAGAACTGTCGAGGCCGGCGAGGTCATAATTGAACAAGGTACTCCGGCCCTCACTTTCTTCATTATCCTTTCCGGAACCTATGAGGTCTCTTTCAAAGAAGGCCATTCGAATATTTTAGATCGGGTTGGTGAGGTTATGGGCTGGTCCACTGTTGTCCATCCATTCCACTATATCGGAACCGTTAAAGCCCAAAAAGACGGAGAGGTGTTGGAAATATCGAGCCGTGGTTTTTTTGAACTGATCCAGGGAGACAATGTCCTAGGGGAAAAAATAATGAAAAAAATTGACAAAATCGCCTCAGAACGACGAACCATAGCTAGAGGATCACAACAAACGGGACAGGAGGATTAATTTTGTACGGATTAGAAGCCATAAGTGCCTATGATGGCTGGGCAATGGCCATTACCGGGCCGCTGATAGTAATGTCGGGACTAACCATCCTGTCTATTATCATCTCTCAACTGCATAAAGTGGTTGCCGTGTTTGACAAAAAAGATAAGCCAGCCGCAGAACCCGCTGTTAATAGCAAGGATGAGATATCAGTCCCCAAGGTATTGCCAATAGACATTTCGGAAACAGCCGAAATCTATCAGCAGCTTATTGACAAGCTTGAACAACCTTTTGAGCTAAGTGATCTTTACCGGGTTGCAGGGGAAAACAATTTTCCCCACCCTGTTCTGACTATTAGCCGTTTTAGAGAAGCCGGGATACTGGAACAGGCGGGTGAGGGTGTATTTATTTGGAACGGCTAACCAGTACAATTGGACCACTAAATACCTGAGTCAAACGGCATAAAAAGTTATACCAGCCCTAAAGAAACGGGCATTTTGAATAGCTTTACGCCAAACAGACACAATAATTAGGAAAAGAAGAATGGAACTGCTGCTACAGTTTTTATCAAACACCGGATTTGCACTTGCAAGTTATGGAAATTTTGTTATGTTGGTCATCGGCTCTTTATTTGTTTACCTGGCCATTGCCAAACAGTATGAACCCCTCCTGCTACTGCCTATTGGTTTTGGTGTTCTGATAGGCAATATCCCATTTTTTAAGGGCTTCGGGCTGGGCATTTATGAGGCAAACTCTGTCCTTCATTATCTATACTTCGGAGTGACCTCCGGGGTCTATCCATCCATTGTTTTTCTTGGGCTCGGGGCTATGACAGATTTTTCCTCACTGCTGGCAAGGCCCAAACTCATGCTTTTAGGTGCTGCCGCACAGACCGGCATCTGGGCAACGCTATTGAGTGCGATGGCTTTTGGTTTCATGCCCAAAGAGGCAGCCTCTATCGCTATTATTGGCGGCGCTGACGGACCCACCTCAATCTTTTTAACCGCCAAACTGGCGCCTCACCTGATCGGCCCAATCGCCATAGCAGCCTACTCATATATGGCACTGATCCCCATCATTCAGCCGCCGATCATGCGACTTTTGACCTCCCGCCAGGAACGGCTTATCCGTATGCCCGACCCTCGCGAGGTATCCAAAAAAGAGCTAATGGTTTTTCCAGTGGTTGCCCTGTTCCTCTGCTGTTTTCTGGCCCCGGCTTCCATTCCGTTGCTGGGCCCCTTTTTTTTCGGTAACATCATGAAAGAATCAGGTGTGGTTGATCGCCTGGCCAACACGGCCCGCACAGCCGTCATTGATACGGCAACAATATTCCTAGGTTTAACTGTTGGGGCATCAACCCAGGCGGATGTCTTTTTAACGAAGGAATCAATTGGTATTTTTATGCTGGGTGCCGTTGCATTTAGTATTGCCACAGCCTCAGGCGTTATCTTTGCCAAGATCATGAACCTCTTCATGAAAGAAAAGATCAATCCGCTGCTTGGGGCAGCCGGTGTTTCAGCCGTTCCCGGTTCAGCACGGGAAGTTCATCTTGTGGGCCTGAAGGAAGACCCGACTAATTTCCTGTTGATGCATGCCATGGCCTGCAACTCTTCAGGTGTCATCGGATCTGCTGTTTGTGCCGGTATTCTATGGAGCTTTATGATGTAAGGATCAGATGGCCAAGACGCTGTAAACTTATCCATCAAATTTAGATACAGGGGGTTGTTCTGAAACGACCTGTGTGCTTAGCCATTAATGGTTAGCCTAAGGATGAAACATATGGTGAACTTAATCAACAGGTCAATGAGGTAAAGGAAATAAGTTCATGCATACCTGTAAAGTTGGATTGGTGCTGGGAAGCGGAGCATCCCGGGGCTGGGCACATATAGGGGTTATCGAAGCCCTCCAGGATGCCGGCATCCCCATTCACCTTGTGGCCGGGTGCAGCGTTGGCGCATTTGTGGGAGCGATCTTTGCAAGTGGTGGTCTTGAGCAGTTAAAAAGATATGTGATTGAAATGGATGGGGAAAGTATGTTTTCCTTTTCAGATTTGACGCTTATCCGTCCTGGATTTTTGGACGGCGATAAAAAGCTCAGAGAACTCTTCGGCATGCATAGCAGTAAAAAGAATTTTGACGAGCTTGGGATTCCTTTAAAAGTGGTTGCAGGTGACATGTACTCCGGAGACCAGGTGGTTTTAGATTCCGGCGATCTGCTGAAAGCGCTCCGGGCATCCATGTCCTACCCCGGTCTTTTTGCGCCGGTATTCCATAAGGGCAGATGGCTGATAGATGGCGGGGTGGTGGATCCGGTTCCAGTGGGAGTGGCCCGGGCAATGGGGGCGGATATTGTTATCGCCGTTAATCTGGACTCTGAACTGGTATCCCGTAAGCGTCATCAGAAAATCGATACTGGGTCTGAAATAAAATCTTCTCCCGGGGGCAATGAGTTTTTAAAAAAGTTGACCTCCCGATATGAATCCATGGAAAAAATAATCCGGGAACGGCTGGAACTTCAGAAAAAAAATAAACCCACAACCCCCGGCACCCGACAGGTTATCAATGCTGCCATTCAACTTATGCAGGACAGAATCACCCGGGTAAATTTTGCTGTTAATCCGCCGGATATCCTAATTGCCCCCCGTCTGGGCGACCTCAAGATGCTTGATTATGATCAGGTTGAGCATGCCATTGAAGAGGGATACATTGCCACCCGAAATAAGGTCAATGATATCCGGATGCTGATGAAAAATCATGAAACCGAGGAGGAAGGGACAAAGACGGAATCCTCTGTTTAATAAAAGGCCTATTCATTCCGGAATTATGCCATAATTAAAAGGGTCCCTAGGAAGATGTTTTCCTAGGGGACCCTTGGTTCTGAATTAAACTTTTGTTTAGATAAATTCAGGGGCTGTTACGGCCAGCATGGCATATCCGCCCTGGATATTTTCTGTGTTGGTAACCCCGTTCTGGGTGAGCAGGATCTGGCATTCATATGACCTGGCGCCTGTGCCGCAGAGCAGACACAAAGGAACGTTGTTTGGCACCTCATTGATCCTGGTTCTCAGCTCCGGCTGGGGGATACTGATCCAGCGATCTTTATATTTTTCAATAAGGGGGGCTGCCTCTTTGGCATCCCTGACATCCAGAACCCGGATCTTGCCGGCTTCAAACTTTTTGATAAAATCTATCACATCAATTGGATTGTTCCGTTTTTCCAGAATATTATCCAGAACATTCCCGGCATTGTTGATGATGTCCATGGCCGATGCATAGGGGGGGGCATATCCTGTTTCAAGGACGCATACATCATCCACATTAAGGCCTATCTGGAACAAAGGCGCAATGGCATCCACACGGGCTTTGATGGCATCTCCCTGATTTCCCACAGCCTCTATCCCCAGAATTTTCCGTGTTTTGGCATCTGCAATAAGGGTGATGAACATCATTTTCGAGTCGGGGTAAAAATGAGCCCTGTCGTGCTGGGCCACAATGGCATGGATGGGATCAAATCCGCTGGCTTTTGCCTGGCCGGCTGTGAGGCCTGCCGTGGCAATCCCCAGGTCAAAGACTTTAATGCAAAAGGTTCCCACGGTCCCCTTGAACTGGCTTGCCCTGCCATGGATATTGTTGGCAATGATTCTGCCCTGGCGATTGGCAAGGGAGCCCAGGGGCATGGTCATGTTTTCTCCGCTGACAAGGTTGCGAAGTTCCACACAGTCGCCCCCGGCATAAATATGGGGATCGGTTGTCCGCATGCACCTGTCAACCAATAATGCCCCGGAACTGCCCACGGCAAGTCCGGCCTCTGCTGCAAATTGGGTATTGGGCCGTACGCCTGCGGACATGATCACAAGATCACATTCCAGAGTGCCAGTGGCGGTTTCCACCGAGGTCACACCGGAGGAAGGATCTCCATTGATCTTTAATACCCTCTCCGAGAGCATCACCTTTACCTCATTGTTTTCAAGCTGGTTTTCCACAATTTTTGAAACCTGTTTTCCCAGGGCAGCCGGCAATACCTGATCCGCCATTTCAACAATGGTGGTGTCAACAGCCCAAAGATCGGTCAGGGCTTCTGCCATTTCGATCCCAATGGCCCCGGCTCCGATGACCACGGCTTTTTTTGCCTGGCCCTTGGACAGAATATCTTTGATATCCTTTGCGGTGTGCAGGTTGGACACGGTGAATACCTTGGGCAGGTCTGCCCCGGGAATGGGCGGTCTAAAGGGGGTGGCCCCGGTGGCAATCACCAGTTTGTCATAGGCCAGTGTCTCTTGTCTGTTGTCATCAAGATATTGGATCTTGAGTTCTTTTTCTTTTTTGTTGATGCCAACCGCCTCTACCCGGGGAATGATCTGGATGCCCTTACAAGTTTTGAAAAATTCAGGATCTCTTAGGGCATGGGCGGTGGTGGAACATAATCCTTCAATGTCTGCAATATCCCCGCCCACATAATAGGGGATGCCGCATCCTCCGTAGGAAATCAGATTGTCCCGGTCGATTACCGTTATGTCAGCTTCAGGATCCAGTCTTCGCAGTCGGCAGGCCACCTTGGGTCCCAGGGCAACTGCACCGATGATAATGATATGTTTAGCCATGATCTTGTCTCGCGTCCCCCTGGGATCATTTTGTTACTCAGAGCCCGAGTGACGTGTTGTCTCCTTGTGGTTATGAGTTTGATATTTTGAGCTTAATTCCAATTATAGTTCAGCGCATAATGTACGCCAATATCAGAAATTTTCAATTGGTTGACCCATGTTTTTTTAAAAAAAATATGATCCGGCCTGTTTTTGAGGAAAAACTTGGGGAAGGAGGCTTACCCGTTTTGGTTCAGCGATGACCGATTTTTTCAAGCAGGGCCTGGTAGGCATTATTGATTTCAACAAATTTGTCATGGGAGCCCCCTCGGTCCGGATGGTGCTCCCTGGCGAGCTTTCTGTAAATTTGGGTCAATTTGCGTTTGGTCAATTTTTTGAATTCCTCTTTGGTGATCTTGAACAGATTCCTTGCCCTGGGGACTGAAACGTTTTTTGGAGGGGGCTGATTATAAGAACGTCTGCGGAACCTGAAGGCTCTTTCCATTTCCTCCAGGAGGAGGGTATCTGCATAAGTATTATCGAAAAACATGATGACATATCGAATCATATACCCATCCAGATGGGAGGTCAGCCCAAACAAGTGTTTGTTGACCCTGCAGATCTCTTTTAAAAAAAAGGTTTCCACCTTGTTTTGATCCAGGGCATGGGGCATAAGTTTGGCCATAAACCCCTGGAAAAAAGAGTGGAGATCAAAAACGGTGTATACATAGGATTTGAGCTCCTGGGCTCCCAAGTTTTTTTCCTGTGCCATGAAGCCTTGTTCGATTTCATCCCGGGATTTTTCCAAAAGTTCTTTAAACAGCACGGCGGGCATGTTGGGCAGAGGTCCCTGGTCCATGTTTCCGAATTTTAAAAAATGAGCGCGCCGTTTGTCAAAGGGGGTGAGGCGCACAATGAGATCTTTTTGGGCCTTTGTCAGCCTGGTTTTTTCCGGAGATCTATCCCTGTTACGGAAAAATTCAACTGCCTGCCTGATACCAGGTCGGACCCAGGGCCAGAAGAGTTCTTCAAGGGCGTCTGGGTTAAAATTTTGGGAACCCTTGGCTAGGATTGCCTCCAGATTTTCATCCACATACCAGGCATTGCCGCCGGGGTAGTTTATCCATGCCCCGGGGGAGGGGCCCAGGTCAAACAGATCGCAGTGGACCCATTTTTTCCCGGAAGGAATCGACTCTCTGAGAATATAGGTGAATTTCTTTTTAATTTTTACGAGGGCCATATACATGGGGTAAGGATACCAGAGTATAGGGTCTTAATTCAATGGCCGGATGAATTTTTATAGGCCAGAGTTAATATCTTTTTAAGGGTGTATGAGCGTGTGCCAAGACCAATTTTCTCGGCGTAGTCCAGCTGATGTTCCCAGTCCACCGAGGGGTACAGCCCCTTGAATTTGTCTTCGCCCGGATTCAGGTTACAGGTTAAAACAGAACCCGGCAGAGCCCTTTGGCCGTTGACAAGGTCTGCACTGGCCTGATCTATGGCCACGGGGTCCGTGGAAGCCACAACGCCGATATCACTCACAATGGGGGATTCGGAATAGGGCAGGCAGTCGCATTTTGGGGCAATGTCCGTGATGAAATTAATAAACAGCCCCTTGCCGGTTTTATTTTTTAAAACCCCCAGGGTATATTCCATCATTTTTTCCAGAAAGACCGGAACCGTCTGGTTCCAATTGATATTGATAGATCCTGTGGGGCACCGGACAATACATTCGGCACACCCGATGCACAGATCCTTATTCATATAGGCTTTTTTTTCTTTAAGGAAGATGGCTTGTCCGGGGCAGTGGCTGGCACATTGGGCGCAGCCGATACAGGTTTTGCGTTTTATCTTCGGGCTGACATTGGAATGCTGGGTCAGTTTACCCCGGCGTGAGGCACACCCCATACCCAGATTTTTGAGGGTTCCACCGAATCCGGACAGTTCATGACCCTTGAAATGGGCCACAGATACAAGACTGTTTGCGTTTATAATTTCAGACCCAATATATACATTGCTGCAATGTTTCAGGTCCACCTGAACCCGGGTTTCACTTTTTCCGAACAGCCCGTCTGCAATGATGACCGGGGCCCCGTCCATGGAGGAATAAGAAAAACCGTTTTCAATGGCCGTTTTGATATGGGAGACGGCATCGGACCGGGTGCCCACATAGAGGGTATTGGCATCGGTGAGAAAGGGGGTCGCCTTTTTCTCCCGGATGGTCTGGATGATTTGCCTGATATAAATTGGCCGTATAAAAGAGGTGTTGCCCTGTTCGCCAAAATGTATTTTTACGGCGGTAAGATCATTCTTTGACAGAATATCTTTGATTCCGGCTTTTTTTACCAGACGGCTCAGCTTTTGGGGAAGGTTTTCCCTGGATGTGGCGGTCAGATCCATGAAGTATACATCAGCACTCATCTATTCCTCCTTTGGTCTTTACCGAATTCATTTTGGTAGTTTTTGGGAAATTCTTTAAAATCACCCCGGACATTAAACAGATATTCCAACCCATTGCGTTTTATCTCATACACGCTTTGCAGCATTTTTCCCAGATTGCCTTCAGGATACCCTTTTTGGGAAAACCAGACCAGATAGGGTTCAGGAAGATCAACCAGACGAAGCCCTTTATATTTTCCAAATGGCATTTTCATGGTTGCCAAATGAATAAAACTGGCTTTGTCTGGTTCTAATATCCGGTTCATTTTCTTTAAAAAAAATTTTGGGTGGTCAGGGTGGAAATTTTCTTTCTGGCGGGCAGTTTTTTGATGTACATTTCACATTTGAGGGCCTGGCTTTTGGTCATTTTCCGACTTTTGGCAGCAAGTTCAACCGGACCTCTTCCCTTTGTGTATTTTGCCCCTTTTCCTGCATTATGGGTGTCGATTCTGGCCATAAGATCATTGGTGATACCGCAGTACAAGGACAGATCCGCACATTTTAATAAATAGACCTGCCAGTTGTTCACTCGGTGGTCCCGTTTATTTTATCCCTGAGCTTTCCTGCACACTTGAATGTAACCACCCTTCTTTTTCCCAGCAGCATGGATTTGCCTGTGGCCGGGTTTCTTCCCTTGCGCTGGGCTTTTTCATTTACCTGGAATTTGCCAAATCCTGAAATCATCATATCTTCTCCCGATACCAGGGTTGATTTGATTATTTCAAGCAGGGTCTCAATGGTGTCTTTTGCCTGGCTGGGCGTGAGATCATTTTCTTCGGAGATTTTTTCAATGATTGTTGTTTTGGTGCAAGTCAATGTTGGATGGTTCCTTAATTAAGTGTTTAAAATTTAATGGAATAATTACTTATATTCAAGCGGAATGTCAAGGGGTATAGAGTGCCAAAATTGTTCTTTCATAAAAACAGGGCGAAAAAGGAGGCTAAACCATGGGTTGCAAAAGTCTGAAAAGGGTTTGTCTGGCAAGGATATCCCTGGGGATTACCCCATGACCCGGGTGATGTCCCAATTGGTGACCATACCGATGCGCTTACCCTTTTGAGAGACCACATTGACGATGGAGACCGGGGAGTTGACCAGCCGCTTGGCTACCTCTGGACAAGTTCTGAGCGGATCTCTAAAGTCCAGGTTATTTACTTTTTGGGAAACCGTCGATCAATTGAAAATTTTGCTTCTGATTATGGATAACATAAGTCTAAACCGCATCCAGTATTTTACGGATTTTTTTGGAAAGTTCGGAGAGATTGTACGGCTTTTGAATAAAATCATTGCATCCCCTGTTCATGATTTTCGAGGCATGATCGTCTATCGAATAGCCCGAACATAGTATTACAGGAATCTGTGGTAGAATTTCTCTTATCTGGTCGAATGTTTGGCCGCCGTCCATTCCAGGCATTATAAGGTCTAAAATCACCAAATCGATGCCCTTGTTCGGATTGGCTATCGTTTTTACAGCATCCTCCCCGCTGTTTGCAACCAGTACTTGGTAGCCCAGTTTGCTAATCAGTGCCTGGGTAACATCAAGAATCATTTCTTCATCGTCAATTAAAAGTATGGTTTCAGATCCATGTATCATCTTTTTATTGGAGACTATCTCTTTAATAATCCTCTCCTCAGAAGCTGGTAAATATATTTCAAACGTTGTCCCTCTACCAACTGCACTTTTAACTGTTATCATGCCACCATGATTCTTGACTATACCGTAAGCAGATGCCAAGCCCATTCCTGTGCCACGACTTTTGTCCTTTGTGGTGAAGAAGGGTTCAAAAATTTTTTGTTGGATGTTTTCGTCCATACCAATACCGGTGTCGGTCACCATGATTTTTATATAACATCCCGGATCGATTCCTCTTGATTTAGAAGCCTCCTCATGAAAATTAACAACAGTTGTTTCCAGATAAAGTTCGCCCCCGTCTGGCATGGCTTGCCAGGCGTTGACGAACATATTCAACAAAAGCTGTTCGATCTGACCTTTATCTGCTTCTGATACGGGCTGTGTTGGATCCGTCTTGGTTCGTATTTGGAGTTCCTTTCGTGTGCGCCCAAACATTGCGGCAGTTGTCAGCAACAGTTCGTTTATGTCGATTAGTTTGACATTATACTTGCCTCCACGAGCAAAACCCAGTAACTGATTGGTTAGGCCTGCGGCGCTATCTACAGTCGCCCTGATGGCTTCAATATGTTCAAATTGTTTATGATTCGTGCAATTCATGTCCAATGCCATCAACGACGCTCGACCCTGAATACCCATTAATAAATTGTTAAAATCATGCGCGATTCCACCTGCCAAGGTACCAATGGATTCCATTTTTTGTGCTTGAAAGAGTTGGTATTCAAGATTTTTTCTTTCAGTAATATCCCGTGTAACCCCTAAGATACCAACCGGTTTGCCATCCTTATCCAGAATAAAGGAAGCTGATATTTCGGTCCAAATCCTAGCGCCATCCTTGCAATACAGTTCGAGTTCAAGCCTTTCGGAAATATCATAATTGCCTGTTTTTGATCCATAAACCAGATTGGCCTCTATACTTTTATGGGCTATCTCCAAGGATGGGGGCGTAAGCACATCATTGATTTTCAGCAAAGCTGCTTCCTCTGGGTTCCAGCCCTGGATTTTTTCGATGGCAGGGCTAATATAATTGTAGTTCAAGCCCATATCCATAGTCCAAATTATGTCATTGGCATTTTCCGTCAACAGACGAAATTTTTCTTCATTTTTCCGAAGGGTTTTCTCGGCCTGTCTATGCTCTTCAATCTTCTTTTTAAGCCTCAAATTTACGGCCTGCATTGCCTTTGCGTTGTCAAAAAGCATTTGCATCGCTGACCGTATGATTCCAGATAGAATGAGACCAATTATAGCCAATATCCCAAAGATGGTTATCAGTCTCGTTTTTAAGTGAAATATCTCATCGGGATTGGAATTCAGGTCTATTAAAAAAAGGGAATAAAACAAAATTAGCGCAATACAAGAGGACCAAATAAGTGCCTCTTTGATTTTGGTTGAAAAAAAAATCAACAACGGAAATAACAAAAACCAAGGAGTTCCGCTGAGGGATTGCTCAATCCATATATCATATATTTGAGAAAAGATAAAAAAGATTAGAAAAATCCTGATACTAATTTTTCGTAATAAGTCAGGCATGAAAATTTCTGATTTCTGAATGAAATCAAACCATAGGAAGCATAGTGACAAAAACATTACAAAAATGAGACCAGCAGCAATATAACGGGAATAAATCAAATGGAAAATGGTTAAAAAGACAGTGATAGGCATGCCGATGATTATAAGCACCTTTGTATATAAATTCTTATAAAGGGTCTCGTTTGCTGGAAAACTCATGATGTCAGTAGGCATTATCAAGGAAGACAGCTTATTCATAGACAAACTCCTTTGCACAATCAAATCTGGATTTTTAGAAATTCACGATGAAGAAGCGCTTGTGTACAAAGACAATTCGCTTTGGCGGCTGATTGCTTGTCATCACAAGGGCTACAGGGATAGCGGCGATATTACCTACTAACTCACGCTCAGTAAAATCACAAAATCTTTAAAAACAACCTATTCAGAATCTTTAGCTAAGAACTTGTTTTTTGTCAACAGAAGTATTGGAAACGGGAAATATGTACTCCTCCACCAAGGGTCACAAAATTTTGTAGGCGGTGATGGGTATCTTTGAGCCTATCCACGTTAACTGATCTCAGGTAGGCATCCTGAATCACCACTTTCATCAAATATTCAACCAGACCCCACCAAAAGTCCGGCAATCACAGTTCCACGACTGGTAACGCCTTTGTTTATGTGAGTGTTCTTACCATTTTTAAAACCTTCCTTAAAGGCTCCTGATGAGGCCTGGTGTCTTCCATATCGTCCCTGTTTTAATTTCGGGAAAAGTCTGGATTCTTCTTTCCTGTTTGCTTCATGGTTTTTTGCCATCAATGCCGTGGTCAACTGTACCGGCAAGGAAGGATTTCCATTTGTTTTTATCTCTTCGTCAAACATCAATTCATGGTTATTCCTTATTCCGGCAGTGAAACCCATGTCGAAGGAAACCTTTTGGCCTCTTTTGGCCCTATGTTTCTTTCTAAAGTTCTGCCAAAGTGCCTGGCTGGTATCAAGAAGAAAATGATAAACATATTCTGCAACAATTAACGCTTCTTCCCTTCCGATCAGAACCATGCTTTTGTAAATCGCATCATCCCCGGCGTGATATGTCCTGGATGTCAAACAATTCACATAGTAATAGTCTCTCAAGATAGACAAAAGTGCTTTTTGGATACTTTCAATGCGTTTTTTCTTGTGGCAGATTGTAAGGTATCTGATATTTGGATCATCATCGCCGGTATTGATTCTTTGGAGATTATACTTGTTAAGCAAATAATTGGCTTTCCTGGATGCGGCTTGAGCCTCCGCTTGGTTATTGGATTGCCCAAGTGCCATAAGTTTCTCGACTTTCCTTAACATTTTCTGGGCATCAGCCGGCAGATCTCCTTTGAATTCTTTTAATCGTTGGTTATAATCCTTTCCGCCTGCCACAAACGCTTTGTGAACCCCTAATTTTTTACAGGCCAGCTTGAAATATTGTCCATGAATGTCTGCGTTTTCATAGAAGGTGGAAACGTATTGGTGTGCCATTTCATGTTTTAAAACCTCTAAAACAATATCCCATACTTCAGTTTTGATAAGATGGCTTGATATCGAAATTGTTTTTGTTTCAAAGCTCCACCAGCCAAGTCTTGATTCACCCGAAGAAATGTCAATTGTTGGGGTTGTAAGATCTACTCCGTATCTCCAGGAAAGCGTTTTGTGTTCCTGGGAAAGTTGTGCTGCCCATCTGGTTTCAATGTCTGATAGCTGATTGTTCATGGTATCCATAATTCTTCTCATCATTTTTAATTTTTTCCCACCTATTTATGCCATACTGTCAGAAGAATAACAATTTCATTGTCTGATCTTCCTCCAGAAAATTGAAAACCAGTTACGCTTTTTCCTATGAAATACGGGTTGAATTTAAGAATTGCTGGCACGATATAAGCAAATCTCGGAGAGTAAAACCTTATATACCTGAAAAGGCCCTCTGCAAAAATTTAAATATGTTTTTCGTTAAGAAAATGTGGGGTTCTCTTTTCCTTCCAAATATTACTGAGAACCAACTGTCTCCTGCACAGGAAAGATCATGAATGCCAAAAAGCATTTTTTTAAATTTCCACCATGTAAAATTGTGGCGGGCAAAACTAACATTAGGGGAAGGCGAAAGTATGATCGAAATTTCAAATTTAATTCGGGTTTATTATGTGCCAAGGCCAGCACTGTTACTTAAGTTGAAAAGAATCTGATGGTGGATTTGAAGGCTATAAAGCATATTGATTTAATATTTTTTTTAAATTATACTGATCCATATTCCTATCGCTGTTACTTTTAACAAAAAATGATCCAGAGGGTATCGTGAATATCAATTTGATTCTCTGTCTTTTTTTTATAGTTTTAATATTTAATGTATCAATATCCTTTTCATCAGGTACTCAAGAGAGCTCTGATTTTGATGCAATCGTACAAAAAAAGGGGCAACGTATTAAAGGGGGATCTCAGAAACATCCTGTAAAAATTGCCTTTGCGACACCTTTAAAACAAGTATCTGATTATTGGCGGAGAAGTATTGATTCCTTTAAAGGCAGAATGGATGAAATAGGGCTTAATTATACCATTGATGAGTTTTCAACCCGGAGTGATGAAAACCGTAAACTTAAAGAAAGCATTCAATCTGCCCTGGTAACGAGTCCTGATTATCTGGTGCTGACTTTAAACGATCCTGGGGATAAACTTGTTATTTCGCGACTCCTTGGCAGCAGCAAAATCAAAGTAATTATTCAAAATATAACCATTCCCGTGGATGACTGGAAAGAGAGTCCGCCGTTCATGTATGTGGGGTTTGATCATACCATTGGTGCCACCCTGATCGCACAGGAGTATATCAACCGTTTAAAGGGAAACGTTAATATTGAATATGCAATGCTTTATTATATTAAAGGGAGCAAGGTGAGTGAGCTACGTGGAGATTTTTTCAATGAGGTCATAGCAGAAAAAACATCTTTTAGCCTTGTTTCCGAATACTATACCGGAGGCAGCCGGGAACGAGCCCGGGATGCTGTGTTTAAAATTTTGGATAAACACCCCAATCTTGATTTCATCCACGCCTGTTCAACCGATGTTGCATTTGGCGCCATGGATGCCTTGAAAGAGCGACAATTAAGCGGCAAAATTCTTGTGAACGGATGGGGTGGGGGTGCGGCAGAACTAAAATCATTGCAGTCAAATGGCCTGGATTTTACCGTCATGCGTATGAATGATGATAATGGGGTGGCCATGGCCGAGGCAATACGACTCGATCTTCAATCAAAAATAGACACACAGCCTGTTATCTATTCCGGTAAAATTGTTGTGGTCAAACAGGGCATTGAAAAAAGTGATCTTGTAAAGCTTAAAACAAAGGCTTTTCGATACTCCGGAAGTGAATAATAATGCATATAAATAAACCCAGAACCTTATCCACGGTATTGGGGGGCTACTATATTGTTTCCATTCTCATCCTGTGCGGTATTATTCTGTCCTTGACATATTCTTCGGCCACAAAGGCGGTCTTTATTGAGTTTGGAAAGTCTTTTGAGCAGCGGTTTGAAATTGTACAAAATATAATTGAACATGAGGCTGAGCGCCTTGAGGATATACTCCACGAAATTCAACGCGACAACAGCTTGCTGTCTAAGATCTCAAGAACTCAGACTCAGGATGCCCTGCAATATTTAAAAAAATATATTGATGCCTTTGAGCGCACCAAATGCGATGTCCTTTTCATTCAGCGTACTGATACTCCGGTATGGATTAATGCAAGCTCTCCTGTCCCGAATGTGGCGCCCATTTTAGAAACAATAGCCACCCAGAGCCGAAAATTTTTAAGAAAACCGGTCGTTGCCCGATTTGAGAACAATGGGACTGATTTAACAGGAATCTTCAGGTCAAAAAAGATCGTTTTAGAAGACGGCCAGGTGCTGGGCATTGTCATTTCCGGAACCATATTGAATAATAATTTGTGGCTGTTGAACAAAATTAAAAAAAGAACAAAATCACCCATCGTTGTCCTGACTGAAAATAAAAATATAATAGCATCCACCACCAACGAAAATCTTTCAGTACTGAAAGATATTATACACCACTCGGTTCGGGGAGATCTGCATACCCAGGAAAATAGTAAAACATCTGATCAACCAGGCCAGGTGCTAAGCCATTTTCAGATTATGCTTGATGGCAGAGCAACCTCTTTAGATATTATCCTCTCCATGGATAATGCAGGGATAAGCAAACTAAACAGGACATATTTAAAAACCCTGGTGATTATTTTAAGTGTTTTTGCAGTCTTTTTTGTCGTAACACTGTTAGCCATACAACGGCTTATCTACCCATCCGTTAAAAGAATACTTGACTATACCCATATGATTACAAACAGTGATGGGCAGAAGATTGCTCTTGTACCGGGCTCCATTATCGAATTGAATACCATTGGGGCTGCAATGGAAAAAATGGTAACTTCAATCAACCGGACACAGGAAGAACTTAAGCAGAGTGAAACAAAGTACAGGGATCTTTTTGAGTCTTCCATGGATGCCATATTGCTTTTAGACCCGGCCACGACGGGGTATCTGGATTGCAATAAAGCAGCCCTAAGGTTATTTGGTGTTGAATCCAAAGCGTATTTTTTAACACTGACGCCTGACGACCTGTCCCCCAGGTATCAACCCGATGGTATGTTATCATCCCAAAAGGCCGGTCAGGAAATTGCAATAGCAATGGAGACCGGTTCAAACCTCTTTGAATGGACACATCAGCGCATTAACGGCGAAAAATTCTATGCAAGTGTTCTTGCAACCTTTGTGACCATTGAAGGCCGGCCCATCCTCCAGGGAACCATCCGGGATATAACGGATTTTAAACGAAGCCAGGAGGTGATGGT
>JADGEQ010000062.1 GCA_016744295.1 Desulfobacteraceae bacterium | reverse complement strand
GCCGAAGATTTAAGTCTTTGGACCATGCTGGATCTGATGACCCTGATCCTTGTATTTTTTATCATCCTTTACGCAGATCTTATGCCCCTTTCCCCTCCCGTAATTTTTAAAGAAAAACCTGTCGCCCAGGCACAGGGAAAAACAGACACACCCTCTAAAATTAGCATCCAAAATCCCAGGATCGGGGAGGAGGTATTTTCTCTGGATATTGAAGAAAACATGCATCTGGCCATGGAAGGCACGGACATCAGAGACTATTCCATTAAGATGACCGGAAACAGAATCGTCCTGGTCATTGGTGAAAAAATAAGTTTTCCCCTGGGCCAGGCCAAACTTTTGGCTCATATCAAACCCCCCTTGAAAAAAATAGCAGTCTTTCTTTACCAGGAGCAGTCCTACAAAATTATTGTGTCAGGTCATACCGATGATAGGCCCATTCAAACGAGCCTATTCCCTTCCAACTGGGAACTCTCCCTTGCCAGGGCCCTGGGTGTGGCAAAGTTTCTCATGGCCCAGGGTATAGATCCCCGCCGCATCTCCGTGGAGGGGTTCGGGCAGTATCGACCCATTGCAGACAATGAAAACCCTGAAACCCGCCGGGCCAACCGAAGGGTTGAAATCTCTTTGATCCGCAACCCTTGATCCATATGATCCATACCCAACTCATGAACAAATCCCGGTTAATAAACTTTTGCCTGTTCGGTTAAATGGCGATCCACATATCGGGCTAATATTTCAGCCGTTGCCCTTGGCGGCTTTACCTCAAGGAAATGATCCACGATTGCATGGGAAATTTCATGGGCAAGCATTCCGGCAAACAAATCCTGGGCATTTACATGGATGGTATTGGATTCAAAGGTATACCAGGCGCGCAACTGTTTTTTTTTCTTGTATATTTCAAAATAGGCTGAATGCAAAGCGATTTCATCCGGATATATTCTAACCGTTATGTTGATGGGTTTTCGCATATCCAAAATCAGTTGAACCTTTTCAACCAGGGCATCCAGCTTGTTTGCCATTTTTTTTTCGCCAGATAGTTCGCCGGATCGGTTTGGTCCCCCTGGACGGTTCGCATTGGAAAAATGTGAAAAATTACTGGTATCAGGGGAAAACTCAATTTTTTCGTCAAATTTTTTCAGGTCCAAGGCATTTTCATACTTCAGGGTCAGATATTTTGTTTCTAGACTATACCAAAGGGCCTCATTGGCAAGGGTTTGATTAAAGGCCAAACAAGTCACAAAGAAGATAAGCAAACAGAAAAAACCGCTAAACCGATTGAACAAAAACGCATTCAAAGTTTAAAATGGGTGTTTATTTTTTTATTTAATTGAACAATCTCCCCCCGGCAGTTTTCCGACAGATCGGTTTTCTCTCCCAGGGCATGAACATCGGTTTGTATATCGGAAATATTCTTGTGCAGGCTCTCTATCATCTTGTTTAAGGAGATGGCAAGTTCCTGGAACTGATCTCCCTCCCGGATAGAAATTCTAGCTTTGAGATCCCCCTGGGAAATGTTGTCAATATCTTTTTTAAACCGGAACATGGGACCTGCAATTTTATGGGAAATCAGGAGGGTAACCAGAATGACGATCAGACCGATGAGGACTGTTGTGATGAGGGTGGTGTAGAGAACCTGCGGCAGGATGGCCGTGGAGGTGTTCTGGATCATAAGCTTTGAGTTAATAAAAGAGGAGGTAAGGGTGTCCCGGGTGTAGAACAGGGTCAATCCAATGGAAATGGCACCGCTAAAAAAAAGGATGAGAATAAACTTAAGAATAAACCGTGTCTGGAAGTTTTTATTTATAAAAAGATGTTTTCGCTTGATGCTCCCTGGTGGTTTCTTTGTCAAATTCATCGGATTCTTCTTTATTGGGTGTTATTAGGTGATCTGGTGGCCTGGTATTTATTTTCCCTTGGTTAGGGTTTCATTGATGATGATATCGGCTGATTTTTCAAGACCTTGGGTCCAGTCTTTCATTTTTTTTTCCAGTTTCCCGGATTCAAGAATATGACGAATCATTGCCTTTGCCTCGCCGGAAGAGCGGCTGAATTCATCCTTGTGGCCCGCATGGTATGCCTCAATCTCATCCTCAGTGATCAATATTTTTTTTTTCAATTCAGCTGATTTTAGATCCAGAAGATTCCGAATCAGGGTTGCTTCCCAGTATTTTTCAATGGTTTGAATAAACTCTTTTTTCGTGTCCAATTTCAGTTTGGCAGCTTCCTGGATCATCAGTTCCCTGTGAACCAGATATTTAACAAACTGCGCACTGGTATCTGTTGTCACATCCATCTCCGGGTCAGCATAGGCTTCGAACTTCAGCAGATCATTGAACTCTTCTAGGGTAATTTTGCTGTCGTTAATCTGAAGCGCAATCTCTTGTTTTTCAAAGGAAACGTCTGGGCCGCAGCCAGGCGAAAAAAGAGCAAGTGCTGTCAATAAAAGAATGCCCCCTCTCCACATGTGATTTCTCATCATACAAACCCTTTTTCCCTAAAATTACACCCTGAATTTTTTATTTAGGGGTTAACCGGAATTATTTTTCAATTTGATCATCTGATATATTCTTGGGATTGAAAATTTCAGCCTTTCCCGTTGCATAATAATTGATATTGGCCTCCCTATCATCCACCACAGTGACATTGACCAATTCCCCCGGTAAAATAAATTTATCTTCTGTCTGGGTGGCCCGGGACAATTTCCAGGCGTACCGCCAGGTTGTGACATCAGAATCCAGAGGCTTTTCTTCCAGACCCGGAGAATAACCGGTTATCAGTTCACCGTCCACCAATTGCTGGAACCTTACCCGAAACCCCTTGGGTTTTGGGATCCAGCCCTCTGATATAAGTTTCATGCCCTGGGCGATTTTCATTTTTTTCTCCTCAACTAGGGGACTTCTTTCTTTGGACTTCTTGTTATAGATATCTTCCCGAAATCATCTACCGATTAGAATCTACTGATTAAATTTTTCTGGGTCCATCCCTTTTGGGCAGCATATTCCCAAATCCGTTCTATGGTTGATATCCATCTGGGGATATGCAAATTCAATGGATTCAGCATCAAATCGAAGTTTTGTTTTTTCCAGCAATTCACATTTTGTGACCCAGTACTTGAGATTATTCACCCAGCAGCGGCCCCCTATCTCCACACCCCTGGGACCCAACGCCAAAACATAAACCTGGGGGGAAGGCTTACTCAAAATCCGCGCATCTTCCGTCATAACAGCTTCTATAACCTGCTTGGCCTTAAGAAGATCCTGGTCATAGCGAATGGTGACATTAATTTTTACCCGCCGGGTCTTGGTAAAATGGTAATTGATGACAATACCATCCAGTATCTGGCGATTGGGCACAAAAAAGGTTTTACCGTCAAAGGTCCGAAGTCTCGTGTTTAATATGGTGGTGGCTTCCACCTTTCCCAGAAGATCACCGGTTTTGACTGTGTTACCAACCTTGAAGGGCAGGGTTGGGATCAGGGGCCTGAAAATAACAATCACCCCAATGACGGAGAGTACAATGATCATGATCAGGGCAATAAGGGGCCCCGGCCTTGCCCCGAGTTCCATCCCCGACGCCACAATGACAATCCCCAGCATGAAAACCCCGACGCTGTTGGCCACGATGGAGATGGTGGCGGTATTCTTCAAAAATTTTGCCAATAGTTTTTTCAGTGTCTGGATTGCCCACTTGGTCAAAAACAATCCCGTAATCAATATTATCAGGGCCATAATCATTTCTGGCCCGTGTTCCCGCATAAGTATACCAAGTTCCCGAAGTTTGCTCACCTGATCGTCCATATATTCTCATCTCTGTAGATTATAAGATAAATCAAACAAAAAAAATCAAACAAATTATAAACCAATATACTGCCCTATAATCAAATCCGGTTTCTGTGTCAAGAACGGATTGGCATCCAATAAGGTTTTCCATAGGATTGGGGGATTGAATTGCAAAGCAAAGACTGTGATCTGATATTGATTTTATCGGAGAAGGTTATCGGCATGGAATCCCCGTGGCCTGCCGGCCACGGGGATCAGCTTTCTTTTCAAGAAAAATATCCGGTGTAAAAAAAGCTAACAGGGCATGGAGGATTTGAAATATATTTCTTTGAATTCTTTTTCCAGGCTTTCCCGGAATTCGGGTGCGGCAATGGCTGTCAATTGCCTTGCACGTTCCCTTATGGTCTTTCCCCGGAGAGATGCAATGCCAAATTCTGTGACCACATAGTCCACATCGTTTCTGGATGTGGTGATGGCCTGGCCTTTTCCCAGGGCTGCCGTGATCCGGGATAGGCTGCCCCTGGCTGCGGTTGCCGGCAGGGCAATAATACTTTTTCCTCCCATTGACCGCCTGGCACCCCGGACAAAATCCACCTGGCCCCCCACGCCGGAAAACTGGTATGGTCCCATGGTATCGGCTGCAACCTGGCCCAGAAGATCGACGGAAATGGCTGAGTTTATGGAGATCAGATGATCGTTCTGGGCGATGACAAAAGGATCATTCACATAATCCACAGGATACATATCCACCAGAGAATTGTTGTCCAGCCATTGGTAAAACAGCTCACTGCCCATGGCAAAGGAAATAATGATTTTAGAGGGGTGAAGACTTTTTTTACGGCAGGTGACAACGCCTTTTTCCACAAGGGCCATTACCCCGTCGGAAATCATTTCAGAATGGATTCCCAGATCTTTTTTCCCATCCAGAAAGGTCAGAACCGCATCGGGTATTCCGCCAATACCCAATTGCAGACAATCCCCGTCCTGGATCAGGGAGGCAATATGGCTGCCAATTTTTTTTTCTGTTTCACCAATGGCCGGGGGCACAAGCTCTATCATCTTTCGCTGACTGGGGACCAGGTAGTCGATATCCCTGATATTCAAAAAAGACAACCCATTGGTTCTGGGCATAAACGGGGTCATTTCTGCAATGACAAGCTTTGCATTCAAAGCGGCCTCCAGGGTATAATCAACGGATATCCCCAGGCTGACATTCCCAAGTTTGTCCGGCAGGGACACACTGATGACGGCCACATCAACCGGAAGAAGTCCGTCCCTGAAAAGCCCGGGAATTTCGCTGAAATAGCAGGTGGTATAGTCGGCCCTGCCCTCGTGGATGGCGCTTCTGCTGTTGCCCCCTGCAAAAAGAGAGTTGTGGGTGAAGGATGTTTCATACCCGGGTTTGCAATAGTCACTCTTTCCCATGGAAACCATATGAATGATTTCAACATTGGAAAGTTCATGGGCACGCTTGACAATGGCTTCCAGAACAGGTTCCGGTGAACCGCATGCATGGCCGGCAACAATTTTGTCACCTGATTTGATCAATTTTGCAGCCTGGTCCATGGTGATGCTTTTGTTTTTTATAATTTGTGCTAGGTCCATTTTATATTTTTCCTGGATATTATGGTAAAAAGGTATCTTGTTTTTTGGGGTCAGAATGTTGTGATTTCATCAGCTCCCGGATAAAGCCTGTGGCATGGACAGGATCTGAGATAACATCCACTTTCTTTCCGTCAAAGGGGGATAAATCCACGCAGGCACAAGGGCATCCGGCAATGACCAATATGCGCTGGCAATTTTGATTTTCCCAGGAAACAAATTCACAGGTTTCCTTGAGCCTTTCTTGGATGTGATTTGCTGTCACAATCCGGTCATGGCATGGATTACACCCCCCGCAATATTTAAGACCAATGATAATGATGGGCTTTTGTCCTATTCTTCAATGCCGCATAATTTCTTTGCCTTTTTTTGTTTCTCACCAACATTGGCCTGACGGGAAATCATGATGCGCTGGGCCTGGGGAGACCCTGCCCCGTGCATGGATTCGGTAAGATAGCCGACTGCAGCCGTTCCCATGGTTATATTTTCAATGAGTCTTAATATTTTCATCCTGTTTTCCACGGAAACCTGGGCGTTTCCCTGGAAATATTTTTCAACCCATTTCCCCACTTCCGGGGATCTCAAATCTTCCTCGGAGGGCAGGGTCACCATGAGCCCGCCGGCAATATCCTGGCTCAACCGGGCAATTTCATAGGGAAACCGGGTGACATTCTGTTTACAGACATTGGCCAGAAGGGTGTTGACAAGATAGGTTCCCGAAGGTTCCTTGTGCCCTTCACAGGCACAGGCCACAGAACCGCAGAAAAGCGTTTCGTTCAAATGGTTCATCTCAATAAGTTTGTCTTTTACGTGGGAGGCTTTCTGGGCGCCATTGTATTCTGCAACGGTCTGGGTCGCACCGATCAGAACATCTCCGACACCGGCCTTGCAGGCGTAACTCTGGCGATGGTAGGAGGCAAAATTCTCCACCAGCTGGCCTGCAAATTCATACTCTTTGCACATGAAAATCCGATCCCTGGGGACAAACACATTTTCAAATACCACAAGGGCTTCATGGCCGCCGTAGAGTCGGTTTCCCCGGTCTATCATTCCCGGCTCAAGTTTTCGGGTGTCACAGGACTGCCGGCCCATGATATAGGTAATCCCGTCTGCATCGCTGGGAAGGGCAAAGGAAACTGCATAGTCCTTGTCCGCCTCCTTCATGGAGATGGTGGGCATGATAATAATTTCATGGGAATTGACAGCTCCGGTCTGATGGGCTTTTGCCCCGGTCACCACAATACCGTCCTCCCGCTCTTCAACAATATGCAAGAACATATCCGGATCGGCTTGCTTGTGGGGAGGAAGGGACCTATCCCCTTTGGGGTCGGTCATGGCACCGTCGCAGGTCAGATCATTTTCCTGGACATATTCAAGGTAGGCAAGAAAATTCTTATTATAATCGGTTCCCGCTTTTTCATCGATATTATAGGTTGTAATGGAAAGGGCATTTAATGCATCCATTCCGACACAGCGCTGGAAGCAGCATCCGGTGAGAGAACCCAGCAGCCGCCCCATTTTTGTTTTTTTGACTAGATCCTCATTGCTCTGGTGAATATGGCAGAACCGGTTGATCTTTTTCCCGGTGATATGGGAAGTTGCCGTCATAAGGTCTTCATATTCAGGTGTATGGGCCAGTTCATAGGTCAGGGCAACCGCTTCCATGGAGGGCCGGATAATCTTGTCATCCACCACATTTTCGATCCGTTTTCCAAAGGCATAGACCTTTAGGTTTAATTTTCTCAAACTCTCGACATATTCTTCTTTGGTCATCATGATGATATTCCTTATTTTTTTGGTATTTTTCCAATAATGAAGCGTGCAGTTGCAGCCTTCCCGAACAAACAGGTTCAAGCAGGCGAATATTTGTTCTTAATCATCACTGCGATGCAATGGACCATTTCAAGTGACAGTCCATTGGCAGGATGCGAGGCAATCAGGCCCGAAAGTTCTGTTAAGGGCACAATTTTTATTCCGTTATAATCGGTTAAAGCCAATTTTTCGCTATCCATGGCCACAATCAGGGGCAGGGGCATACACTCAATTTTAAATCCTTTTTTTAAAACAATCTGGATAAGGTGACAGATCCGCCACAGGGTATTGGAAACGGTTATCAAAGGTCTATTTCCATCAAACAGCTCCTTATTTTTAACCTGGAGATGCATTCCCGTTCCGATCTTATGGATGACAAAAATACCCCTGGGACAGATCACCAGATGTTCAATGCGAAAAAGTTCAAATATAATATTGTTGAAGATAAAGGTTTCGTCATCAAAGGTTTCAAGAACCTTGATGCATTTTTCTTCCCGGGCCATGGCAAAATGAAACCCCTTTTTATCAAAAAATTGCCTGAAAATATACGGGTGTGATCTTGTAAAAACAAATCCGAGCACCAGAACACATGCAAGGGTGGCGATCAGACTTGCCAAAAGGGTGTTATCCGAACAGGCAGTCAACAGGGAAAAAAGGGCGACAGCCACGATGATCATCAGGAAACCGTATTTTTTTGTAACCTCACCAAGCTCCTCGTGGGGAGCGCCTTCCATGTATGCCATTCTTAAAATCCTTTTCAATGGAACGGGCAATCCCTTGGGGACTGCCCGGTTTTTGGACCTATTTTGCCACCTTTGCCATCTTTGCATCAATTTCCTGCTGGAGTTTTTCCGGAGAATTCAGCGGAAAAATTGCTTCCTGCTCACAATAGGCGTTCTCTTTTTTGCCACCCAGGTAAAGGAGCAGACACAGGACAATGGATGCGCCCAGGCCCCAGGCAGCGCCCCTGGTGGCAAGAATTGCCCCGGTAATACCGGCAATGCCGATGTCATTAAAAGATTTGGATTTCAACACCCCTATCCGGACACTCACAAATCCTTGAATCAGCATGGTCGATGCCAGGCCGATGCCCAGGATCGGCTTGATGGTGCATACCAGGGGAGAAATAAAATAGCCTGTCATGGTTCCGAACCGGAAAGAGGCTGCACCGCCGGTAATAGAATCCATTGCCTGGGGACCATGTTTGTACCGTTCGCAGGTCACCACCTGCATGGCTGCCCATAAAGGGCCGCACATGGAGATATCCGGGCCCACCACACTCATGACGATATTGCGTGCGCCAAAAATTATATGGGACCTATTGGGGTTATAATCGATGTCTTCATCCGGCCTGTATTTCTGGGCATCGTCCAGGAGCGCCTGGCTCTGGATTACATCACCAAAGATCACCAGATAGGCAGAAATGACCATGGGAATGGATGCAATAAACATGTGCATGGACGGAACCGGGATATCCCCCAGCATGGTAAACCCCTTGATGAGTCCGGCAAAATCAGGAGAGGTGAAAAAATTTCCGTCATAGGTTCCCCAGGGAAGTTCCCCTGTCAGGGGACCGATAAAAATGGCAAGGGCAAGGGCCGGCATCATCCCCAGGTTGGCAAGGTAGAAAAAAAATTTATTTTTGCTCCGAATCTTTTTAAAGTGCTCGGAAAAAAGCAGGTAAAAGGCAAGGCCGACGCAGATGGTGATGGTAATGGGAAAGTTATCAAAGCTTTTCAGCCCCTTGCCCGGCTTGAACACAACCATGACCGCCGCAAACCCAGCCCCCATGACAATACCCGACTGGATGGCATTGGGAATCATGGCAACAAATTTTCTGGCAAGCCCTGTCCCCCCCAGGAACAGGCAGAAACAGCCGAAGGTCAGCTGAAAGGCAATCAGGGCCTGCATCCTTTCCGGGCCGGGTGGAAAGGTTGCGACATAGGCGATTAAAAGCGGGATAGCCGGTGTGACCCATCCGGGAATCACCGGGTCTCCAAAGGTAACATGGGACAGATAGAGAATGCCGTTGAAAATAACGATGGCCAGGGCAATCTCAAATGACATACCAAGCTTGCTGGTCAAAATGGGAATAATGGCAAGGCAGACCGTGCACATGAGCAACCCCTGAATATAATCGGGTATCTCAAATTTATAATGAACAAATGGGATTCTCATGGTCAACGGCCCCAATGAAATTCCCGGTTGTTTCGCACCATACGCTCTTTTCATACTCATAACACAACCTCTCCTTGTTTAAGTGTGATAAAAAATGCATCTGACAAATTATATTGAACCATACCGCAACTATAATTGTGGAATACATATGGCAAGGAGTATGCCAGTTCAAACCTTTTGTTAAATTTTTCCGGAAGAACCTTTTGGCAGAAGGGCATGACAAACTTTCCCAAAAGGGAACGGGTCATGGCAATCTTAAAAATTCGATGCTGTTGTGCATCGAACAAACGAAAACAAAAAGAAACAATGCAAATTTTAGACTAATATTTTAGATACTTGGACTCAAACCAGTGAATCTGATGCGCTGGCGCATCCATGATGCCATACTGCATCGATCACTGACCAAGTTGGTATTGCTTTGCCTTGCGCACCACTGTGGACTGGTTGATTCCCAAAATTTTGGCCGCTTTCCGGGTGGACCCCCCTTTTTTTATGGCATCGCCGATCACGCGACGCTCAACCCCTTCAAGAATTTTTTTAAGCGATTGAGCACCGGTATCAAAAAAAGCAGTCTCCTGGTTCTTTTGGATGTAGGCCGGAAGGTTTTCCAGGACAATGAGATTGTCCTTTGCCGTAACCACGATACGTTCAATGATATTTTCAAGTTCCCTTACATTTCCGGGCCAGTTATAGGCAATGAGATGGTCCGAGGCCTGGGTTGAAATCTGCCGGTTAAATCGGTATTTGGTATTATATTTTTCAAGGAAAAAATATATGAATTTGATGATGGCTTCCTTCCTTTCCCTCAACGGCGGAACAACCAGGGGAACAACATTGAGCCTGAAAAAAAGATCTTCCCTGAATTTTTTTTCCGCCACCATTTTTTTCATGTTATGGTTGGTGGCGGTCAGTATCCTTACATCCACCCGGATAGGCTTTGTATCGCCCAGTCGATAAATCTGCTGGTCCTGGAGAGCCCTCAAAAGCTTGGCCTGCAAACTTAAATCAAGGTCTCCGATTTCATCCAGGAACAAGGTTCCCTTGTCTGCAATTTCAAACAGCCCCGCTTTGCCGCTGTTTTTGGCACCGGTAAAGGCACCCGGCACATAACCGAACAATTCGGATTCCAGCAAATTTTCCGGAATGCTTGCACAATTAATTTTGATAAAGGGGTTGTCCCTGCGAAGGGAGTTCTCGTGGATCAATTCTGCGAACAATTCCTTGCCTACCCCGGACTCCCCGGTGATCAAAACCGTTGAATCCACCTGGGCCAGGCGCAGGGCATATTCCTTTAATTCAACCATTTTTTTGGATGCAAAAATATATTTCCCATCCCCCCTGACCTTTGCCCGCAACTGTTTTAACTCAATTTTGCTGTTGCGATAGCATTTTTTAATTTTTTCCAGGTCCTCCTGGAGCCGGCTCAGCTCGGTGATATCCCGGACACTGGTGACAATCAGAATGATTTCACCCGCATCATTGGTGATGGGGTTTCCCTTTGCAACAACGGTTTTTCCCGTGACAACCTTTTGAACAATGGATTCAGGCTTGCCTGTCCGCATAACCTTCAAGGTGACGGATTCATCATAAAGCCCCTTTTTTATAAGGTCCTCCATGGTCTGTCCGATGACCTCTTCCCGCCGTATCCCGGTCATCCGTTCATAGGCCATGTTGACCCGCAGGGTGCGGCCGGTACCGTCCGTCACATACATGCCGTCAAGGGAAGATTCAATAATGGCCGTTAATTCATCGCTGATCATCCGTGTATGCTTCAGATCGCTTGAAATGGATTCCAGCTCGGAGATATCCTGCAATACCGCAATGGCCCCGGCCGGCTGATTGTTGATTGTCAAAGGGGTCCTGTTGGAAAGAAAGGTTTTTTCACCAATGGTCAGTTTTTGAACAAATTCTGTTTTTTTGCTTTTAAGTATTTTATGGAGTTTGGAATTCTTTAGAATGGATTGCAATGTCTGGTCCAAAACCGTATCTCTGGAACGGTTCAGTATTTCTTCGGCAGACTGGTTGCAGATGATCACCCTGCCCGAGGGGTCAATGCCGAGAATCGGATTATAAATAGAATCCAGCAGCTCAATCATTTCCTTTGAAATATTAATTTTCTGCGGTTCCCCCTTAATATGCTATTCCATTTATTTTTACGCTTCCCTCTATAAACGAAACCAGAAGAATATGTCAACAGCAAAGGCAGAGGATAATATGTTCTATCACAGACACCTTGTCCAGGACTCCCTGGCAGTCAATTGCCAGGCTATACCGGATTTCCAGGCGGCTGTTTTTACCAGATTTTCAGTATAAGGTGCCCGGCATGGGGAATAGTGGATTTCAAATATGCATCAATGACCTTCCGGCTATGGATGTTGTGCTTTGCCAAGCACTTGCGATCATAGAGAACATAAAAACCGGAAGCTGTGCTCTTCCGGTTTTTAAGAAAAAATAATTATGGATTTAATTATCCATGGATTCAGATAATATTCTATTTGACCAGTTGCTTATGGTTTTCAATGAGATTGTCCACCACATCCGGATCTGCCAGGGTGGAGATATCCCCAAGTTGATCAAATTCATCCGTGGCGATCTTCCTTAGGATCCGGCGCATGATTTTGCCCGACCTTGTTTTGGGCAGTGCCGGCGCGAAATTGATCACATCCGGGGTGGCAATGGGCCCGATTTCCTTTCTGACATGTGCTTTTAAAGAGGCCAGAAGTTCCTCAGAAGGGTCTGAACTGACCATGAGGGTGACAAAGGCATAAATGCCCTGGCCCTTGATAGCATGGGGGAACCCGATAACAGCAGCTTCCGCCACTTCCCTGTGACTGACCAGGGCCGACTCCACCTCTGCCGTGCCCATGCGGTGACCGGAAACATTAATCACATCGTCCACCCTGCCGGTGATCCAATAATAACCGTCTTCATCCCTGCGGCAACCGTCACCTGCAAAATAATAGCCGTCAAACATCTGAAAATAAACTTTTTCAAACCGATCATGGTTGTTGTACACCGTCCGCATCTGACCGGGCCAGGGTTCTTTAAGGGCCAGAATACCATCACAGGCCCCCTCCAGAATCTGCCCCTGTTCGTCAAGCAATACCGGGATAACGGAAAAAAAAGGCAGGGTGGCGCTTCCCGGTTTCTGGTCAATGGCATAGGGAAGAGCTGATATCATGATGCCCCCGGTTTCTGTCTGCCACCAGGTGTCCACAATGGGGCATTTTTCCTTGCCCACATGTTTGTGATACCATTTCCAGGCCTCCGGGTTGATGGGCTCGCCAACGGATCCCAATAGCCGCAGGGAAGAGAGATCGTATTTTTCGACCCAGCTCTCGCCCTGGGCCATGAGGGCTCGGATGGCCGTGGGAGCTGTGTAAAACTGATTGACCTTCCATTTGTCCACCGTGGCCCAGAAACGTCCGGGATCAGGATAGGTTGGCACCCCTTCAAACATAAGACTTGTGGCACCCTGGGACAGGGGGCCGTAAACAATATACGAGTGCCCCGTGACCCATCCGATATCTGCTGTGCACCAATAAATATCATTGTCATGGTAGTCAAAAACATATTTAAAGGTCACCCCGGTATACACCATGTATCCGCCCACATTGTGCTGAACCCCCTTGGGTTTTCCCGTGGAGCCCGAGGTATAAAGAATAAAGAGGGGATCTTCGGCATCCATCCATTCCACTGGACAGGTTGGGGATTCTTTGGCTGCAGCCTCATGCCACCAGACATCCCTTTCCGGGTACATCTCTATCTGAGAGCCGGTCCGTTTGATTACAAAACAGCAATCCACGCTGTGTCCCCGTTCTTTACACAGGGCCAGGGCCGTATCACTAGCACCTTTTAAGGGGACAGCCTTGGGACCCCGCATGACCCCATCCGCCGTAACAAGAACCTTACAAAGACTGTCCTGGATCCGATCGGCCAGGGCTTCCGCTGAAAACCCACCAAAAACAATGCTGTGGATGGCCCCGATTCTGGCACAGGCCAGCATGGTGACAGCCAATTCCGGGATCATGGGCATATAAATGGCCACCCGGTCACCCTTGACCACCCCTTTGGCTTTCAGGGCATTGGCAAACCGACATACCTTTTCATGAAGTTGGGTGTAGGAAATTTCAAGATCTTCCCCAACATTATTGCCTTCCCAGATAAAGGCGGTCTGGTCCCCCCTGGTCTCAAGATGCCGGTCCAGACAATTATAGGAAATATTGGTCTTTGCATTTTTAAACCACTCAATTGAAATCGGCCCCTGGGACAGGGTAAAATTATAATCTCTGACCTTGTCCCATTTTTTTTCCCAATAAAACTGATCCGCCATTTCGGCCCAGAATTTTTCCGGGTCTTCAATGGATTGTTTGTATAACGCTTTGTACTCTTCCATGCTTTTTACCCAGGCATTTTCCCGGTGCTCATCGGACGCGTGAAATGTGAATTCGCTCATTGTTTCTCCTTTTCAATTTTAAGAATCTGCACAAGGCATAGGGGTGCTATGGGTTGTTTTTTCGGATATGGGTTGTTTCTCCGGTGGACATCAATTTTTTTCGGAAACAGGAATGGGAATAAAGGGTTTATTTTCAACCGCTGCCGCAACTTCAGGTGCCTTTGTCATCAAGGCCAGGATAGCCCCGGCAAGGAGTAAACCCGCAGCCAGGATATAGGCAATTTTCGGACTATTGGTCTGGGCCACGATCATCTGGGAAACCCTGGGAAAAACAAATCCTCCGACTCCCCAGGCCGAGAACACAAGGCCGTAATTAACCCCAAAATTTTTAAGGCCGAAAAAATCCTTGGTGACCGAAGGGAAGAGGGAAAGGTTTGTACCATAATTAAATCCGATCAGGGTGGCGGCCACCACCAGGAGAACAATTTGGGTCGGGGTGATAAACAGGAGGGAAAATATGACAAAGGCCTGAAAAATCAGCATGATAAACAGGGTGTTGGCCCGGCCGATCCGATCGGACAGGATACCGGCCACCACACGACCCGAGGCATTGCCCACAGCCATAAGCGCCACCACCACCCAGGCCATGGAACCCATTCCCTCCTTGGCCATGCCGGCAACGCCGCCAATGATCATGAGACCTGCACCGGAAGCCACGCAGAAAATGATCCAAAGTTTATAAAATGTATTGGTTTTCATCATCTGACCGGGGGTGTAATCCACAGCAGCATTAGATTTTTTGGTAATATTGGGGGCAGGGTGGACATATCCTTCAGGCGGGTTGACCAGAAATTGGGCCAGGGCAGATACAATGACCAGAAAGGCCACACCAAAGATGAGCATGGACTGGCTGAGGCCGAATTTATCAATCAAAAAAATACCCAAAGGGGCAATATAAACCGAGGCCAACCCGAATCCTGCCACGACAATCCCCGCGATCATACCGGTTTTGGCCGGGGGAAACCATTTAATGGCCGGGGGAGTGGCAGATGCATATCCAAACCCCAGTCCCATGCCCGTAAGAATACCAAATCCAAGAATCCAGACAAGCCAGGAGGTGGAAAAGGAGATGAGAATCAGGCCGGAACCCGTGAGGAGTCCGCCGATGACCGCTGTAATCTTCGGACTGATCCTATCCTGGAGACGACCGGCAAAAATCATGGCAAAGGCAAATACCAGGCAACAGACGGCGTAGGGATCATTGAGGGAAGACAGGCTCCAGTTGAAGATTCCGTCCCCGGACTCAATGGACTCTTTGATGGACATTTTGAAAATGCTCCAGGTATAGAGGATACCCAAAGCCAGGTTAATGCCCAATCCTGCGAATGTAACGCGCCAACCAAGGTTTTTAATCTGATTCATCTGGTTCATCTGGTTCATCTGGTTCTCCTTTGAAATTTTATTCTCCTTTAAAAATCGATAGGGGCTTACACCTATTTTCGGGGAGGTAATTTCCCTACAAAAAATAATTGCTGTTCATTTGTTCCTAACCAATTAGAAGAGCAATCATTGTGCCGGAGGGAGAACCAATAGGTAAGCATTTGTTTTTATTTGTTTTTATGATTTTAACAAGAAATAGACATTTCTGGTTTTTTACAACCAGGGTTGTGAAAACCCAGGAAGAATATCCAAGGAATGCACAGGGAGATGGGACAGAACAGGCAAAAAACCATGGGTTACAACAAAAGTTGTGAATACAACTTTTATTGTAGGTCTATTGTTCCCCGGTTTTTATCTTCTGGATCCGCTTGCTCAGAGCCTGCTGGGAGATCCCCAGAATTTTGGCCGCCGCTGACTGGTTGCCCCGGGTCTGCACCAGGGCTTTTTCAACCAATTCCACGGATGCTTCCTTTAGGGTGGGCAAATCGGTTGGGGCCCCATCACCATGAACTTTAAAACTGCCGGCCGGGGTCAACCCCGTAAACAAACTGGCAGTGATGGGTCCTTTTTTGTAACGGGAAATCGCATCATGGACCATGGACTTAAGCTCCCTGATATTCCCCTTAAAGGGATATGTTTCCATCTGTTCTATCAGATTTTTAGGAATATCCGGGATGGGCTTGTCCAGCTCAATGGCTGCCTGGCAGGCAAACCGGTCCAGCAGCAGGGGCAGATCCAAAAGCCGCTCCTTCAGAGGCGGCAGGGTCAGGGTATGGGTGGACAGCCGATAGATCAGATCCTTACGAAATTGTCCTTTTTTTTCAAGGGCCCATAGATCCAGGTTGGTGGAGGCAAGAATCCGCACATCGGATTTACGGGTACGATCAGACCCCAGGGGCAGATATTCCCCTTCCTGGAGCAGCCGGAGAAGCTTGACCTGGGAGCCCAGGGCCAGGTCCCCGATTTCATCCAGAAACAGACTTCCTGCTGCTGCCTGTTCAATCAGACCGGGCCGGGCCCGATCCGCACCGGTAAAGGCACCGGCCACGTGGCCAAAAAGGGTATCGGAAAAAACATTGTCATCCAACCCCGCCACATTCACCTTGACCAGCTTTCCCTTACGCTGACTGAGGCTGTGGATGGACTGGCAGATAAGTTCCTTTCCCACCCCGGTTTCCCCGAAAATCAGTACGGGCTGGGATGAGGGAGCGATGGCTTCCACATAGTGGAAGATGGAATGCATTTTCTTGTCCTGGGTGATGATGTGCCGGAATGCTTCGGGATTTTTAATCTGGGAGAACAGGTCCCTGGGAAATTTTTTATTATCGGATTCCGCAAGATGTTCATAGTCCAGGGCCTGGTTGACCGCAGCCAGCAGACGCGCTTCCTCCACAGGTTTTACCACATAGTCCAGGGCGCCTATTTTCATGCAGTTAACAGCCGTATCCACATCAATGGCACCGGTAAGAACAATCACAGGAATCCTGGGCCAGGTTTTCCGGATAATCTTGAGCAGACGGCCGCCATTTATATGGGGCATGTTCAGATCCAGAAGGATAAGCCTTGGGATCTGACGTTCCATTTGACGAATCACATCCCTTGAGTCACTGATAGTAACAATATTGTCCAGCCCTGCCATTCTCAAGGTGGTATCCACTGCCACAAGAATTTCATCTTCATCATCCACAATAAAGATGGGTCTTTCCTTTGTGCCTTGTTTCGTCTTCATATCCTTCATGATACATATCTATATGTTATTTGGGATACCAGGGCAAGAAAATCCTGGCGGTCAGTCCTTGGCCGGGTGAAGAGGAAAACTCCAGTATCCCGTCATGATCACTGATAATTTTATCGGAAATGGATAGGCCGAGGCCGGTACCCCCCTCATCCCTGCGGGTGGTAAAAAACGGATCTTTCATTTTTTTCATCGTTTCAGGGACAACTCCGACTCCTGTGTCCCTCACTTGAATAAGGATATACTCTTTCTGATCATCCATCCGGGTCAGCACATGGATGGATTGTTCCGAAGATTCAAGGGCCTGCCCGGCATTGACAAGAAGATTAATCATCACCTGCTGGAGTTTGCCAAAATCTCCCTGTATCCTGGGCAGATCATCCCCATAGGTCACAGACAAAAGCTGGGTGTGTTTTTTAAGGATGGCTCGGGTTAAATCCAAGGATTTTTCGACTAGCTGATTCACATCAATCCCATTGTCCATACTGGCCCCGGCGGGCCGGGAAAAATTCTTGAGTTCCGAGATAATTTGTTTAATCCGGGCAGAACTGTCCTGGATGGCAGCAAGCATCAGCTCAATACGGTTTCTCAATTCAGGATAACGCATGTTACAAACCCTGGCCCCTGGATCATCCCTAAAATGAATATCCAGAACCGGGAGAAACGCATCCCATGCTTTTTTCAAATTGGGTGCATTGAGCATGAGGGAGGTGGCAGGATTATTGATCTCATGGGCAACCCCGGCCACAAGGATGCCAAGGGAATTCATCTTATCTGCCTGGATCAGCTGCTGTTCCCGGAGCCGGGACTGGGCCAGGGCCCCGAGGCGCTCCTTTTCTGAACCTGCCGCAGCCCAGATAATATAACCGGACAATACCAGCACAATTCCCATGATACCCAGACATGCCAAAGTCAGCTTATGGGTGATGGCCAGAATCTCGGCCCGGACATCTTCCACATAAATTCCGGTGCCGATAATCCAGCCCCAGGGTTCAAAACTTTTTACATAGGATATTTTGGGGACAATCCTGGCGGCGTCTTCCTGCCATTGCCATAGATAATCCACAAACCCTGCCCTGTTTTCCCTTGCCATGTTTACCACTTCCACAAACAAATGCTTACCCGCGGGGTCTGTGAATCCGGCAATATTTTGCCCCACAAGATCCGGGCGATAGGGATGCATAATCATGACAGGCACGTAATCATTGATCCAAAAATAATCCTTGAGATCCGGACCATATCTCAACTGGGAAAGATGATGGATGGCTTTCTCCTTGGCCGTATCCTCTGAAATACCCCCCTGATGCACTTGACCGTGATACAGAGAAAGGGTACTCCAGGCTGTCTCGGTAAGGTGCATGATGGTCTGCCGCTTCCCCTCCATCATATTTTTTTCCAACAAAGGAATGATCAGCAAAAAAATGGTCATAATAAACAAAATAAGGCTCAAACCCACGGGTATGATGATACGGACAGGAAGTGCCCGTATGGAAATTGAACTTTGATTGGCCTCTGACACCATTGCCCTCCCCGGCCTTAATAATAATTGAGCCCTGGTGTTGAATAATCAAAAACCAGGGAACCTGTCAACCCCGGGACCCCATCAAAAAGAAAATCTTGGGAAAGAATAGGTTTGTTTTTCTTTCCTTGCTGGGGGACAAATTCGCGAAAAAGGGGCCACCCGGATCTGGTATCCGGATACCCCCCTCATCAACCTTTTTTATCAAAGATGGGTCAAACATCCCGATCTTTATTTTAGAATCGTCATTTTATGATTTTCAGACCGCAGGTCTTGGCAATACCCCGGCCCGTTCTGCAATTTCAGGAACCATGTGTTCCCATTCAATGGCCATCATGTGAACCCCGGCCACCCCTTCCATCTGCTTGAACTCTTCCACCTGCTCAAGAGCAAATTTAATGCCCTCTTCTGCCTGGTCCTTTTTCTCCACCCCTTTGAGGCGCTTGATCAATTCATCGGGTATATCCATACCCGGTACAAATTTTTTCATAAAATTGGCCATGCCGGCGTTTTTCATGGGGGTTACCCCGGCCAGGATATAGCAGCTTTCATGGAGCCCCATGTCCACGGTTTTTTTCATGAAATCTCTAAACTTTTCCATGTTAAAAATGCATTGGGTCTGGATAAAATCCGCCCCTGCCTTAATTTTATTGGCAAGCCTGTAAACCCTGTATTCATAGGGATCTGCAAAGGGGTTGCAGGCAGCGCCCACAAACATTTTAGGGGGCACGTCAATATCATCATCGTTCATGAACTTGCCCTCCCGCATCTTTTTGACAAGGGCGATGAGTTGCATACTGTCAATATCATGGACATTTTTCGCCTGGGGGTGATTGCCAAAGGACTGGTGATCACCGGACAGACAGAGCATGTTCCGGATTCCTAGGGCATGGGCACCAAGGATGTCACTCATCATAGCCAGCCTGTTTCTGTCCCTGCAGACCATCTGGAAATTGGGTTCCAACCCCTCTGCCACCATGATGCCGGAGGCTGCCAAAGAGGACATCCTCACCACTGCGGTCTGGTTGTCGGTGAGATTCACACAATCCACATTGCCCTTTAAATATTTAAATTTTTCTTTAAGGTGTTCTACATTGGCACCCTTTGGCGGTCCGCATTCTCCTGTAAATGCGAAGTGCCCGGCCCTGAGAACTTTTTCAAGATTACTGCCTGATTTGAGTTCGCTCATTTTAAGGTTTCTCCTTGATATGGATTAAGCGTATCTTAAATGTTTCCTTGAACCAGCTCTTCCCGGATGCTTCGGCGAGGTCCGCCGTCCCTGGCTGTTGTCCAGTCTTTGAGTCCCCGTACGCCCATGAGATCCTCCAATTGTCCTGCTTCCATTTTCTTTCTGACAATGGAATCCCAGATGCACTCGGTGTCGGGATTCACCTCGCAGATTCCCTTGGATGATCCACCGCAGGGACCGTGGAGTAGACTTTTGGCACATCTGGCAATGGGACAAAGACCGCCAAACATATGGATGCCGCAGGTCCCGCAACCGGCACATCGCTCTTCCCAGACACCATGCTGGGTGGCCCCGCCAAAAAAGGTGGTGTTCACCCCCGGATAAAAAAGTTGATCCTTGTACATTTCAGACAAAAACTGGGGCCCCACGCCGCAGGCCATGGAGATAACCGCATCATAGTCATTCACCGACTCGGACAGCTCGGCCACATATTCGGTGTCACATTGTCTTTCCAGCACTTTCATATCAATGTCCAGGGGGTTTCCCGACTTTTTCCTGGCAATTTTCATTGAGGATGTCAGGATCTCCACCTCTTTGAGGCCCCCGACATTGCAAACAGTAACGCACCCTTTACACCCAAGGATGAGAATTTTATTATTGTCTGCCACCATCGCCAATATCTCTTCAAGGGATTTTCGATCAGCAACTATCATTTGTCACCTCTATAAGTTGGTCTATTAAGTTGATCTATTTAGCGGGTCCATAATTGGGTCTGTTATTGACTCCCTTGCCGGGTTTTTCCCGGACAAGAGAGTGGTTGATTGATATAAGGTTCACGCAGTATGATTGTTACGCTGGCGTTATAACCGGCGTGGGTCCAAGCACTCTTATCTTTTGGGCCATCTCATTGGCAATCTCGGCAAACCTTGCCCCCTGGGCAGAAGAAAGATTGTACATCTCCACCCGTTCGGGTTCAATTCCCAATTCTACAAGGGTTTTTTTCACATAGGCTACTTTCCGTCTGGCCTTGAGGTTGCCTTCTATATAATGGCATTCCCCTTCAAGGCAGCCGGCCACATAAACCCCGTCCGCCCCATCCTCAATGGCATTGAGCAGATGAAGAATATCCACCCTGCCCGTACACGGCACCTGAATAATCTTTATGTCAGCAGAATAGGCGAGTCTCATGGAACCTGCCAGGTCCCCGGCTGCATAAGCTCAGTACTGGCAGCAAAAGGCAATTATTCTCGGCTCGAAAGACTGGGCGTCAAATTTTTGGCTCATATACACCTCCATTTATTCTGAAAATTATAACCTTTTGTGTCATGGTGCCACCTCCTCGAACAGGGCATCGGTCTTGGCCATGATCTGCTGGTCGGTAAAATGGTTCAGTCGTATGGCCTTGCCCGGACATTCCGCCACACAGGCCCCGCATCCATGGCATTCGGAAGGGGCAATTTCGGCATAGCCGTCGGCATGGATATGGGGAATATTGTAGGGGCAAGTCCGAACACAGGTCAGACAGACCGCACATTTTTCACGGGTAACCTCGGCCACCACCCCCCCCACCATGAGGGAATCCCGGGACAGAATTGTCATGGCACGTGCCACGGCTGCCCTTGCCTGGGCAATACTCTCTTCAATGGGTTTGGGATAATGGGCCAGCCCTGCCACAAACAGACCGTCGGAAGCAAAATCCACAGGCCGCAGCTTGGCATGGGCCTCCACAAGGAAGCCTTCATTGTTCACCGGCACCTTGAACTTTTCGTACAATTCCTTGTTGTCACCGGGGGTAACCCCGGAGGCCAGAACCACAAGATCCGGATTGATTGTAACTTCCATCTGGAGCACATGATCAATAACCCTGAACTCAAGGCGTCCTTCCCCGTCTTTTCTCAGGGTAGGCAGTCGTTCCAAATCATACCGGATAAAAAGAATCCCCAATTCCCGGGCCTTTTGATACAGATCTTCCCTGAACCCATAGGACCGGATATCCCTGTACACCACATAAACCCGTTTTCTTTTGTCCATCTGCTTTAAGGCAATGGCGGATTTCAGGCTATGGGTACAACAAACCTTGGAACAATAGGGATTTTCAGCATTCCTGGAGCCCACGCACTGGACAAAGATAATGGCCCGGGCAGAGGTGACACTCACATCCTCTTCCCGTAATAGCGCATCCATATCCAGGTGGGTAAGGATATCGGGATGTTCCCCGTACATATACTCTTGGGGTTTGTATTCCATTCCGCCGGTGGCGATGATGGTTACCCCGTGTTCAATTTTGATCTCATTACCAGGCAGATCTTTGCCGGGCAAGTCTTTGCCAGGTGATTTATCGCCGTTGACTAAAATGGTGGTGGTGAAATTACCCATGGACCCGGTGGTGGCGGCAACTTGGGCTTCGGTGTAAAGGGTGACACTTTCACATCCCTTTGTCTGTTCAACCAGGTTCGCCAGATAGGCTGGGATAGATTCTCCCTTCCAGGTGGCATTCAAATGCCGGGCAATCCCGCCCAGAACAGGAGATTTTTCCACCAGATAAACATCAACCCCCTGGGCTGCGGCACCCAAAGCGGCTTCCATTCCTGCCACACCGCCCCCCACCACCAGAACAGACTTGTTGATATCCAGGCTGACCTGGTGCAAGGGCTCTACAAAAGCCGCCTTGGCAACAGCCATGCGGACCAGGTCCTTGGCCTTGGCAGTGGCTTTTTCCGGTTCATTCATATGAACCCAGGTATTCTGGTCCCGGATATTGGCCATTTCAAACAGATACTTGTTCAGGCCCGCATCCCGGATGGTTTCCTGAAAAAGGGGCTCATGGGTCCGGGGGGAGCAGGACGCCACCACCACCCGGTTGATCCCGTGGTCCATGATCACCTGCTTAATATGATCCTGGGAGTCCTGGGAACAGGAAAACAAATTGTCCTCCACATGGACTACATAGGGAAGAGTTGCTGCATAATCCCGCACCGCCGGGACATCTGCCACCCCGCCGATATTAATCCCGCAATTACAGACAAAGACCCCGATTTTGGGGATCTGCCCTGAAAAATCAATCTCCTGGGGCAGCACCTTCTCCCGGGTCCGGGACCATCGATCTTCCTTCATGAACATGGTGGCCGTGGCGGCGGCTGCCGATGCCTCCATGACCGAAGCCGGGATATCCTTGGGCTCCTGAAAGGTGCCGCAGACATATATCCCTTTTTTAGTGGTGGAAACAGGGGAAAGGTTCGCTGTTTCGGCAAACCCGTGGCTGTTGAGCTCAATGCCCATTTTATCAGCCAAGGCTTGTGCATCCTTGTTGGGGGCAAGCCCGATGGAAAGCACCACCATGTCAAAGATTTCCTCAACTGAATTTCCTGCTTCCGTGGAATAGATAATCTTGTATTTATCCCCGGGTTCCGGAAATACCGAATGAATCCGGGACCGAATAAATCTCACCCCGTTGTCATCTGCTGCCCGGATATTATATTTATCAAATTCTTTTCCATGGGTTCTCATGTCCATGAAAAATATGGCTGCATCCAGATCCTCAGCCGAATGTTCCTTGGCGATCACGGCCTGTTTATTGGCGTACATACAGCAAACACCCGAACAATAGGAATGATCCCCACGGTTGATATCCCGGGATCCCACGCATTGGAGCCAGGCAATCTTTTTGGGTTCCTTATGATCCGAAGGCCTCACCAGATGGCCTTCATAGGGACCGGAAGCCGAGAGCACCCGTTCAAATTCAAGACTGGTCATGATATTGGGGCTGTGACCATAACAATAGGTAACCATCTGGGTGGGCTCAAAGGGGGTAAACCCCGGTGCCAGTATAATGGCACCCACATCAATGGTATGTTGTTTACCGGGCATGAAATGATCCACGGCATTGGCCAGACAGGCATCCACACATTGCATGCACTCCGAGCAATACCCGCAGTTCAGGCACCTTGCCGCTTCCCTCTGGCCCTCTTCTATTCCATAGCCCAACTCCACTTCATTAAAATTGCCCGTTCGTTCTGCCAGGGCAAGTTCCGGCATTTTTTGCCGGTGCTCAACCCTTGTATCTGCTTCCACGGGCCGGTACTCAGGTTCCGCCACAACCGGCAATTCCCGGCCTTTTTCCATGTCCATACCTGTCAGATACCGGAGGATGGACTCGGCAGCTTCCATGCCGGCGGCAATGGCGGATATGGCCACCCCCGGTCCTGTCTGGACATCCCCCCCGGCAAATACGCCTTCCCTGTCCGTTGCCAGGGTGACCGGATTGACCTGGGTGGTGTTCCATTTGCTGATTTTAAGACCTGCCAAATCCTCAAGGGCCGACAGATCCGGGCGCTGACCGATTGCCGGAATAAGCTGGTCGATGTCAATGACATACTCACTGCCCGGAACGGGAATCGGCCGACGCCTGCCCGAAGAATCAGGTTCCCCCAATTCCATTCGTATCACCCGGACACCCGTGACCTTCCCGTTTTCCTCAAGAATTTCCTGGGGAGCTGCCAGATAGGTTATTTTTGCCCCCTCTACTTCAGCAGCGCAAATTTCTTCTTCCCAGGCCGGCATTTCCTTGCGGGTCCTGCGGTAAAGAATGGTGGCTTCTTCAGCCCCCAGACGGACGGCAGATCTTGCCACATCAATGGCCACGTTGCCGCCGCCGATGATGCCCACCTTCTTGCCCACGTTTGTGGTGCCGGTGAGATTGAGTTCCCTTAAAAAATCAACTCCCTGACGCACCCCGTCAACCTCTTCCCCGGGGATTCCCAAATCGATACCCTTGTGGGCACCCAGGCCTAAAAACACTGCGTCATACCCGTCTGCCAGCAGACTGTCCACTGTAAAATCTTTGCCCAGCCGGGTGTTAAGTTTCAGTTCCACCCCCAAATTAGTGACCACTTCAATATCCTTGTCCAGGATCTCCCGGGGCAGCCTGTGATCAGGGATGCCGACTCTCAGCATACCGCCGGCCTGGGGTAGGGCCTCGAATATGGTGGCGTCCACGCCCTTTCTTGCCAGATGATATCCGGCAGAGAGCCCGGCAGGGCCCGATCCTACTATGGCCACCCGTTTGCCAAGTTTCTCGGCACAGGGGATCTCAATTTCACGGGGATCAAAATTATCAGCAGCCATGCGCTTCAGATCCCGGATGGCCACGGGTTCATCCACATCGCATCTGCGGCAGGCATCCTCACATTCATGGGGGCAAACCCTGCCAAGAACACCTGGTAAGGGGAGCTGTTCCATGATAATCTCCAGGGATTCCTTAAATTTGCCTTCTTTAACCATCTGAACATATCCCTGGACATTCAATCCAGCAGGACAGGTCAACCGGCAGGGAGCCTTGTCTTTTTTCTCTATGGAAAAGGCCGAGGGCATGGCCTGGGGGTAGAGCTTAAAAGCGGCCTTCCTCTCCCTTAAATTTTCATCAAACTGGCTGGGCAGTTCCACGGGACAAACCTTGGAACACTCCCCGCAGGCCGTACACTTTTCCGGATCGATAAACCTGGGTTCTTCCTTTAAAGTGACGGTGAAATTCCCCTCCTCCCCTGTGACAGACTCAACTTGGGTCATGGTTCGCAGTTCTACGTTTAAGTGCCTGCCTGCCTCAACCAACTTGGGAGAAATAATGCACATGGAGCAGTCATTGGTGGGAAAGGTTTTGTCTAATTGTGCCATTGTTCCGCCAATGGCGGTGTTTTTATCTATCAGGTAGACCAGGTATCCTGAATCTGCCAGATCCAAAGATGCCTGAATACCTGCGATGCCGGCGCCGACTACCATTACCGACCCATTTCCTTTTTTGGTCATTGCATCCCTCCTTTTCCTAGGCTGGCTTTTCATAGGCCAACCTCGGCCAGATCAGGTCCAAGATAAGTTCGTTCAGTATCCGCCAGAACCCCCATGGCCAAACAAATGATGGTCCACAAATGAACCACATGGTAATTGCCGCCATAATACTCGCCAATGTCTTCAATCTGTCCGTGGCAATTATGGCAAGGTGCAATAACATAGGTGGCCCCGGTGGCTGCGATCTGGTTGAACTTGGTCCGGCCATAGGCACGCCGCTGATCCGAGAACCCGGCCTGAAGTGCGCCCCCGCCGCCGCCGCAGCAAAAATTATTGTCGCGGTTGGGCACGGTATCGATGAAGTTTTCCTCGCCCACCACGGTTTTAATCACAAACCGCAACTCATCTACGATCTTGTTGGATCCACTTTTTCGTCCGATATTGCAGGGATCCTGAATCGTGAATTTGGCGCCTATTTCTCGGTTCCAGTCGGAGTTGACCTTTAATTTCCCTTGTCTGATCCACTGGGCATAGAGTTCAATAATGGTAATGAGTTCAAATTTATGGGGGATCTTAAATTTACGCAATCCTTCCAGGATTGCAAAATAGGAGTGGCCTCACTCGGTATTGACCACCAAAGGACTTTTCAGCGTATGATCCACATGGTGGGTAAACTCCTCAATAATATATTTCCAACCTTCATTATCAGCCATGAACATGCAGTAATTTTCACCGGCCCACATCACCGACGGATAGGTCCAATCCGCCCCCACCGTATGAAGAATTTTCCACAAGGGACCCATTTCCTCGGGTTCTGTCACCGGTTCTCTGGAGTTCTGATTCAACACCATATTGGCACCCACCCGATCCACGGTAACAAAAAGATCTTCAAACCCCTCGTGATCTTCTCTAATTTCTTCCGCCACATCCAGGACGGTAAATTCAAAATCATCCTTTTGAGCGCCCATGGCAGACCCGGTCCTGATATGCTGGTCACAGGATCCTAAAATCCCCTTGGGTCTTTTTTCCCGGGGCACACTTGCCCGCACATTAAAGATCAAAGCTGGTATATTAATTTTCATGGGACAGGCCAGAACGCACCGCCCGCACATGCTGCATACCCATTTCCAATCGCTCTTGAGTATTTGGTCATCCATCCCCAGGTTCAGCATTCTGATCAATTTTCTGGGGTCCATATTAAATTGTTCCGATGCCGGACATCCGCCGGTGCAGGTACCGCAGGTTAAACACAGATCAAAATTCGCATCCGGTACTCGATCAAGCACCTCCTCCTTAAAATCAATATCCAGGGTGTCAATCCTAATTGCCTCTGCCATTGACCCTCTCCCTTATCTTAATTTAGCTGCATTAAGATACTGCCCCAACCTTTCCTCTCCGCCGATGGTGATAATGTGAACGCCCTGGCAGATATCCTTAAGACTGTTGACGGTATCGGTAAAAAGCTCAATACTTGCTTTTTCCTTGTCCGGTGCTTTTAACAGCTTCTGGATTACCCACTCAGGAACAAGTCCGGATTTAAAATGACGATTTAAAAATTTCCCCATGCCCGCAGTGCGAAGGACCATTACTTCTGCGATCACCGGCACTTTAAAAGGAGCCACCTGTCGCATGAACTTTTCAAACTGGTCAACATCAAATATGGGGGTGGTCAAAAAATAGCCTGTTCCCACATTGAGCATGTCTTCCATTTCCTCCATTCCCTTTTTGGGCATATTTCGTCCCCAGGGGGTTTCAATGCCGGAACCCAGCACAAAATCCACCTTGGAATCTATCTCCTTGCCTTCAATGGTCACCCCTTGTTTGAGATGATCCAAAACAGATCCGAGTTTTCCTGAATCCACGTGGAAAAACATGGATTCCTGGAGGGTATCGCCGGAAATCCGATAATCCTCCGTAAAAACCAGAAGGTTCTCAACCCCGGTTTCATGGGCAAGGGTCAGGTCTTTCTGGAGCTGGTACCGGTTTTTATCCCGGGTGGTGGTCTGGTAAATGGCATTAAAATTATTCTTGTTCAAAAGATCACAGGTTTGAATACTGTCTCCCACTACCCCTTCAAGCTCTACCTCCGACACAGAGACCCCGTCCACGCGCCCCTTGATTTTGAGAAGACTTTCAATCAGGGATGCAGGTTCTTCATCACCAAGGGGAGCCTGAATTTCAGAAGTCACAACAAATCTCTTTTTTTCCAAAGATTCTTTTAAATTCATGATCTGCCTCCTTCTTATTTTAGTCCAAGTAATTTAGCAACTTCCTCTTTTAACTGGGGAAGGGGCAAGGGTTTGGAAAAACAGACATCCGCACCATTCTCCTTCATTTGTGCGAATTTTTCATCATCCAGGTAGGCGGATAATACGATAATTTTCGTATCCCTGGTCATTTCGTTGGTCTTGATCTTTTTACAGACTTCATAGCCTTTTATATCCGGCATCATGATATCTAAAATCAATAGATCCGGATGAAAATGATTCACCTGCAACCCTGCTTCAAACCCGTCTGAAGCCGACAGCACCTCATAGTCAAATTCATCTTCCTCCAGTGCCTGGACAATGGATTCAACAATGATCATGTCATCGTCCACCACCAGAATCTTCTTTCTCCCCCCCTCATCCTTTCCCTTGGGAATAGGAATTCCCTGGTTTTTCATAAAGGACTCAAGGTCACTTTTTTTGATCCTGCGATGGCCGCCCACGGTCTTGTAGGCTTTGATGTGACCGGCTTCGACCCAATTGATAATGGTTTTAGACGAAACATTGCAATACTTGCTTGCCGTAAACACAGTTAACGTGTCTTCCATAATGCCTCCTTTTTTTGCATTTATGGTATTATAGATAATATAGTTATTACAATCATTTTCATTTGTCAACACCTTATAATAAATATAATACCTGTAATAACTATAGGCATCGATTAGAACAACCATGAAGTTTTTTCATGCCCTTCATGGTGAAGGTAGTTGTGTTCTTTCATATAAAATATATTTATATTCTCCTGCTGTTTCTAAAAGGGACTGGTATTTTTTCTTTTTTTTTACTACTACAAGGGGCAAGTTTTTGAGCCACGGGCGCTGAAACACCTGATGCCGGAAACAACAAATAATTGAACAGGAAGAATTGAACCATGCTAAAAATACTTATGGTGGGAATCGGAGGATTTGCAGGCGCCATATGCCGGTATTTCATCTACGAAGCGACACTCTTCTTTTATAAAGGTGCCTGGCTTCCCATGGGAACCTTGACAGTCAATATATCAGGTTGTTTGTTCATCGGCTTTCTGGGAGGAATATCTGAAACCCGGGAATTTTTCACCCCGGAAATCAGGGCTCTTGTTTTTATTGGTTTTTTAGGCAGTTTTACCACATTTTCAACATTTGGCTATGAAATCTTTTTTTTGACAAAAAACGGCCAGACCGGTGCTGCCCTGGCAAACCTGGGTCTCCAAATAATCCTGGGACTTGCGGGGGTGTGGGCAGGATTCTCCCTATCCAGATTTTTATAGAAAAACAATGCCCCAAACAACTTCCTATATTGCCTAATTATATTGCCTGACCATATTACCTGGCAGCATCGATTCACATCAGGGGCAGGGAAATGACAAACCGCGTCCATTCACCCTCCTTGGATGCCACATTAATATCCCCCCCATGGTCTTGGATAAAGCCGTAACAGACAGAAAGCCCCAGGCCCACCCCCTGGATACTTTCGGTTTTGGTGCTGAAAAAAGAATCAAATATTTTTCCGATATGGACCGGCTTGATGCCTGTGCCGGTATCTTCAATGGTAATCTTTAGCGTATCCGAAGTGACAGCAGTACCGAGCTTAAGGATACCGCCCTCGGGCATGGCATACATGGCATTTGAAAACAAATTGATAAAGACCTGACGCAGCTGGTCCTTTGATGCAAAAATCTTCCCGGGTTTTTCCATGAGATTTAACACAAGTTTAACAGAATTTTCCCGAAACCGTTTCTCATAGAGTAACAGCAGTTCGTCCAGAACCGTCGTGATATCCAGTTCCACCCGGGATTCCTGATCCGGTTTTGAAAAAGAGAGCATTTTCTTGAGCATATCTGCCAGCCGCATAATTTCCGACAGGGACATATCCAAAAGTTTCCGCCGTTTATTGGTGGGAGATATCTCTGTCTTCATCAATTCAAGGGTGTTCATAATCCCGAACAACGGGTTGTTCAGCTCATGGGCGATCTGGGAAGTCAGCCGTCCCATGGCAGCCAGTTTTTCCGACTGAAGAAGGTGCTGGCGGGCTGCTGAAAGTTCCCGCTCAGCCTTAAGACGCTCCTTTAAGTCGACAAAAATGGACACCGATGCCAGCTCTTTTCCATTTTCATCGTAGATAATACTGGCAGACAGGTTTCCCTCCACCAACTCACCATTTTCTTTGGTAAAGGTGAGAGGATAGGAATTTAGCCGCCCCTTTCCGCCATATCCGTCATCCTTCATCATTTTCATGATTGTCTTGGACACCTCACTGGAATAAACCTGCTGGATACTCATTTTTCCGACCACCTCATCGGCCGAATACCCAAACACATCTTCAGCCCCATGATTCCATACCTTGATCCCTCCCCTCATATCCATGACCATGGTGGCATTGGGCGAGCAGGAGATGGTCTTGTCCAAAAAATCATGGGCCTCCCTGATCTTATTTTCAATCAGCTTTCTCTCGGTCTGGTCCACCACTATCCCTTCATATCCCAGGATACCCCCATGGGTATCATACCGGACATTGCTGGTCAGAAGAATGTGAAGAATATGACCGTCCCGCCTTCTCCACTGGACCTCGTAATCCACAACCTGGCCTTTTTTTTCTATAATTTTTTGGTATTCCCGCCTGTCCTCGGGTCTCAGATAAAGATCCGTGGCAAGATCCAGGGAAAGAAACTCATCCTTGGCCTGGTACCCCAGCATGGATAACAATGCCGGATTCACATCTAAAAACCGCCCCTCTTTGCTGCTGATGAACACCCCGCACCCCACATGTTTGAAAAGACGCTGATAGCTTTCCATGGAGGATTTCAGTTTGGCAGCCTGCTCCACGCTCCGGGTGATATCCCTGTAGATGGAGAGTTTTGACCGGGTCCCGTCCCGGTTGATGACGGGCATCTCGGACAGGGAAAACGTTTTTCCGACCGAGTCAAGATAAACTTCGCTGTGATGGGTTTCATTTTTTCCGAAAACCTCGTCATATTTGCACCATTCGCAGGGTTTATCCGAATTGATTAGCACTTCGTAGCATTTTTTCCCCACCCCTTCGCCAAAATGGGTTTTCATGAATTTATTCATATATTCAACGGTATAATCTTCGCTGATGATATAGATCCCTTCTTCAAAGGCATCCAGGGCATCCATCAGTCTCGGGGTGTGATCACTCATGAATCTCTCCTTAATTTTAGGGGGTGATATTTATGTTCAAAGATACCCTGCCCTTCCCGGAGTTGTCAAGGCAGCGGTCCATCCATCAGCAATTCTCGGTAACCAATACTTATTGCACCATACTCTGAAAAATTTAATCTGAACATTATTGGTGAGTCTCCCTTACCGGCCGGGGAAGATTGCAGCCCACGGATTGAACAAATTCCTACAGGCTCTAAAATTCAGCTGCACTAAAAGCCGTGAACTGCGGTCCAGTAGGTCCTCAAACAGCACCTCTTTCTTAACGATCTGCTGCATTAAGAGCCTGTACGCAATTGCAATCAATGATACGCCCGCAATCCCCCCCCGCCCTCTGAACAAGCCCCGACCTGATCTCCACAGTCCAATTATTCACTATTTGAATAACAATTTATTATATTGAGTTGCCTACGGGAAAAGCCTGAAAGAAAATGTTATTACTGGAATAAGCGGATTTTCGGTAGACCAAATATAATTTTCTTTATCTCCAATAAAATTGATTTTGGCCGATCCTCCCTGATTCAATTATATTTCACAATAGTTGATAAGTGAAATATCTTTACAGCCACCGAAAATGTTGATAGGAATTTTGGATCTTGATGTCTGGACCATCTTATTTGAGAATATTCGATTTGAACCAGATGTCCTACACTAAATTTTGACCTGATAATAGCCAATTTTATAACTTATTAGGGAAAATTGACCTGATAATAAAATTGTTACATCTCATGACAAATCTGAGATGATGGAAACACCAAAGAGGTTTAACTTTGATCTTTTACTTGTTGAAAAGGATTATGCCTGATGAATAGAAATAGTATTAAATTATTAATTATTTTTTTGATTTCAAGATAATGCAAATTTTTTTCTGTAAATTGTCGGGCCAATTTCCTCTTATACCGAACGGTTTAAGTTAATATATTTCTTTGAACACCACAAATTTTGTAA
>JADGEQ010000019.1 GCA_016744295.1 Desulfobacteraceae bacterium | reverse complement strand
AAAGATCAAACTCTTTATTTCGGAGGGGCTGTTTAAAGTCTGTCCTCCTGAAGACCGAGCGATAATGCATGAATTTTGATCCGATGTCAAACCTTATTTATTTTAATTTGTCAATCATTTCTATCCTACTGATTTTTCAGTCTATTTTTCCTCTTCTTTTTTGATCCTTGTGTTTTTACCTCAGACAATTTAATAATTTCAGATTACAATGGCAGTCACAATTAGGAACTTTCATTGATGCGAATCAAGACAGACACCCCAAAAATATCGGTTGCGGTAACCCTTGTTTTCTTTTATGTATCTTGCCTATGGAAATTATTACGACTTTATCCGAGTTTTATCAAAGGGTTCTGAGCCTGACAGAGCACTATTCAGGAATTCTGGCAATACCGGATGCTTTAGTCCCTTATATAAAGGTAATCCTTACACCGGGACCCTGGCAGCTGATACTTTGTTTTTTAGCGGCTTCCTTTTTAATGATTACCCGGCTGAATGCCGTTGAAAAAAACGGGTTTGAAGGCACCATTGTCGGCACCCTGGTCATGCCCTATTTCAGCGGTTTTCCCAATCTATGCTTTGCCTATCTCATGGCAAGATCCGGAAGCCGGATCACCAGCGGGCACCTGGTACTGGAAAACTGCCTGGTAAACAACCTCACCAATCTTACCCTGGTACTGGCCATTCCCGCTATTTTCTGGGGAATGAACCTTTTGCCGAAAAACCAAGGGGAGGCCCGGGAAACCAAGATAAATTATCTATCCTTACTTCTCAGCCTTTTGGCATTGATTTTTTTTACTGCCGCTCTCTGGCTGGTTGGCAGGGATGGTGTCATCACGGCCAATGACGGGTGGGTGCTGGTGGGGCTGTTCCTGTTCTGGCAGATATTCCAAATCTTTGATGTACTGAAAACCAATGCCCGCAACAACAGGAAAATCAAAAAACGAATCCTGATTGACCTTATCCTCATCGGCATCTGTGCATGGGCAGTTTTTTCCAGTATTGACGGATTGGTTAAATGGATCACCCTCCACGGGAAGGGCTTGTTGGCAAAGGAAAACCTGGGAATTTTAAGCGGGTTCCTCATGGTCCTTCCCAATGCATTTCTGGCCCTTTATTATGCCAGAATACACCGTGCGGACATTGCCTATTCCTCCCAAATCGGAGACTGCCATATTTGTATCCCCCTGTGCCTGGGCCTTTTTGCCCTGTTCACCCCCCTGGAAATCCCCCCCTCCTTTGAAACAGCCGTCTTTTGCATCATGGGTGCCGGAGCCGGTTTGTTTCTGTTAACCGCTTTTTTGGGCACTTTGCCCAGATGGGCGGGATGTACCCTTGTGGGACTCTACGGATTCTTTATATACAAAGGATTTATCCAGTGAAGATTCCAAAAAAAATCTTTGTGGACGCCTCTTCTGCCATTCTTTTATACAAGGCCGATCTTTTTGCCTTTCTTTTAAATGTCTGGCAGGTGGTCATGACCCCGTCTGTCTTCAGGGAAATCACCAAAACCGGATATCCCGGGGCAGCCTATTTTTTAACCCTTGGGGAAAAAAGACAAAACAGCTCTGGTCAAATCATATTCCAGGAACCTGGCCCGGCTGATCATTCCCTGTTTTTACTGAAAGATTTTATGGCCATGGACAAGGGAGAAAAAGAAACCATTCAGATTTTTTATGATCTGAATCCTTTTAAGTTATCAGGTGTTGGCTTGCCAGATACCCCCAAGACAGGCGCCTTTGTCCTGGTGGATGACGGCCAAGCAGCAAGGTTTTGCCATGCCCAGCAAATTCCTTTTATAAATGCGCTTCTGGTCCCCAAAATTTTCTGGTATTCTGGATTCATGGATCAAAAAGAATATTTAAAAAAAACAGCCCGATTATGTGAACTTGGCAGGTACGCCAAACCCGTCATGGAGATGGCCGGACAATTTTCCAAAGAAAAGTTAGTCTATTTTATTGGAGGAGATTCCCATGAGCGCTGACCCTCTAAAAGACCCGATTTTATGGAAACAAAAAGCCTCCGCCTTTGTGACCCGGACCCACCGCCATTTATGGGGCAAAAACAATGAAGATCCCCAGGTTTTCTTGTTTCAAGAGGATCTGACTAACCAGTTTGTCAAACAGATGCACCTGGGCTGGAACAAACATGGACAGACGAGAAGACTTGAAAAATGGGGTCTTGATGATCCCAAGAAAATGAACCCCAGGGATAATGATCGGCAAACAGACTCTTTTCTCCTCCCCCCCGGCATTGTGTTCCCCTATATTGTGGAAAAAGAATTAATGGCGCTTTGGATCCACCCATTGGACCCCTCGGGTTCCTCCTTTATTGTTCCGGGAAGCGCAAAAACGCCCATACGCATGGGCAACCAAAAGAATCCCATAAAAGTGGTGGAGGGGTTATTTGAAGGGTTGCGCCTGTTCCAGGAAAACCAGGAAACCCTCTGCATAGAAATCCGTGCCCGGCAATAAAACGTCCCCTAGGGAATGGGGAATAGCAAAACTTTTTTTCTCTTTCTTATGTTGACCACTAGAATCCCTGCCACAACAAACCCGATGGATGCCAAAAGGTGAGGGGTCACGGGCTCTTTCAATATCATCACCCCTAAAAATACCCCGGAAAGGGGAATGATAAAAATAAAAGAATGAAGGGCTGTGGCACCAAATCTTTGGAGCAGGGTATTCCAGACAACAAACCCAAAGGCCGTGGTCACAAGGGACTGGAACAGCAAGGCCTTTATAACGGTTGGTGTGACCGCCAAAACCATGGGATCATCCCATAGCAGACCTCCCAAAAAAAGAAAAGGAATCCCAAATATCATGGGATAAAGGGTAATTTGAACCACATGGAACCCTTGGATGATTCGTTTAATAAATACCGCAGAGGTTCCCCATACAAGAACCGCACAAAGGACAAGAATATCTCCTTTCTGCAAGTCTGAATCCAGGGCGGGTGCATCAAAAAACAGCAGCAGCACCCCGATAAACCCCAGGAAAATTCCCACACTTTTCTTTAGGGTAATTTTGTCCCCCGGGATAAAAAAATGGGCCAGGATCAAGACCACAAAGGGAAGAATATTGGTTATCAGGGCACCGTGGGATGCCGTGGTTCTTGAAAGCCCCAGGTGAAAAAAAGAGAGCTGAAAGGTAAACAAGCAGGATTGAATCAGAATGGGCAGCCGTTGGTCCCTGTCCAGGGCCAAAGGGATTTTTTTGTACCAGGCCCAGGCAAAAAGGGCAACAGCGGCCAGGCTAAAGCGAATTCCAGCCGAGGTAAAAACCCCCAGGCCGGTAAATCCCAATTTCATGGCAACCCCGTTACCCCCAAAAAGAAGGCATAAAAAAATGGTGAGCACCGAGGCCCTAAGGGTCATGTCTGCGTTTATCACCCAGAGACTCCACTAAAAATGTCACTGTCATTTGGATCTTGCCAGCCTGTCCGCCAGAACCCGGCCAAGGATACAGAAAACCCACGGGAAGGTAAACCTAAAATTTGCCGGAACCGGATGACTAATTTTGACAAACCATGAAAACTTTTGTAATACTCTGCTCTTAGCACCAAGGACAATAAATGAATAAACAATTGGGTAGGGTTATTTTTCTCTGGATTTTAGCACTGGGTGTCTCCTTTTTTGGGTGGTATCTCAGCAAAAAATAACAGGGATAAAATATTGCTAAATACCGCCCATACATTTTTTAATCAACCGGATAGAAATTTTCATTAAATCGGTAGCGATGGCGCCTAAATCTGTATGGTCGGATAATTTTGTATACCTTAGGGAGACACGAATGAAGCTTAGACGGTTTTTAATATTTTGGGTGGTTTGTATGGCAATGCTGCCCGCCCAGGCCCTTGCCAAAAATCCCATAAATGTTTATGTCAGCATCCTGCCCCAAAAATATTTTGTTGAAAGAATTGCCGGTGAATATGCCCGGGTTCAGGTTTTGGTAAAACCCGGAAAAAATCCTTCCACCTATTCTCCTTCACCGGACCAGATCAAACAACTGACAACATCTGATATCTTTTTTCGAATAGGGGTCCCCTTTGAAAATGGATTTCTGCATAAAATTAAGGCAATTTCAGGTATTATTCAGATCGTTGACACAAGAAAGGGCATTGTGCTTCGTGAGATGAAATCCCATGACCATGACCATGACCATGATCAGACAGACCAGACAGACCAGACAGACCATCTTGACACCCTGGGTGGACAAGAAACGGATAACCAGGACCCCACCGGCAAAGATCCCCACATATGGATGAGCCCTTTGCTGGTAAAAACACAGGCCACCACCATGGCAGCGGCATTGATGACCTTTGATCCGGAAAACAGCAGCGCCTATGCGCAAAACCTTGAAATATTTATCCAGGATCTGGAAGAACTTCACAAACGCCTTTCAACCACCCTTAAACCATTTCATGGGGAGACTATTTTTGTGTTCCATCCGGTTTTCGGATATTTTGCAGACACCTATGGGTTGAGCCAGATGGCCATTGAAACCATGGGAAAGGCTCCCAGGGGAAAACAGCTGTCCGCAATTATCAAGAAGGCGAAATCAACCAAAACCCGGGTGCTGTTTGTCCAGCCCCAGTTTGATCAGCACGCCGCCCAAAAAATTTCCAGCGCCGTCAAAGGCAGTGTTGTTTCCATTGACCCCCTGGCCTTTGATTATCTGTCCAACATGGAAACCATTGCCCAGACCATCGGGTCTAATCTGCCCCATTAAAATAAGGAAAATTTATGCCCATTGCCCCTGACATCATTTTTGAAAATATCTCGTTTTCCTACCATAAAAGACCGATACTTGAAGGGGTGAATCTCCAGGTAACCAATGGAGAGTTTGCCAGCATTGTCGGACCCAACGGAGGAGGAAAGACCACCCTTCTCAAACTGATGCTGGGATTAATCAAACCAGATACAGGGACGATCCGGATATTTGGGGCCCCACCGGAACAGGCCAGGGAAAAAATCGGGTACATGCCCCAGTACGCCCACCTTGACATGAATTTTCCGGCAACCGTCATGGATGTGGTACTCATGGGAAGGCTTGGCAAAAAAAAGCTCTGGTTTTCCAAACAGGACAAGGAAAAAGCCCGCACAGCCATTGATGAGGTGGACATGGCACCCCACATCCACACAGGATTCAGCGAATTATCCGGGGGTCAGAAGCAGCGGGTTTTGATTGCAAGGGCCTTGTGCAGCAATCCTTCCATCCTGCTGTTGGATGAGCCCACTGCCAATGTGGACCATGAGACAGAGGAAAATTTGTTTTCCATTCTCCAGAAACTGAACACCCATATGACCATCCTTCTGGTCTCCCACGATCTGGGCTTTGTCTCAAAATATGTTAAAAGTGTTATCTGTGTCAACCGCCAGGTGGTCATCCACCCCACCACAGAGATGGATGGAGCCCTGATCAAGGACATCTACCACGGGGATCTGAAAATGGTCCGCCACGACCACCGCTGCAGTGAAGGAGGCCATTGCCATGATTGAGTTTTTCAATGCCCTGGCCGACCCGGACAACCAGTTTTTACAATTGTCCATGATCATGGGGGGGCTTGCCTCCATCGCCTTTGGCATCATCGGCACCTTTGTCACCACCAAACGCATCGGCTACCTGGCCGGTGCCATTTCCCATTCTGTCTTCGGCGGTATCGGCCTTGCCCTGTACCTCCAGGTGAGAATGGGATTTACCTGGGCAGACCCCCTCTGGGGGGCTATTTTTGCCGCGGTTATGTCGGCCCTGATTGTGGGATTTGTGAGCATTTATGCAAAGGAAAGGGAAGACACCATCATCGGAACCCTTTGGGCCGTGGGAATGGCCGCAGGTATCCTCTTCATTGACAGAACCCCGGGATATTTCAACCTTACCTCCTATCTGTTTGGAGATATTCTGCTGATTTCCACCCGGGATCTTATGTTTGTGATCTGTCTGGACCTGGTGGTGGTGGGAGTTTCCGTTCTTTTTTTCAACCGCTTTTTCGGCGTCTGCTTTGACACGGAATTCACAAGGCTCAGGGGAATCAACACCAGTTTTTTCTATATGTTTCTATTGGTGCTGACCGCATTGACCGTGGTGCTCCTGGTACGGATTGTGGGCATCGTTCTTGTCATTGCCCTGCTCACCATTCCCCCGGCCATCGCATCCTTTTATGCCAGGCGGCTCTGGCAGATGATGGTTTATTCCGTAATTTTCTGCGCCCTTTTCACCTGGACAGGCCTTGCAATAAGCTATTCCTTCAGCCTTTCTTCCGGCCCCACCATTATTGTCTTCAGTGGAGCTGTTTACCTGGGGCTTCTGGTGATCCACAACCAGTTTAAATAATCTATGCTGCAGCCCAGACTACCATGGCCCCAGCTGTTTGGCTTACGATTCGATGAACCGGTCATCTGATTTCATGGTGACCGCTTGTTTCTGGGCCTCTTCCAGCCAACCTGTAGAGGTTACCGCTCGCACATCAAACTTGGGTACATAGGGTTTTATATCAATGAGAGGGGTGTTGTTCAGCACATCAATCCCTTTAACAAAGAGTTCGTTTTTTTCCCTTCCCGTAAGTTCCACAATGGATAATCCAATGGAATTGGGCCTTCGGGGGGCGCGGGTGGAAAACAAGCCTCTTTTTTTTGTGTCCAGAAATGGAGTCACCATGAGATCATATCCGGTTGATTTATGAAAATGATACAATAAAATAATATGGGAAAAGCCTTGTATATCATTCAATCCCTGTTCATATTCCGGATTGATCACAAGGGTTCCTTCTGTCTCGCTTGCGCCTGAGGGCTGGATGGGCATGCCTTTTAAATCATTAAACGGGGTTTTGATCACCCCGATGGGCAATATCTGCATTTTATTTTATCTCCTTAAAAAGAGTGGTCTGGTTTCTGCCCTTCTGTTTTGATGTATACAGGGCATTATCGGCCCTTCCGATACAATCTGTCAAAATTTCAATATCAGAAGACCCCCTGACTGACAAGCCCTTTTCTGATCCATTGTCCAAATGGGCCACACCAAAGGATATGGTAATGTTTAAAAATTGGTTTTCAATAATTTTTCCAAACTTATCCACCCGGGCAAATCGGGTGGTCTCTATTTTTTCCCTGATCCGCTCCACAAGCTGAACCGCCCTTTCACCCTCTATTTCATCAAGGATTAATAAAAACTCTTCCCCCCCGTATCGGCCGGCCATATCAAAATACTCCCGCATGGACATGGAAAGAATACTCCCCACCTCCTTTAACACCAGATCCCCCTGGATATGGCCGTAGGTATCATTAATTTTTTTGAAAAAATCAATATCCCCCATGGCAATGCTGGCCGACAACGAAGGTTTCCGTTCAAACCGTTTTAACACCCGCCCCAGCTCCTCTTTTATTTTCCGGGAATTGTAAAGCCCGGTAAGAGAGTCATATTCAGCCTGCTGTTTGAATTGGGTCTTTAAAAGGATGGTGCTCAAAAAATTACACATGATCTCCACGGTGCTGACCTCAAAATCCTTGACAGAGGATTCTTTACCAAAAAAATCCCCGCCAAACAGATAGGCCCCGCCGCAGTCCCTGGGAAAATACACATATCCCATGACATCACACCCCATTCCCGGGACATTGATACAGGAAACATTTTTATTTATAAACGCATTAACCTCATTTACATACCGCTTGTCCCGTGCATCCATAAAAAGTCTTAGTTTTCTTCCTTCCCTTAAATCCAATCGTGAATTTTTCGGGTCCAGCACCTTAACCACTTCCAGAATCAATCTGTTGTCAATGATATTGGAAACCTTGTACAATACACTGATGTCAAACATCATGGTTTTCTGAATAATCTCAAGGGGATAATTAAAACATTCATCATTGCCCGCTTCTGAATCCAGATCTTTTAAAAAAGAGGATAATTTTCCCAAACGGTTTAAGACAATTTTTGCATCGGATTCATGTTTTTTCATTCAATTTCTCCAGTATTCCGGGAATCAAATGCCACCCGGCCGTCAAAATCCAGAATCATCACCCGGATCCGGATACGATCCCGGGCAAATTTTCCGGCATTTTCCTGGATTTTTTTCCCCACAAAGATGAGCAATTCGGGATAATCGGGATAAATATAGGAAAATGCATGGCGGGCGGTATTGGCTTCTTGTATCTTGCGAACAAGAGATTCCTCCCCTGTAATCTTTCGGGACCACAGGGCCAGTTTGTTTAAGGTCAGGTCAGACTTTGCCGCATGGGTGTGTTCAAACCCCAGAGACATCTTAACGGCCTTGCCAAAAAATACGGTATAAATAATTTGTTGAACGGCATTTTTACCATTTTCATCCTTTTTAGCAAGGGCCTCGTCAATGGCTGCCTTGAAAAAATCTCCGGTCTGTATGAATGATTCCTCAAAAAAAGAGGGAAAGAGTCCCATGGCAAACCGTTCGCTCCGTCTTCCCGTTGTAAACACCAGGGTATCTATGGACTTGGCAGCGGCAACAGATATGCTGGATCGGATGGTGGCAATATAGGCATCATGGGACAAAGGCCTGACAATACCGGTGGTGCCCAGAATGGAGATCCCACCGCGGATTCCCAACCGGGCATTCAAGGTTTTTTTGGCCAGCAGCTCCCCTTTGGGAACAAAGATTTCAATGGTCACCCCATTGCCGGGCAAGGCATATTGACCCCGGATCTGGTCAACCACATTTTGAATCATTTTTTGAGGACCCGCATTGATGGCAGGCTTTCCCACCTCAACTTCAAGCCCGGGTTTGGTAACCCTTCCCACCCCCTCACCACCCTTTATGATAATTTTGAGATCCTCGGCCGGGGACAAACTCACCCGGGCTCCTATCTCAGCCTTGTGGGTGATGTCCGGATCATCCCCGGCATCTTTTATCACCGAGGCTTGATAACAGGTGTCGGAAATTTTGAGAACTTTCTTTATGGCGATGGGTTTTTTTTCACCATTTAAAAATTCAATTTCCACTGTAACAGGCGATTGGGAAGTGACCAGGGCCAGCAAAGCAGCCTTTACCGATGCAGCTGCCGCAGCTCCCGTGGTAAAACCCGATTTAAGCTCTTTTTCAGCCATGGTGCTCCTTGTTTCCGGGTTGTCCGAGTATTGGCTCTGGTTTTATAAAACTTGATTTTATGGATTTGGAGCGGAGCGCTCGAAAGGCGGCACACTTTTCAACAAGGGTTTGTGCACACCCCGGATTACTGCCAAAATGAACATGCATATAGGAACCAAGGGTTTGGTTTTTTTGAAATCCTTTCAAAGAGATATCCTGACCTGCCCTTGAGGTGACATGGTAGACATTTTCAACTGGATCCTTATCCTTGGTGTCTTTCTCCTTTTGGGAATTCTTGTCCTCCAGGGCTGAATAATGAAATTCATGTCCCCGGATCACGGCTCCTTTTTTGCCGATAATGGTATCCATTGTCAGGGTGATTTCCCTATACCCCAGAGACCGGAGGCGCTTGGACATTTGAACGGAAAAGTCAAAACAAGAGGTCATGGGGTGGTGGGCTTTTCTGTCCATCCCCGAAACCTGGCTGCACAAATACATGAAGCCCCCGCACTCTCCGTATATGGGCATGCCCGACTGGCTGAAACTTTTAATCTCAGCCATGAGACCGGTTTTATCTGCCAGTCTTTTGGCAAAAATTTCCGGATATCCCCCGCCAAAATAAATCCCGTCAATACCTTCGGGCAATTGATCCTCGGTTAAGGGAGAAAAGGTCACAATCTTTGCCCCGGCTCGTTTTAAACTATCAATATTATCCTGGTAATAAAAGCAAAAGGCCTTGTCCCTTGCCACGGCAATAACCGGTGCGTTTTCTGCTGGTGCGTCCTTTGCTTGAGCGTCCTTTGCTTGAGCGCATTTTGCCGGGATCTTAACAGGTGCCGCAAGAAGATTTTTCCCGGGGTCAAGAACCGGCAGTTTTTCCATCAACGCATCCATGTTTATGTTCTCCTCCACCATGGAGACCAGAATGGACAGCACTTCCGGGGAGATATACAGTTCATCGGCGGTCATCAGTCCCAGGTGACGCTCGGGCATGACAATTTTTTCATTTTTCGGCATGAATCCCAGGCAGGGGGTTTTGCAGTTTTGCTCAACCGCATCCCTAAGATATTCATAATGCCGCCGGCTGCCGGTCTGGCTGAAAATCACTCCAGCCAGAGTCAGATCTGGATCAAAAAGTTCAAACCCTTTGACAATGGCTGCCGCACTCCTGGCCTTGCCCTTTGCACTGACAATCAGCAGAACCGGAAGCCCCAGCCATTTGGCCATCTGGGCCGTGGAGCCTGTTTCCGATGTGGCATCATACCCGTCAAACAGCCCCATAACCCCTTCCACCACGGCCATGTCCATTCCCCTGGCGTTCTGTTCAAACAAATGCTGATTATAGGATTTTGTCAACATCCATGAATCCAGGTTAACGCTGGTTTTTCCCGCAATCTTACTGTGGTGGCCCGGATCTATGAAATCCGGTCCCACCTTAAAGGGAGCAACCTGCATCCCCTTTGACCTTAAATAGGAGAGGAGTGCCAGGCTGATGGTGGTTTTTCCGGTTCCACTGCCCGTGGCAGCAATAACAAACCCTTTGATGGAAACCTCCTGTAATAATTATCTTTATTGGAATTATCTTTGTTGGTAGGCCATGATGGCCAGGGCATTAACAATGCTGGCCGCAATATTGGATCCGCCTTTTCTCCCCTTGTTGGTGATATAAGAATAATCAAGTCTCATGAGTTCATCCTTGGACTCAGCCGCATTTACAAAGCCCACGGGAAATCCGATGATCAGCGCGGGAGCTGCCTTTTTCTCCCGGATCAGTTCCATGAGGCGCAAAAGGGCTGTGGGGGCATTTCCCACCACATAGATCCCGCCTTCCATATCCTTTGCCGCCATATCCACGGCAGCCAGGGCACGGGTGGTGCCGGCTTCTTTTGCTCGATTTGCCACCCCCTCATCTGCAATCAGACACCTGACCTGACCGCCAAATTCATGGATCTCTTTTTTCCGAATTCCCACCCGACCCATGTTGGTGTCGGTGATGATATTTTTCCCCTGTAAAATTGCCTGTATCCCTTTTTCAATGGGATTTTTGCCAGCAATTCCCTTGGAAAACCGGATGCTCTTTATATAGTCAAAATCTGCAGAGGTGTGGATCATCCGTCTGAGGATGGGCCATTCCCATTCGTTAAATCCGTGTTCTCCGGCTTCTTCTTCTATAATCCGAAAACTTTTGTCTTCTATTTCCTGTGGTTTCATTCTATTACCTGCCTGTTAACGGGTTTGAACAACACAAATATCCGGGTCAAAATACCATTTTTTGACTCGCCTTGGCAACCGGATAGAAAAATATCTGTCACTATGGGTCTCCTTTTTAGGCAACCCCCTGTTCGCCGAGTTCAAACGAATAAACCCATGGTTAACAATTTTTCTCAATGGGTGAATATAAACATACCTTAAAAGGCATTCTGGGAAAATTTAAATATATTTTTCATCAACAGAACAATCGCATACGTTTTTTTTAACCTATACCTTTTTGTCTTCAATGGCACTTCCTTTTATGCGGGCATCAACAACTTTCTCCTAGAAAGACCGCCATATCATCCGTGCATGTTTTATAAGTGTATCAATGTAGAAAATTTACTATTGCATATTGGGGCCGGGGATGCTTGGTCTCCAAATTAGGTGATTTTCATATCAGCGGGATTGAAGATTGTTGCATACCAAATATTGTGGTATGAAAGTTATAGAAAAACAGTGCCATTACAGGGAAAATCCACCATAAATTTTGAAAAGGCTGAACAAATTCTCTTTAAATATACTGAAGTTTATTATAACCAGAGAAGTAAACATTCTAAAATGTATAGAAAGCACCTTCTCTCTGTGAGCAGGAATGGTACACCTGAAAAATAGAACTTAAATCAGTCCCCATTTTTTATGGTAGCGCCAGTATCTATATATCAACGCAATTGAAATTGTTTTAAGGAGTATAAGATGCCGTCAGAAAGTGTTCTTTTCGCATTTGGACTGACCCTGTTTGCAGGATTAGCAACTGGTGTGGGCAGTGCTCTTGCTTTTTTTGCAAAAAAAACAAATACGCGTTTTTTGTCCATTTCTCTTGGTTTTTCGGCAGGCGTTATGATCTATGTATCCATGGTGGAGATTTTTGTCAAAGCAAGGATTGCACTTGAGGCAGCTTTAGGCCCCACACGGGGATATTGGTGGACCACTATTGCCTTTTTCTGTGGTATTTTACTCATTGCTTTGATTGACAAACTGGTACCATCATTTGAAAACCCCCATGAAATCAGAGATATTGAGGACATGGACAAAGAAGAACTAAAGAAAAAAAATTTGCTCAGGATGGGCATGTTTTCTGCGCTTGCCATTGGTATCCACAATTTTCCTGAAGGTCTTGCAACATTTACCAGTGCTCTTGCAGATCCCACTTTAGGCATCAGTATTGCCATAGCCATTGCTATTCATAATATCCCGGAAGGAATTGCTGTTTCCGTTCCGATTTATTATGCAACAGGAGACAAGAAAAAAGCTTTTATTTATTCTTTTTTATCCGGGCTTTCTGAACCAGTTGGTGCCCTTGTGGGATATGGAATTTTTTATAAATATTTTAATGATATTACGTTTGGTCTTTTGTTTGCCGGAGTTGCAGGTATCATGGTTTTTATTTCTCTGGACGAACTTTTACCCACAGCAGAAAAATACGGGGAACACCATCTGGCTATCTATGGACTTATAGCGGGGATGGCAGTCATGGCACTCAGCCTGCTTTTATTTGCCTAACTATTTTATCTATCGATTCATCATGATAGGCGGATACGTTCAACGATATTATTTTTCCATGGCAGCACCAAGAGCTAATCAAAGATATAGGCAGCATTTTTCGAAGGCTTTTCCCGTTTTTCAATGGTTTCCAATTCCATGGAAATTACATCATACTCATCCATTTTAGCTATGTGAACCTTTCCCATAACTCTGACCCAGTCATCACTTTTGATCTTGGTATTTGCCTGTTGGGGGATAAAAATTCCAACAGGCACTGCATCTGCGGCACAGCAGGTGATGAAGTACCGGAAAACAGCAGACAGGCCCTCCTGGTCCACCACGGTTTTTGAGAACACCCCATCCACGGTGACCCGTTTTCCATCATAGGCATTCCAATTACGCATCAATTTGGAAATGGAGACCAAGGGCGGAGCATTGGTTGTAGGGCTCTCCGACGGTTGGGCCGTACTGATCACAGGAGGAGGGCTTTGGACTAAATCGGTTTGCACAGGTTTGATGGTCCGTTTTGACAAAGCAAAGTTGCCCAGGGTTTGTTCACCGGCAGACAGGATAAACAAAACCGGCAGCAGCAGGATCATTCCCTTGATGCTGTTGTCTATCCTGTTCCGGATATTTAATCTGGCAATGCCCAGGGCAAAGATCAGGGACAATGCCATGCTGATGTAAATCAGAAAACCAAATTTCGGTGCAAGGAACATCTGGTACTGGTTGTCATAGGAGAGCCATCCAAGGGTTAGGCCCCAGACTGTCAAAATCCAGAAGGGCAGGGATATCAGTTTAGAAACCATTGGGACACCTCCAGTAAGGCCATTGTCGTGAAAACAAAAATACAGATGGAAAAGATCAGGACAAGGATCATCCTGCGGGTAAACACAGACAGATACATGAGGATTAGCTTGATATCAAGCATGGGGCCCATAACCATGAACGCTAGCTGTGCTGAAAATGGGATGCCCATGGGCTGAAACGATGCAGCAATAAAGGCGTCAGCCTCACTGCACAGGTTAAGCACCACGGCAAGCACCATCATGGCCACAATAGCGATCATGGGGCCGTTGGTGACACCCAGAAAGAATGTCCTGGGGACCAGTGTCTGGAGTGCGGCCGCAATAAAAGCGCCCATTATTAGGAACCTGCCGATATCATAAAAATCCGCAGCCCCGTGGGACACGGCTGACCAGATTTTACCCCTCAATGACAATGGGATGTCATGGTCATGGCTGCATCCGTCATGGCAGCATGATGGGGCTGGCGTTTCAGGTGCTGGCACCAGGGCCTGATCTGCTGTAAGGGTTGAATCAATGAGTATTCCGATGCCAATGGCAATGCATGCACCGGTAATGAATCTCAGGAGTGCGGTTTCAAAAGAGAAAGAATAGGCAACCAGAGTCGAGCCGAAAACCAGGGGATTGACAATGGGGCCCCCAAGAAGAAAGGCTACGGCTGAACCTAGGGGCAGACCCTTGTGAATAAATTTTCTGACAACCGGCACAATGGCGCACTCACACACCGGAAAGAGGATGCCCATGAAGGCGGCCGCCACAATGGCCAGCCTTCTGTTTTTCGGTAGCCATTTCAGGAGCTGTTCCCTGCCGAGAAACACCTCCACAAAACCGCCCAGCAGGGTGCCCAGAAGCATAAAGGGAAAGGCCTCCAGAACAATGGAAGAGAAGATGATGGAAAAGGTAGTAAACACATCGGTGCGGGGATGGAATACAACCATGAGAATAGCCATGATAAGAAAGAAAAATTGCAGATATCGCCCTGCTGAAACCATGAATCCTTGTTTTCCCACCTGTTCATCAGGTGCACGGCTGTGGTCAATGGGGAAGGGGCTTGTGTTCATTGGTGATTAACCTTTTTTGAAACCAGGCCCCAGTACCAAAGCAGAGGGGCCTGGGTGTTATTGGGGATTTATGTTTTGGTCAATGGTTTTTGCAATGATTTTCATATTGGCCAGGTAGTCATAGGCCAGAGGATTAATGGATACCACATGGCCCTTGATGGCCGATGCAATCTTTTCAGCGGTATTTCTGTCAAACTGGGGCTGAACAAAGATCACTCGTGCTTTTTCCTTCTTGGCCAGCTTGATAATGGCTGTCAGATCCTTGCCTTTGGGTGATTTCCCCATGGTCTCCACAGCGATTTGATGCATGCCATAGGCATCGGTAAAATACCCAAATGCTGAATGAAAAACAAAGAGGTTCTCTCCTTTATAGGGGGATAGGGTTTGGGTCAGACGGGTGTCCAGATGATCCAGGTCCTGGATAAAAGCGGTGTAATTATTTTTGTATATCCTCTGGTTGGAAGGATCAAGTGCCACCAGGGCCTCCAGAATCGTATGGGCCTGAATTTTAACCAGTTTGGGGCTCATCCAGATATGGGGATCTTTCCCTGTGTGATCATGGTGTTCCCCCTCATGGTGTTCAGCCATGTGGGCCTGATCCTTGATATGGCCCGCTTCTTCATGGTCATCCACCTGGTCCTGCATCTGTCTTAGCCGGATGCCCTTGCGGCAATCCACAAGTCTGATATCCTCTTCAATGGACTCGATCTTATGGAGGAACCCGTTTTCAAAGGGTACCCCGATTTTAAAATACAGATCAGCTTGGGACAGGGATTTTATCTGGGCAGGTGTGGGTGAGTAGGTGGCAGGACTTTTGCCCGGTTTTAACAGTACATCCACCGTGGCCAAGTCTCCGGAAATCCTTTCTACAAAGTATTTCTGGGGCAGAATACTGACTTGGACTTTCAACACTTCCTTGGCACTGGCCGTGGAAGGACCCATTACTAAAACGGCCAGGCATAGGAATGCCAGACGCAATAATCGTTTCATTTTTATACTCCTATTGTCCATGCGAACCCACTGGTTCGAGACTAATTCTGTTTTCTTTAAAAAATATGAAAATAGATCGCTATGGCAAAGAATTAGGCCAAAGGAGGTGCGCGGATTTGATCTCCATGTCCAATTGGGGAGGGTACCTGGGTGTCAATGGCCGGTATCAGGTTGGAGGTAATAAAAACCAGGTCTGGTGGAGAAATCTGTTTGCCGATTCCGTTGGGTTTGTGTTGGCTGAATAGCTTACAGATAGGACAGACGCCATGGATATGGTGATGGCCTGGTTTGTGCCAGCTGTCTGACGCCGATGACAAGGGCGGGTGACAATATCCGTGATCATGTACTTCATGGATGGACAAAGCAATCTGCCAGCTGGCGATATTCACGGCTGACAGGCACAATAATGCACAAAATATAAAGCGAAATAGTATTTTACACCTGGGCATTGTTTGTCCCTTTAGGCCTTACATTTAAGTGGTCCATTTAATGGGTATGAATTATATAGAATAGTTTTTATTAAATCCATAAATATTTTTAGGGAGATCTTGGCTTTAAGTTTTTCTGGATTTAATAAGCAAAAATGGGTCAAGCCTTTATTTGACTCTTGTGCGTTAAAACAAAGAAAATACAGATGGATAAACTGCAGATTTTTATGCGAACTGGAGCCCAACAACACTTATTGAATCTAAGATCCTTCTGGGTCTGAAATTGTGAAAGATACTATTTGTATTCTAAATAATTTTCAATAGAAAATATCCTTTCTGGGATAGGTTTAGATGGTAGTTAAAAGGTGGAATTGTTTGAGCGCAGCGAGTTTTCCACCTTCAGCGCAGCGAAATTTAGAACCTGTAGCGCCGCGTTATATTTTCGGCCAAAAACATGTTATAAACACCTCTTAAATTCATGTTGACATGGTCAAATATGTTTTGATTTTTTCATCATACTTAAAGAATCTTGCCTTTAAATTCATCTGCAATACACGAATCCTTATATTTTTCCTAAACTCCCCTGATAACTTTTTTATGGTTTCACTCGACTTCTAACAAAGTATTCACTATATAATAAGGTATAAATCGGGCTGGAAGGATGCTCTAACATCCTCCCAACCCTAAACACAACTACCTAACTAGGAGGCTGTTATGTCTGAGCTGTATCTACCTGAACTTGAATCTCAAATCAATCAGTATTTTTCCCATCAAAGAACAAGAGCACTATCGAAAGAAACCCAGAAAACGTACAGGATTATTCTATACGTTCACCTGTTGCCGTTCTGTAAAGAGAAGGGGATATCCAAACTCGATCAAGATTTTGTCGATCATATGGACGATTATATTGACTATTTGAGGGCTAAGGGCTGCACTGGACAGACGATTCAGGGCTATATCACTGTAACAAAGTTGCTTTACAGGTTTCATGGAAAGCCCATAATGTACTCGTACAGAATCCCAAGAGAGGATAAACAAGCCTTCGACCTGAAGCATGAAAGACGGTGGTTTACTGATCGCCACGTTGCTTTGTCTCGGACATACCAATTCAAGTCAAATAACGCAAGAAATCACATCCTTGTTAGGCTCTTGACAGAAACAGGCGGAAGGGAGGATGAGATTGCCCATATAAAGGTTGGAGATGTAGATATAAGAAAAAACGAAATCCTCATAACGCATTCAAAGACCACCGCCAGAACCGTATTTATTTCTGAAGAAACAGCCATTCACATTGAGAATTATTTCAAAAGCAAATTCCCAGACCCTGTAGAAAGTGCTCTAACTAAAATATTTCCAGGGAAAAACCAGATCTACAAAATTATTACGGCAATGCTAAAAGATCTTGGCCTGAAAACATCGGTAGACGGAAGAGGCCCACATACATTTAGGCACTATGTCGCAACGGATCTTTATTTTGTGAAGAATATGCCCCTTACAGATGTTGCGTTTATTATGGGAGATACACCGCCTACAATTGAGAAGAATTATTTACATCCGACCACAGCTATGCTCCATAACCGTATGAAGAAGGCTTCTGGCTGGTAATAACTAAAAAGGGAGCAACACTGTCAAAAGGTTGCTCCCTCCTCAAAAATCGAATAGATTAATTTAGGTTTCTCATTCAATCTGCAAATGATTTTTTAATATTTTAATTGAAAGCCGGATGGCTGATATCTGCCTTTCATACTTCCCATCCAAGACCCAGGTGTCTATAATACCCAGGATTTCATCCCCACAACCAATGATAATAGATAAAGAAGACACATCCTCCTCACCAGCAGCCTGGAGCTTCGATGCCGCCATTAGATATCTCTGTTCGATCTCACCCAACCTGCCCAATGTTTCGGTTGAAATATCGGGTTGAATGGCTGGGTCCGTCACAACCGTTTTAATGCCCAGATAAAGGGCATTTGTTGTTTTCAAAACCTCTTTCGAGTCCGTACACCCCATAAAAATTCCTGCGATTAAAAAACCAAGTAAAATGGTTAAATAGAAACGTAACTTCATGCCAAACCTCCTTTTTCTTTTATGGTTAACACCCTTTGTTGGGCATATTGTAAATCATAACAAGTTTGTTCATTGAGCTTTTTGATGCTGTGAATTTTCCGAAATGAGCCTTCGCCACCCAACCGAATTCCGTCATATACTAATTCGGCCCGGATCCCGTTTGAGCCTCTAAATATGCCGATTGCCCGATGAACATTATCTGCATATTTCCTGGGCACAACTATCGGGCAGTCTAGGCTATAAAAATAGTCATGGGCAGGCCCAGCCTCACCATAAACACCACCGACAGGAGAACATAGCGCCCACATTGCCCGTGGGCTGCTGTTGCCGTCATAGACGAATCCGGCTGGGACCTCAAACGGTATGCCATCAACTGAAAACCGGAATGGAGCTAACATCAACCATAACCGATTGCCAAGCCGTTCCGTCATCAATGGGCTTAATATTTCAATTTTCATATCAAACTTTGCTCCTTATTAATTGTCAAACTTTCTAACCTTAGCAGCCATCCGTTGCTGCCAGGTAGCTTGAGCCCCACATCCATCAACGGTAATTTTAAGGTCATACTTCGACCCCACCGTGATCTCCACTTTATCCTGTAGCGTAGCAGAATACTCACCTTCGCCATCATCGACCAATGTTACCGGCCATGTTTCACCCTTGACCACTGTTGTGGTGCCGGCTTCGTACAATGTCATTCCAACCGTTGCTCCGGTAACGGCAGCGCCTTTTTCATCCAGCAACTTCCCAGCACCGGAAAATGACACCAGCATATCATTGCCAACATACAGAATTTTGGACATAATGCCTCCTATGACAGCTTGATCCCTACGCTGCCAAGTGCAAGCTTAAGCGTATCAATCTGTGATAAGTCCCTGGACTGGCTAAGGGCTCCGATGGCAATGAGATGAAGCGTGGGAGCCCCATCACCTGTATCAACCGCCTGAAAAGAGATGGCGATATAATACGAATCAACCGTCTCGTTGCTATCCGACGTGTCAAAGGAAATTTCTGCATCTGCTTGAGCGTGCCAATCTCCGTCATCATCGGCCTCCATAACGGCTGATTGGTAGTCATATGCTGCCCCAGTTGGTTCCGTGGTGATGTCTGAAAGATCTTCGGTATCATCAATGGAATCAGTCCCGTCATTGTATAAACCTATTACAAATCCGGCACCAACCAGCCCGTTTTTGACCGCATACTCTTCGCCTAAATCCGTTAGTATTCTACTCATGATTAATGCTCCTATTCTTTAATTTGAGGGGTCCCTATCAATTTATTAATGAGGGTCACTGTGCCTTGCAAAACTGGCACTATGACCGGAGTCCCGTATATTGCGTTTATCTCTTGGCCGGTGCTGGTTCCTGCTGTCAGGATGGTTGCAGATATACTGGTCAACTCTGCAATATCGGTGATTCCAATGGTTTCAACGACGGCAATTGGTTCGCCCTTGGCATTAACTAAGATTGCCGTGTCAAGGGCAGAAGCGGTTTCCTGACTTGTTAAAATCGTGACCAGGGCCGAGGATAAAGAGGCTTGATCATCACCAGTGCCGGTTTCTGCTCCCGGCAAAATAACCACTGACGATTGAGCAAGCTGGCCTGTTTCGTTGACAAGCGCCTGGCCCTGAGCGGTCAAAATTGATGCTATGGCAGAGGCAAGCTGGGCCGTGTCCGTGATCGCATTGCCAGTTGTCCCAGTGAGGGTTGATGCTGATACCGATACAAGGGCGGCCACATCGGTCAAGATGCCTGTATCTAATCCTGTTAACGGGGTCATAATTGATGAAACAAGGGAGCATGTATCGTTTGCAATCCCTGTATCGGCCCCAGCCAGTCCCGAGGAAATCACATCAACCAGACTGGATTGATCGATTGATATTCCCTGCTCAATTCCAGGGAGAGGCGTACCTAAAACGTTGACCAAGTTGCCTTGTTCTGATGCAATGCCTGTACCTGATCCGGCAAGTATTGATGCAATGGTATTGACCAGGCTGGATTGATCGATGGACGCTCCTGTTTCCGAACCTGGAAGAACGGAAGAAATAACTGGAGCCAAGGCAGCAGTGTCGGTAAGGATAATAGGCAAAAGAGTTGATGCTGGTTTGATTGGCACACCGATCTGTATAGTATCTCCGGTCCAGGCAGAAAAAGACCATGACATATTAACGCTTGACGCTCCTGCCTTGGAGGAGCATTTCCCGGTTGTGCCTCCATAGCTATCTGACCCTCTGGCTGTCTGTCCAGCACCCATTGTATACGTGTTATCCTGCTTTCCACAGATATCAAAACATAACTCGTCTGCATCCGATATAAGATCTATATCTATACCAACCGCCGAACTATTTGGCTCTGTATAGTACTGAACCGTACCAAAAGTCGATGATTGTGCAACATCCGTAAAACTATTGGCTATACCAACAATTCGACCAGCCGCATCAACATTTATTACAACATTCCCAGAGACATCTGGCGCAAGCATATAATATGCAGCAACGGTTAGGCCACCCTGTATTTGAGTGAACAGTTCTATTAAAGTATTGCTGTTATGCGTAACACTCGTGATTGTTCTGCCGGCACCACTAAGGATAATGCCGACAAGTAAGAGTTTATCACTCCCTGAAGTAGTATGAGCAAAAGATAATTGGGTAGACCATCCTGCATTTGCGCTTGTCGTATTACTTGGGACAGGCATTATTCAACCTCCACATCAAGTGTGTAATCAAACGCTATTTCGGATGCAATCTCGATATCAACCTCAACCAACTCATCCACAAAATCACCTGTTTCACCAAACGGAATCACAGTTAAAGACTCACTTGACCCAGACCAAACATGACCACCAACGACCTTACCTGTCAAAGCATCTACAACCCGACACTCAAAAGAATTATCAGGGTTATGTGCGTCTTCATCACTTAATGTTATTGCTACTGCCAATTGCATCTTTAAGCCTTATTGTTGTTTTAGTGACGTATTTATCTTTACCTTTAACTTTTATTTTTACCACATCAGATTTTTTTACTTTTTTAGCTTTTATAATTTTCATTTTTTACCTGTAAACTTGGTCTTTCATTGAGGTGTGTATAAACATCAACCAGCTTGCCTTCTGGGATTTTGAAACCGGCAAAACAATTGGGATCTGGAAATTTAAATTTTGAATCGGTAAAATAAACCCAACCTGAGAAAACAAAACCAGTGATAGAAAAAACACGGTGTGTGATCGGGACTGACTCAATCACCGTTAATGGATATTTTCTATTTGTTTCTGGTTTCATCTGTAACGTATTTCTCTCATTAACCTTATTCTGCGATTTCCAAAGGCTGCTGTGTTTTTAGCAAAGCAAGATCCTCTTTTTGCCTTTGTAATATTCCGGCAAGCCTCAAAACGGCCCGGTCCATTTTTGGTACAACTTGACCAGCAACTTCCTCACACATGCCGTTCCTAAATGATTCGGTGGCCTGTTGATTTCCTTCTAACAATTTCAGCATTTCAAGCTGGTAATCTAAAGACCATATATCCATACATAATCTAACAATAGTAGGGTTTTTGCCGGGTTCCCCAGGGAATGTCCTTTCAACCCAAGCCTGACACCCTTCGGTGCCATCCCATGTTTTCTGGGGGCAACCTGACCGCCTGAACCGGTCTATATTCCGAAGGCAAGGAGGATTCTTTTTTCTAGGCATCTGCTACCCCCTCAAAACCAGATTTTGATTTTAAAAAATCATAGGCACAAGCGGTCGCATTGCTATCTGTGTACAGTTTTTGATCGGAAAAATATTTGGTGTATTCGTTTTCCGTTTCGGCTGCGGTTTCAATTTCAAGGACAAAATCAGCACAAGTAGTTTCATGGGTTTCAACGGCTTGATTATATGCGGTCAAGGCAGAATCATATTCTGCTTTCTCTTCATCGGTGCTGTCTTCAGTCCACATTGGCACCAATACCTCCCGGGCTGAGCATAAAACCGGATAAGACGGCGCATCTGGCAAGACTGTGTTTTCTTCTTTGTATTTTTCCAATTCTTCTGGATAATTAATTTGAAAGGGGACGGGTGGCAGCATCAATATTCCGTCTTTTACCTCGTAAACTTTAATTTCAAAAGCTATGAATTTATCTTCCTTTCGGACAGAAATTCGATTAATCCGGGTGTAGCTGCCTGCCTTAATAAAATTTGCTAATGCCATTTTTTATTTCCTTTTTCAATCCTTGGTTGCTGCTATTACAATTTGGTATTTCGGTGTATACGTATCTTGAGTGATACTGTGATTTGTTGGGCCACCATTTGCAGATGCCGCTGTGTGATTATGGCCTCCGCCTCCACCTGAAGGATTTGATGTAAAATCAGAGCCTGACAGATAAGTCCCCGCCACATTCCTAAGCGTACTGCCACCAATACTGGCGCTGCTTGTCAAGGTATGCGCATGAGGAGGCATCTCCGCAACCGTCAAGATATGACTATCAACCGTCAGGACGTGGGAATGTACGCTATGATCACCAACTACAATGGCAGTTGTGTGTGATATAGCAGTATCGGTTCCACCATCACCAAATACGTTGCCTACAATTATGCTCCTATATGCGTCCCAATCGCTCTTTTTAGTCCATCCAACTGGGGCGCTGGCCTGGCTGAATAGCATTGACGTCCCCACCGGGAAACTGGTATGGGGGGACTGGCTATGGTCATAAGCCATCTTTCCCCGGTCCCCCCTGTAAGCCGTGAGGGACGTTTCACCAAGATTGGCCTTTCCGTTCCAGGTGGCCTTTTCAGCATCAGACACGAATCTATCACTCGTTGTCTCCGCAATGATAGCAGGCGGGTGGGTGCCGGGGTGGATATAATAATTGGCGTTTGATGGGGCATGGGAAGCGTTTTTGTGATCCTCCCAAACTTTGGCCTGGGCATTAGACAGATGCTTATCTTTATCTGTATTTGTGTCTGCGGGATCCAGCTGTTTGAGTTCATGATCCTGCATATCCATCAAGGTCATCGTTGCCGCATCAGGTGCCAAAGTGACTGTGATATCCTGGGTGTTGCCGGTAATAAGGTTGCTATCAAAAACTTGTTGAAATGCTTCTGTTTCAGGAGGTATCCAGTCTCCCGGATCAGCCAGTCCATAGGCGTATAAGATTTCACCTTCATCAGGATCATTGGCGATGATACCCACCTCTTTTGCAAAAAAGCCTGTTAACATTCCTGCATTTGACAAGATCGTCCGAACCCGTGTCCTGCCGCTGCCCAGAAAGAGTTTTGAATGGATATCAAACCCCTTCAGCTCATTAACCAGTGCCGTCATTGTCTTAAGGTCGGTTCCCTGAGCAGCCACACCATTGCCCATGACCAGTCGCCGCAATTCAAGAGTAGCACCGGCATCTGTTTTTGACCTAAGATCAATACCCTTATTTGTGATCACGTTAGTTGTAAAGCTTGCCATAGTTCCTCTCAGGTAAAATCAACCGTCTGATGGGTTGCTGTTATTATTTCAATACCGTGATATGCGGTTTGTGATGCCTCAAGCTCCACCACAATGGTTTCAAGCTTGGCGCTGGCTGCCTTATATTCGTTTGCAATTTCTGTAAGCAGCTCATAATCCTCAGTCTCCATCCAAAACTTGGGACGGACATACAACCTGAATTCAGCCCACCGGGCCGCATCCTCCGATCGCAAGTTAAAAACAATAGCTTCAAATCCGTAATAGAGGAGGATTTCTTCCATGCCTTTGATCTTCCCGGATTTCTCATGCCACAACTTGGCCAGGGCAACCCGGTTTCTGTACTGATCATGGGTCTCTCTGTAATGGCGGGCCGGGATCCCCCTGGAGCGTGCGTGGATAGGCAGATGATCGTCTATGCATTTTTCAGGAACAAATTGTTCTCTAAGCCACAGGATAGCTACCCTTGCAATGTCCAGGGCAAAGGAGGCCCCTTTTACCATTGCGGATAAAGAGCCTTCTTTCCAGATAGGTGCCCAGCGCAGTGTCTTTCTAAAATATTCCCAGAAAAGGCCCATATCAGCTCTCCAACGCTTCTGTGGCAGTGATCGACATTGATTGAAGTGTAAGCAGCCCATCATCGGCCACCGTGATCCCGGCTGCAGGCAGGGTCCATGGGGTGGACTTTACCCCAGGAACCAGCATGGCCGCTGCTGTCAAGCGATCAATGGTCAAGTCTTCACCGATAAGAAATGGTATAACGCCTGTTTCTTCCTTGTTGGGATCAAACAGGGCCGGCAGTTTCTGCTCGACAGCTGCTTTGATTTCTGTCTGGATAAACCCTGGCTTGCATACAAGTGGGACCTCGATGATGACATTCGCAGGCACAACGCCCCGAACCTGCACATCATCATTCTGGTGCCGGGCAGCTTCAATCACGGCAGTTACAACGGCCAGAACCTGCTGAGTCGGCACGCCAGCCGTCCCCCGGATGATAATATCCACAGTTCCCTGGCCTCTGGGATGCTGATCAAGCACCATTACTTCAGCGACTCCGGACACGCCCAAAGCCAAGCCCTGGTAAGCATATTTTGCGTATCCGGATCCTTCTTTCCATTTGAGTTGATACCGTAAGTATAGGGCTTCATCGGTCTCATCATCCGTGCCTTCGCTGTCAAGCCAGTCTGCCCGGTTCTCGACACCGTCAATTCCGTCAATGAAGGTGACAATTTCTGATACCTGTCCTGGGGTGACATTGTAGCCGGCACCGGTGTTTTCAGCCTGAACCTTGACTTCGATCTCCCCAGCACCATCCGGCACAATTACCTCTTCCATGGTCACAAACCGGTAGACATTGCCGGTGCCATCCGGCCGCGTTTTTACGATACGTCCAGCAGGGATCGGCAGGTTGCCAGAGGTTTCATCGCGCAAGAAAAAGAAGGTGCCCACTGTTTTTGTGGCAAGCTTTTTTTTAATTCCCACCTGTTTGCAATGCAGCTCAAGCCACAAACCTTTAGCAGATTCAGGAAACGCCATGGGCAGGATTGTAATCAGGAAAGAATAAAGCTGAAAAAGCCCCCAACACCAGATTTCAATCACCCCCCTGAAGATTCCCTTGTTCAGATTCAATGAAGCAGGCAGCCAGCCTTTTGTTTTGTACTCATCCTGGACCTGGGTGATATATCCAAAAACCTCTGTCCGGATCTCTTCCAAGGTTTTGCTAATAGGGATTAACATCTTTGATCACCATTTCTTTTTTTGTTGAATCCATTTCGACCACCAGGTTGAACAAATGGTCCAGTCCAGTAAACTGCCAGGATACGCTCACCTGGATACCCTTTTCGTCCCAAGATATAATCTTCCCGGAGACCGTCCCATACGCTACCCTCGGATCCATCCGGACACGTCGAGCAACCTCATTGACAAGGCCCATACGGTTGGTTTCCGTATTCTCTTCTTGAACCCAGTCTAAAAGCTTGGATCCATGACCTTTGTCATAAAACAGATCCCCCAGGGGCTGAAACAACCTCAGCTTGATATCCTGGCATCCGGTTTCAGGCCCCTGGGTCAATACGGCCTCACCATTTGCAGCAATCACCACCTGCATATTCTCATCTACCTTGATGTCCTGGCCGTATATATCGCCCATAATTCCCTCTATTACCCCGTGTGCTGGTCTGTGCCCGCATCACCCAGTATCGTTCCAGTGGCGTGGATATTGCCCTGGACTTCCAGGTTGCCGATCAATGTTTTGTTACATTTTTCAGAGGATATTCCGGTCCCTCCACCGGCACCCGTGGCAGACATGTTGCCAATCATCCTAATTTGAGGTGCTTCAATGGTGGCAGTGCCGCCAGCTTTTATGCCGGCATTTCCCCCAACGTTCATCGTCCAAACGGCTCCGATATTCTCATTTTTGTCTTTGCCAATTTCATTATGGCGATTGGCCGGAGTGGCGTGTATGATATTTTTATCTGGATCAATTTTAATAAATGTTCCGGATGAATGCTGGATAATGAATCCTCCGACATCAATGCCAGGGGCTTTATGGTTGTGCCATCGGAAATTACTGATCCTGGGATAATCAGGATCCCCGTCATAATATTCCAGATCACAATGGGTGCCTTTGACCGGCGGACAGACAATTCCTCTATCAGGCCCGCCCCACAGAATCGGGATCTCCACCTTGGGGATGACAGGCTCTGCCGGATCCTGGCTGTCATCATTGCGTAAAGGCTGCACATCTGCCCAGTACTTGCCGGCACTTGCATAGGATTTCACCACCCGGGCCTTCCTGACGACTCGGTAATAAGACCTTAAATCCGGCATTACCAGTTCAACTATTCGTTTCAGGAGCGCTTTTAAATCAATATCTTTCATTCTCTGCTCCATAGCTGATGAACGTCCTGGGTTGATTGTCTCCGAATCGGTGCATCACTTTCTCCGCCTTAAAAATTCCCTCAATACCCCTTCTGAAATCCTTTAATCTGAATTTCATGGAATGCATCATATGGGGCAGCATAAAAGTTTCTACCCTGGAGAGTCCGGCTGTACTTTCCCCAGGAGAATGGCTGATCAGATTGGCCTGGCTCTCAATGACCGGCATATCTGCCGACTCACAAAAGTTGCCCCAGTTGACCCTGCCATCACGGCCCATCCAGAACGTCCTGGATCTCATGTCCATGCCATATGCCCTGTGACATGTGGCTTCACACTGCCGGGCCACCTGCCATACCGGGATATTGGATGCAATGAACCTGGGGAACATCATTCCAATAGGTTCTATCTTTCCCGCCTGCAGTCCTGCCTGGCCAATGGCAAACCGCACAATGGATTCGGGTGTTTCCTGATAAAATGATTGTTTTATCAGGGTTTCAACCAGTACCCGTTCGGGGCCAATACCATTGATAACCACCTGATCCTTTCCCCGGGATTCAGGGCCGCCCAGAACAGACCCGCTCCATTGTGCTGCAGCCTGGTTCCGATATCCCATGACAATGGCCATGGGATCCCGGTCTCGAATAAGTCTGCAGATTTCCCCCTGGGGGTCTGGCAGCACAACCGTAATGAGGGTCAAGGGGTGGTTGCGTTGGGATAAAATTTGAACTTTTGGTGCCCGCTGCGCCTCTATACTGCCAACTCGAATCTGTATATTAAATCCGGATATCATGAGACTCCCTGATTAAAACCCTGGGAAAATGGCATGTCCGGGTCTTCTGTGACAGCAGCATCAACCACAGCATCATTCTGGACCTGTGGGGTTGAATTTTCAGCAGTAGTCTTTTGCCCAGAGGCTCTTATCTCCGGCGGTATGGTGGGCGGGTTATGCTCATCAAAAGCCAGGGAAGCATAGATGACATCATCCTGATTGCTTTCGCTGGATTTCAGGGCTTTAAAGACCACCTGATCGACCCCCCGAGCAATGGCATGGGAATTGGCCATGTTATAAATATTAGGATTGGCATTATTATCTATCCCCTTAAAAATTTGATTCAACTGGGATAGTTTTTCATAACAATTGCTTTCGTCATCGCTGCCCAGCAGAATTTCAAGCCGGATAATGGAATCATCCCACCCAAGAGGTGTTTTTTTGCTACCTGATAGATTGTCTACCTCGGCACTGTCAAACCGGACAGCTCCGTCAATTTCCATGGATACAAGAGTTCCGGGAACCAATTGATTCCCCAATCTCACCCGCCCGTGTTCTATGCTCAAATACCCGTCAGACATCATACCCTCCGGCTAGTTCCTGCAGTTTCGCAATAAACGATTCTGTATCGTTAACATCGGGTAGGGTCAGACCATTGATGTGGATGTGAACCTCTTTTTTGTTGTCACCACTGTTTTTTGTGATTTCTTTTTTTCTTACGACCGCTGCTTTAGGTCTTTCGGAGATCAAAGCCGGGATATTGTCTACCCTCGGAGGAAGCTGTAAATCACTGCCAATACCGAAAACAGCGGCAACACCTGCCATCATCCCGGATACACCTTTTATGAGACCCGGCCCGGCAGATTGGATACCAACCCCGATGGTTTCCATCATCCTGGCACCGGATAGAGTCAATGTTGACAGCGGGCCTTCTTTAGCACCGGAATGTGGCATAAGGTTTCCAATTTTTGCAAAACTATTTTTGACAAAATCGAAAGGAGCGCTGGCTGTGGACTTAATGCCGTCTGAAAAAGCCCCCCATAAAGCCTTGCCCGAGGCCAAAAATTCGGGAATGATACCTTTAACCCAGGAGATCATTTTCTTCAGGGAATTTTTTAAACCAGTAAATCCATTATTGACGGAATCAAGAGGGTGAAGGAACGCATTGACGATGCCTTTACCCATCTTCACCCAGACACCGAACAAATATCCGAGAACATAGAGGAAGGCGTTAACACCGGTTTTAACAATCTCAAATTTTTTATACAGACCGTATATGGCTGCCCCCAGAGCGATCACCCCTACAACCACCCAAGTGACGGGATTGGCAAGGAGTGCAACGGTAAAGCTCCACACAGCAGTTATAGCAGCACCGATGGAACTCAAAAAAGAAGTGGCCAGGCTCCTGGCAAGCCCCAACACCCCCCCATGGAAATACAGCGAAGTCAAAAGTGCCTGTCGCTGCCAGAGTATCCAGGTCTTTGTGGATGCCACAGCAGATAAAAGACCGGTTTTCATAAATAACGCTGCCTTCCCAGCCATGGAAAAGCCCAAAGAAACCTGGGGAAGTAATAAGCCGACCGCCCCGAACACGGTAGCAAGTCCACTCAGCGCAAAGGCCACAACTGCAAATATGCCGATTCCCACAACCAATATCCGGGTCAGGGTTTCATGGGCCCCGGCAAAGGCAATTATCCGGTTCATCAAAGTACCGATCCAGGAAAACAAAGGAACCAATATGGGAATGAATTGATTTCCAATTACCTCTACAAGGTTGTGCCAGATCTGACTCAGCAATCCCACCCCGGCTCCGATATCCATATTCATGGCTGTGGCCATTTGTTCAGTAAAAGCGGTCCCCTTATCCATTGCCCCGGAAAGCTCGGTTATGTTTGTCTTGAGATCCCCCACCTTGCCGTATAAAAGATCAATGACCGCCACGGCTTCCTGGGTGCCGAATGCTTTTTGCATTTCCATTTTTTCCATGGCGTCCAGTGTGGTGCCGTATTTGCCCTGTAGGCTTGCCAGGATCTCTGGCATGGATAAAAGCTGGTTGTTTGCATCCATAAATTGCAAGCCCAGTTTTTGCCCGGCTCCGGCTGCCGACTGCATTACGGCCTTGTATTTTGTGCCGGCTTCACTTCCGGACATGGTTGCCTGGAGCATGCCCAAAATGGTCAATTGTTCTGCAAGGGGAACCTTAGCCGTGGTGGCCGCTGCCCCCAATTGTGATATGGACTGGGCCATGCCGGATCCCGTGGTCTTAAAATTCTTGACCGAGGCAGAGATCCCAGCTGAAAAGACCTCCCCGAACTGCATATCGGTAAGATCCTCATACATGCCTTTGTAAATACCGTAACCCGTGGCAAACAGGCTGGTCATTTCAGCGGTGGTGGATTTTGTGGCCTTGCCGGTGAGGGCTGCAAGCTTGGCAAATTCAGCCACCCCCTCATCGGTCAAAGAAGAAATACCCGACTTGATGTCATAGGCCGCACTGATAAATTCGGCCTTGGTTGTGCCCGACCACTTTCCCGAGAATTCCGTGCCGGCATTTTCAAGAGCCTGCAGATTTTCAATGCCGACAGATGATAATTCACCCAGGGCTTTCTGGGTGCCCGTGGTGGCCATGGCGGTATTAGACATCATGCTCAGCATCCCGGCAGCTACCGTGAAAACAAGCAGGCCATAGGTTTTAAACTTATCAAAGGCAGGCCCCAGAGACATGACCTTGCCACGCAGACCGATCATGCCTTGCCCCATCTTTGCGCTGGGGCCTGAAACTCGGTCTAACACCGACAGCACTATTCCAAGTTTAAAAATACTTTCCATTTGACATCGTCCTTTTATTGCAATACTCTAATATATATGGAAATTCTTCTTGCCATACTCTTTTTAGCCGTTTTCATCGGGCTGTTTTTCGGGGTTGTTTTTGCCCTTCATGCAGCCTTGTCCGCTGTTTTTAAAGGCCCCAAGGCAGTTGAAAAGGGTATTCTTGTAGCCTTGCTTGCCGTCTTTCTTTTTGGCTCCAATTAGCATTTAATCAGTTCCTCCCAGGGCTTTTGTTATGGCCCTGGCCATCACGTTGGTCTGTCTTTCTTCCAGCCACAAAGCCTTTGCATATTGATTGATAAATTCTTCCATGTCTCCTGGGGGATCCTGCCCAATGTAGTGCTTGATTAATAAACTGCCCTGTCCGATCCAATTGCCGTCAAACAGGGCTCGGGACCGGCTTAGAGCTTTTTTACGGTAAAATCCTCATTCAGGCCGATTTCCGTCTGGAGAGCATTATTCAATGCCACCATCCTGCCCGGCTTATCTTTGAATTCGGTTTTCAACTCACTTTCCGTGGGCTTGACAGCCAGCTCAAAAATTAAGTTCTTAACGGCAGCTGCAATCTTGCCCTTGCCACTGGTGGCCAAAAAGCGGTTAAGGTGCATCGGTTTGGGTTTTTTAAAATAATACTTTTCATCATTTTCCCCGGTCAGCAGCAAAACCGTATCTCCATTGTCCTGGGCGTCTGTCACCTCTTTGGGCAGATTCGATTTTTTCAAGTCATCGTCGGTGGTTGAATTTTTGACTGGTTGTTTTGCCATGATTTTTACTTTTCCTCTTAGTTAAATTGTTTTAATAGGCTTCGCTATCACCCCATTTGATGGGGCTCAGGATCTTGAAATCCAGTTTTTTGGCCCCAACTTTGTCATCACCCTGCTTGCCGCTGGTGTCTGTCTTGGTGATTTTCACATCAGGCAGGGTGTCTGTTATGGTTGCCATATCGTCATTGGCATAGCCTACAACGATGGAAAACGGTTTGCCCTTGTAGACACTGCCACCCAGGTTTTTTTTCAGGGCTTCAAATTCAGTCTTGCCGATGGTCATGGATCCGGAAGCTTTATAGTTTTTCCTTCCATAGCCGGTGGGTTTGCCGCCTTTGCCGTAGTGTTCCTCAACGGGAGCCTCATCACTGTAGCTGATCTCTGTGATGTCTACTGCAACACCATGGGGCAGCCTGATTTCCATTGATTCCCAGTCATATTCATTTCCATTGATTGACATGCTAAGTTCTCCTTTATGCTGCTAATTTAAGTCTTGGATCAAAGGCGGAACCGGCATAGGCATAGCTGGCATACAGCTTGATCTCCCGGATGATGGGAATGCCCACAAGCTTCATCAATACCCCCACCCCGTTGTTCACAATATCCTGGCCGGGCGGGATTTCCACCACATGCCCTGCAAGTTCCTTGGGCACGGCCGAAATCATGGTATTCAAAGCATTTTCAATCTCCGCCTTCAGATAGGCAGGCCCGGTGGTCTCAAAATCAAGAACCGGATCCCCGGCTTCATCGTACATGGATTTTAAGGCGGCGATCCTGGCCTTTCTTACGCCCTTGAAAACTACTCTCAAAACCTCCTCATATTGAAAGTCGCTTGTGACCTCTGCCAGGGTCTTGGAATCCCCCCAATAGGCGGATCTTAAGCCGGCGTAATGCTTGGCCGTAGTATAACCGCTTTTTTCCAGCATCTTCTGCATGGAATCAGTATACAGCGCAGGCAGGCTCCCCTGGGAAATACCCCCATCCTTAACCCGGCCTGCAGCTCGCTGGACGGGAAGGGAAATCACCCGACCCGATAAAAGGCCAGCCCAGTTCCGGATTAATCGTTTGCCTGTAACGTCCGATACCTCCCCGAATGCAGTACACACCGTCACAAAATTATGGGCATAACCCTGGCGGTCCTGGATCATTGCGGCGGTCCAGTCGTTAAGATCTTCATCCGCATAAGGCAGGCGGCTTTCCGCCCGGAAATAGGTGGGCCGGTGAAGGCTGAACAATTCATCCGCCTTGGCCCCCATGGCAGCCCAGTCCACGGGATCGGAAGGCCCCGCCACATGGACAAATTCAATATCATAAAGGCTCAAAGGCTGTTCAAGGGCCGTCATCACCGCCGTGATCGAAGGCACGGGCGGCATGAGATCGCACTCATACATATCACCCACCACAAGATCCGGGTTCTCAGGAACTGTAATGGAAACACCTGTACTGCCTGCGACAATGACACCATCTACGGGAACCGTCGCAATAGCTCCCCAGGAGTCCCCGCCGTCAACACTCAGTTGATAAGTAGCATTATTGCGGGCACCTGCAGACGCAATACCCAGGATGATCTGGGCAGCTGCTTTCACCGTGCCGGCAATGGTAATGTCCGGTCCTGTGCCGGTCTTTTTGACAGGGCCGATGGCCTTCCTTACGGCACACTCATAAGTATCTCCCACGATGTGAGTGCCAACTTCCAGAGTGATGGTTGCCCCGGTTGTGCCGATACTGATCTGACCGTTTACGGCCACAGCCGCTGCCACTTCAAAAATGGACCCGCCATCTTCAGAAACTTTTGCCTCACAAGTCCCCAGGGCTCCGCCGGTTGTAATCTCGACCACCACATCGGCATTTTCAGCAGGTGTGCCGGTCACAGCTCCCCCGGGGCCGGTGCCTGTATGCTGAACAGGAGAAATATAACCGCCTGGAAGCCCAGCCACCGGCACGGCAATCACAACGGGATTTTGGCCGCCAGTGGCAAAAACATCCCGTAGTCTGTCAACCAGGGGACCCACACCCAGCATCGTTTCAAGATCCGAGTCTTTGCCCAGCAGATAACCCTTACCCGCTTCACCGACACTGCATACCCCAACGATGATGGCAGTTCCTTCCACTCCCCCGGGAGCAAGGCCGCTGGTTCCGTTTACCAAATATTCCAATACATCGCCCATGCCTAAATCCTCCCGCCGCCCTGGGGACGGTTCCTAAAAGTGTTTAAAGCATCCTGAAATTGTTTTTCAGCCACCTGCTTGCCCGGTGCCCAATTGGCAGCTGCCATAAGCCCTGCTGTCTCCCAGGAAGGTAGATCCTTTGCCAAGGTTTCAACCGGCAATAGATCTTCTTTTTTTTTAACGCCTGCCCCAATGGCAGCCGGTGTTTTTTTTAAAGACCTCGCAACCTTGTCTTTTGACATAACTCCTCCTATTGGTAACTGGATTGAATATCCACATCCTTGATGATGGGTATTTTTTTCTGTACATAAATTCCACCGGCGAACTCTACTCTGACGATGGCCTTGTGCGGCCTTCGCTTGAGCATTTGTTTTGCCTCCTCATTATTCCAGGGCCTGATAGAATCCTGAAGGTCAATTTTGACGGCATTATTGAATCCATCAGCTATCACCTTGTGCTCTGCGATCTTTTGCTCAAGCTGGTCGATAAACCCAGTGTATGCATCAAAATCCCACAGCCCGGGAATATCCTCTTTTCCCCATTGGTCCCCAAAACCTTCAGCATAAAGAGTAATTCGAAACATGATCTTGCGGCTAAAACGCTTCCGGGTCCGGGTGTAGTATTCGCACGCTTCATCCCTGACGTTTGAAACCAGGCTGCCGTCTTTCTTTTTCTTGTCATGCAATACCAGGCAGCAGGCTGCAAACTGATGAGTCTTTAAAAAGTCCCTGGGCATAGGTTCAAAAAATATAACTCCACCCTCAAACGGAGACAGCTGTCTGTCACCTTCAATTTCCAGGATACGGTCCTTTAAAAATTGTTTGCAGGCTTCAATCATTTTTTCAGCATCCTTGTCACACCGCTCATAATTTCAGGGGGAATATCATCTTTCATCTCTTCAAACGTGGGCTCCCAAAGCTTTCTGGGCGGGATCTTCTTGCCGTCATTGTCAGGCTGTTCATGGATGATGGCCACGTCTGTGACATCTTCACCGTCCTTGTTTTTGACTCCGCGCTTCACACCTACAGCACCGGTAAAGTCATCGGCCTGGTGGGTGGTGATATTGCTGTACATCTGATTTGACGCTCTCAGGGTGTCGGGGCTCAGGCCTTTATCTTCCTTGCTTTTGGCATAGTCGTCGGACAGATCGTCCCAATCAAGGTCCTGGTCATCCATATGCTGCAGAGCCCTTGCCTCGATTTTTTTGACAGACTGCGCAATCTTCTTGCCGGTTTCGCTCTTGACCTTATTGGCAAGGTTATCCAGCACAGACATGCATTTGCCCCAATCCCCTGTGAGATCCGCACCCATTATCTGACAACCTCCATGACAACCATGAGTTTTTGATCCCGGAACACAATAGGCTCACCCAGTTTTATGATGGTAAATTGCTCTCCATCCATCCGAACCGGTGTGTCATACCCGATAAGCAGGATGTCATTTTCATCAACAAGCCCCTTCTCGGACAAATACTGGCGATTTAAAGCCAGTTTAAAGGCTTCGTCTATAGACTCACCCTCTTCCCGGGCTAAAAGCTCATTTTTGATGGATTTACGGCCGCACAATAACTCAATTGAGTCATCCCCATCGCCAAAGACGACGGGATACTTCTGGAAGGTGTCTGTCACGTCCCGTATGGCGTTGATAAATTCAGCCTGGGCGGCATCATCAAAAAGATCAGTCATCGGTCACCACCACCATGGGGATCCCCGTGTCAACACTTGTGCCGACACCGGCTTTTTTCTCAAGAATATCGGCATCCAGCTTGGCACCCATTTCCTTGAGGAACTTGAGCTTATCCACCCATTCTGCCTTACCGGCTCCATCTCCCTCGGCTGAGGCCATGGCTTTCTTATACTTGCTCATGGCAGGCAGGATCAGGGCTTTAGCTGACATGTCGGCAATAAGGGATTTTTGCACGGTTGACAGATCTGTTTCAGCAACCCCTTCAAAACCAGCAAGTGCCCCGGATTCCTCAATGAAAGAATCCAGGGAACCTGCAAACAGTTCCGCCTCATCCGGGAGACGGTTTTCGACCATTTTCTTGATGGCTGCCATTAGCCTATCTCAAAGATATGAGCAGCTTCATTAAAGATTTTGGAGAACCCAATGACCTGGCTGATCACAGTCTTCTCAAGCTGCTTGTCAATCACTTTGTCCGTCTCAATCAGTTCAGCACCGGATTCTTTTAGAAACTCAAGTGCGGCAGATTTATCAATCTGAATTATCTGATTGTCACCCAGTGAGGATTCAGCCCAGTTAAATTTTTTCAAGGTATTGGCAAAGGGTGATGCCCAGGCACCAGATCTGGCCGTGTCAAATAGACGTGTGTCTTTGAATTCATCAAGCAGGCAAAGGCTTTGAATTTTCGCTTTTTTAGCAAACCAGCAGGTGGCCTCATAATCATCCATGATCATATCGAAATCCAGCAGATTGGCGTAGGAGAGCGTCTTTGTCATCTTGGCAACAGGGTTGGCGTTACCATCGCCATTGACCAGAACATGGACGGCAAAGGCCACCATCTTTTTAGCCAGACGCTTGCCGATAAGCTGCATATGGACAGACAATAAAGGCAGTTTCATCCGCCGCAATACTTCATATGTTGCGTCCAGTTCAAGCCCGATTTTTCCAAGCCTGACAGGCGTTTTACCCACAGTCATTTTCACGGTAGGAAAGGCAGCGCCTTCCCCGACCTTTTTAAAATCAAGATTTTTGTTGTCAAAAACCGCCTTGATGGTCTCATATACAGCACCGTCGATGGTCTGTTCGGTGGCAACGATATCACCGAAAGTAAGATCCTTTTTTCCAAGACCTACCATACCGATCCGAATATTCCGGTTAACAAATTCAGGAAACAAAACCCGATCATCAATGGTTTGGTAAAATCGTTCTACCGTGTCGGTTTTAAGATTGATTTTTTGATCAAACAGAGCGAATTCAAACGCATCAAGCCCCTCAACTTCGGACGGGCGCTCTTGTTCCAGATATTCTGTCAGAGTTATCCCCGCTTTTGCGGCCGCTGAGTACATTTCTTTAGCCATTCTTACAGCCATTTTTTATTCTCCTTGTCTAAATTTTTAGAGTTGCCAGGGCTATCCCAGATCCAGTGTCAAAACACCATCTGTGGCATTAACATCAACCACATGATAAAATTTGCCTGTATCTGCAACCGCTGGGGCCTTAACGCCACCAAGGCCATCAGCAACAAGTTCTTTCCACCCGACAGCAATAGCTCCCGAATAAGGCACCTCTTTGAATCCTTTACGTTCAAGTGTCAGGATTTCATTTTCAACATCAATTTGCTCAATAACACCCATGAACACATTCTCTGCCACACAGACATCAATCGTCTTGGCAGCGGACACTTTTCCAACATGCCCAAGGTTTACAATGGTGACGCCAGATCCTTTGGTGAAGGTGACACCAGGCCCATTCCCAATTCCTGTAAAATCCACATCAAACATTTTTTACGACCTTTCCCCGGTTTAAAGCCCGGAGCTTTTAAGATATTTTATGATTGCTGACATCCACGGATTTTTTGTCCCCATCACCACTGCCCTGGGAAGATCTCCTGGACAACTTTTCACCGCACTTACTGCAAGTCAGAGGAAGGGCATCTTCAACCGCCCCCTGATACTCATCCACAAAGGATTTGGCAGTCTCAAGGTCAGCTTTTTCAACCACGTTGGTGATAAAGCTTTCTTTGGCATCCTCACCCTTGGCTGCCTTGTATAGCGTCACTGCCTTTTCCCGGGTTTCGGTCAGATGGACCTTGCCGATCTTGGCATCCACTTCAAGTTCAGCGACTTTTGTTTCGAGGCCGGTAATGCTCTCCAGGATGGCCTTTTCAATGTCCTCCGGAGACGGCTCACCGTTGAGGTCAAACCGGGTTAAAAATTGTGTTGAAAGCTTCATTTCATCCTCTCCATGGTTAAGGTTTTCACTGTCCGGATCTTGCCCGGCTTCAAACGATTTTGCATAACTGTCTTCACCTTCCCAGACAATGGACATCTCACCCACATTGCTGATCTTGGTAACAACAAACCGCACGATTTCACCATCCACCTCCTCACCCAAGTGGTCATAAAACCACTTAAGATCAGGGTGGGATTTTTGATATTCAAACCAGATGGTGGCACTGGCGGATCTCAAGGCTCCTGTTTCCACGCCCCTCACAAGATTCGGATCCGCAACCCTGTCCAGGACAAACTGGGCATTGACACCGTTGGGCTCGTTCTTGCCGTCCCATACAGCACCCTGGGTGTATCCCTTCCACTGGGTGACATCCATCCGGTGGTTGGCAAAGATGGTAACCCCCTCAAAAAAGGAGACTGCAGCTTTAAGGACGCCGGGGGAGGAAAAGTCAAAGAACCGGGACTGGGTAGTGGTGGCGGAAAGACAGCGGAACAGCTTGACAAATAGCTCTTCATTCGGCTGTTCAGACTCCTCTATCTCAAAGCTGAAAGGCTTGGCTCCCACCTCAAGCGGCATATGTTCCGGAACCAGATCAAACCGGGCGCTGGCAAATCCTTCTTTGATAATTTTGTAAGACATAATTAACTCCTGTTATTAATCTTCAGCTGCTTTTCTGTGACGGCATTCCGGGTGATAGGGCGGGCTTTCAAAGCCTGCATCCTGCAATTGTTTGTCTGTCAGTTCTTCCAACTCTTCCGGGGAATATTCATTTGTGATAAATGAAGGCAGATCAGACACATCTTCAAATCCCTTTTCAACAACTTTAGATAGCCGTTTAGCGGCTATTTCGACATCAAAGACCCGTCCCACCATATTTGCGCAAAACGAGCAGATAGGAGCTGTTTTCGGTCCCACAATGCGGAATCTTTTAAACCCCGCCTCATGCAGCTTCATAGTTTGCCCAAAGTTCTGGATCCTCGACATGGTGGTGTTCACCAGCTGGTTGATTTTTTTCCAGGTGGTTACCTTGACCATATCCTTGAATTCGCCCTGGAAAGCCTTCATGGTTTTTTCGTCCCGGATGTTCAGGCCCTTGGTGATGTACTCGTTTTCAAGCCAGTTGATAAACTTTGTTCCCACCACCTTGTTTTTGGTCAGGTAGTTGCCTGACCCAAAGAAAAACCGGTCAATGGCGGTCAGATACCGGATGGCATTGGTATCGGCCAGGTTGATGTCAATGCCGAACCGGGACCGGCTTTGTTTCTTTGGCATATCGCTATTGTCTTCAAACCGGAAGAACTGCCAGGCGTCTTTGACATACTTGTCTGATACCTTGTCAGAGTTCGACTTTTTAAGCTGCTTTAACAGCTCTTTGTCAAAGGCTTTGAAAACCCCTTCAGCAAAGGCGGTTTCATTGGTATAGCTTTTCCCGGCCGCTTTCAAAGCAGCTTTGATGGCCTTGTCCTCACAGGGATCAAGAATGCTCCTGATGGCCTCGGCATAGTTTTGAACCCGCTTGCCAGTGTCCTTGGCAAAGGCGTGGGTATTGATTGCCGGCAGCGTTGGACGGACAAATTCATACCGTGATTTTTCCCGGTTGAACTTAAAGGTCAGGCCCGGATCCCGCTCGGGCGGGCGCTGGCCTGTGGCCTCTTCGTAACCGAGCTCCCGGGCGGCCTCATCATCACTGATGAACCCGGCATCCCGCTTGTCAACGACATTTTTAATTCTCTGGCCCTCGGCCTCGGCACTATCCTTTTCCTGGAAACCGCTATTCCCGTTGAATTTGACAGAAACTTTTGCATTAATCCCGGACAATGAAAGGTCCAGGTTATAGCCTTTTTCAAGGAACCGTTTGGTGGTTCTGCGACTATTCAAAAGTCTTTTTGTCAGGCGTTCAAAATCCACACTGGCATAGGTTTCTGTGGTGGAATAGCTCCGACCCATCATGGAAGGCGGGATATCCAAAGCAGACAGGATCTGCTCTTCATTCAGGTTGAAAACTGCTTTTGCACCGGCAGCTGCCGTTGAGCCCACATTGTTGTGCTTCAGTTCCTGGTCATCGTAATGGACAGCCACACCCTTTGAAAAGTTGGATGTAAACGCTTTTGCATAACTCTTAAGCCTTGCCTGGAGACGGGTCTTATATGCTACATCGGTTTCACCGGCATTCTTATCAGGGATCTTTAAAGAAACATCAAGAAATCCTAAAAGCCCCATTTTTCTGACGATCTGACCGATACCACCAATGGAATCAAGCTGGACCTCAATGTTCTTCAGTGCTGCATAGAACCCGGGGATCCCATAGGGGTCATCGTCCATGGTCTGGATCGGGTTGTAGCTGAAGGTCAGGGGGTTAAGCTTTACATAGGCTGTATCAAAGGAACCGCCTGTGTATTGGTAAGGCTGGTAAATCCCATCCTCACGCTTAAACCGGATGGATCGGACCGGCACCACAACAGCGTCCTGGATACCGTCCTGGACGTTATCAGCCACCACCCACTCTGCTGATAGGGCACCCATCAACGAGATCTGCCTCAAAAAATGATTGACCAGGCCGTCCACACCGCCACCAGTCCTGTAAATTTTACTGGCCAGACCATTGACCCGTTCAAGAACCGCCTCCGGGCTTTTACCGTCAACCTCCAGCTCATGGCCGGTATTGCCCAGGTTGACGATTATGGACAAAGCCTGGGATATATCAGGATTCCAGATGGATAAAAGTTCAAGGATGCCCAGATACTCCAGGGGGAACTTTGGCGTCTTGATTCCGTAGAAACCTGCAAGACGGCCCATGCCAGTGGCAAAATCTTCTTCAGGCACCGAGACTCTTCCAGAATCTATATCCACGGTGTTTGGAGCCGGTCTTTTGAATCTATCCCAAAAACTCATATGCTGGCCTCCGCGAATTCAGGCATTACGTCCGCAATTTGTGGACCTGGTGAATTTTCAATCAAAGTTTTCAGCATCTCTAGGGCATCAGGTCCGTCATCATGATCTGCCATGGGGAACTTAACCAACTGATCTACCAATGTGGCCATGTTCCGTTTAAACCGGATCCACCCGTTTTTAATCCAGGGCTGAAGGGATTGAATTCTAAGCGTTTTGTCCTGGGATTGCGGGATTTCAACAATGTTTAATGTCATGCTTCGTTCGTGGGCAATCTTTTCAAGTGTGTCTTTAAAGAATTGCTGAAATTGTACAACTTCAACACCAGCCATCTGAAGAGGATCCCGCTTATGATATAAAAGCACATCTTCAATAATCTGGTCCGGGTGACGTTTTTCAATGTCTGCAACCTCAAGCCAGATAATGCCGTCTTTATATCGCCCGGTTAAAATAGCAGACGGATCAGCCTTTCTGGATTTTTTACCCAGGGAAGGATCCACGGCACCATAAGAAGCCACACCGGCAAGATCAACATCGCCCTCATCCCAGTAGACAATCTCCTCTTCTTTGAACAGGCAGTCATCCGGGTTAATCGGCTCGTTTTGTTTCTCACTGTCAAAGTGGGCTGCACCTTCAGAGAGCCTCATTTTCATGAGGTAATAATAATCCTCCTCTTCCGGCCACAACACCTCTGCACCATTAAGCATCTGCGCTTCATGCGCTTTAAAAAAAGCATCTGCCCTGGCTTCGGCCTCTTCTTTGCCCACGGTAATATCCGAAAAGATAGCCTCCCAAGTGTCCCACAAGTTGCTTTGCGACCAGGAGATAACAGACTTGAATTTCTTGCCTTTCCAACCAGGCTTTTTAAGCAAAGTTGCAAGCAGGCTGGCATAATGCAGAATGGTTCCTATCAAGATATAAACAGTATACTTTTTCCCCACCTTCATCAGTGCCCTGAAGAACCATTTTTCAAGCTTTGTCCGTTGTTCCGGAGAGACTACATTTTCATCATTTTCAAGGTCATCACAAACGACAAGATCCGGCCTTCTTGCACCATGCCGCAAACCTCGAAGCTTTTGCCCGGCACCGGCTGCTTTAATCCTTATCCCGTTGCTGGTAATAATGTTCATAGCCCGCCAAACAGGCCCCTCTCCACACATGTCCGGGAAGTCCTGTTTAAGCCGCTCATTGCTTTCAAGCTCAACTTTGATAAACGTCAGAAAATCTTCCCCCTGGGTAGCGGTCTCGGAAACCAGAAGATGGAACAACCGATATTTGTATGCTGCACACCACAACGGCAGAATCAATGTGCAGTTGGTGGATTTAGCATTTCCCCTGGGGGCAGCATCGGCCTGCTTGTCTCCATCCCCTTCCTGTTCAGCTGTGAGAATGAGTTTCTGTAACCTTTGGTATTGGTATTTATGAAACTTGGAACTGGGCTTGATCAGGTAATGGGGAAAATATGTTTTAGCAAAGAATTCAAAATCTTTAGCAGCCCTGGCAATCCTTGCTTTGCTCTCTTTTTTTCCTCCGGGCAAGGGTGTAGTCTGGGCCTGAACCAGCGCCCTTAAAGCTTCTATTTCCTTGTTAAGGTTCTTAAGAGACATATTTTTTCCTGATATGACCTGTGAAGGAATCAAAGTTTCTGGCCATGGCCTCTGCAGCCTCCAGATCCTCTGTGCGAAGAAATTCCACAAGATCCTTGAAAAAAGAACTGAACTCTTCCACCTTGAAAACCCCTGTTTGTTTACGGATTTCAATCAAAGTTTTTAAGACGGAATTCAGACCGTACTGGGCCTGGTTATCAATTGCTCCAGGAGCCATGGCTTCAAAATAATCTTCATATTGCTTACGCCGCTTGATCAGAGAATTGATGATGGACGTGTCAGACATGGCATCCAGACGTTCCAGCTCTTCGACCTCCATGGCTGCAGCCCGCCGTTCCCAGTTAAAGTCATCACGCCACTTTGCAAGGGATTGGCGGCTGATGTCATACCCGTGATCCTGGGAAAGGGCCTTCACCGTTTTAACCAAGTTCTGGCCGGTTTCCCGCCAGACCTTGAAAGCCATCTCCCTATGTCTTTTCTGGGGATCTTCCATTATTCCAGGTCCTGGCCCACGCCGATCACATTGATACGTTCATCCAGGGCATCCATCCCAATGGCTGTAATTTTAACCATGACGATATCTCCAGGGCGCTTGTCTACTTTAACCAAGGCTTTTTCTTCAAGATAGGCAACGTAAGAGGTTAAATCCTCTTCAGTCATGGGATATCCGAATGTGGCCATATGCCTTCTGAGTACAACCGTGTCCAGTGGCTCAGGGTGGCCGGGGGATAGAGATTTCAAAATTAAATGCCGGATCCTGTCATGTTTAACTGCTTCAGATTTTGTCATGATTCAACTCCGAAATTGCTTGTGTTAATTCTTTCATTTCACTGGCCATTACGCTAAGCCCAAGGAGTATTTCCCGATGCTCATCGTTATCTTTCAGCACATACAGATTTAAAGCGTCTTTCATTTCTCCCATGGCCGTGGCTTGCCCGGATAGGGCATCCGCCTGGTTTTGCATAACCGCCACAAGATCCACACTGAACTTGACCATATGGCCGCTCAGTTTCCATGTGATCAAAGCCAATGCAATGACAATCAGGATGGCAATACTTATTGAACCACCCATATCTAAAACCGCTTTAACAAGTTCAATCTCACTGTCAGACAACCCGGCTATTGGAATCTTCATTAGACTGAATACTCCGCTATCTTGCGTATGATTTCTTTTGAGATATTCGGGCACGATTTCTTCCGGGAAAATTCAAAATGCCCATGGACTTGATCAAGACTGATTTCATGATCAAACATGAGCATCCTTAAAAGTTCGGGCAGGGCTTCATAGAGCTGCTTTGCCGTAAATCCGTGCCGACCGATCAGGCAGATCCCGATGGAACCGGTATTGTGACCTTTGCAATGGGCTCCGGTTTTGTTGATATCCCGCCCAACCTGGACCAAGCCGTCATTAAACGGCAAGTATTTTTCATGGGCCTGAATGACGCCGTTGGTGATGACAAAATGATATCCGCACCCACTCCAACCCCGTTCCCTGTGCCATTGATCGATCAGATCTGCATCCCCAAATTCTGAATCACTACAATGGAGTATGATTGAATCAATACATTTTTTTTTCATCCTATAAACCTATTGAATTAATTTAAAAAATATCACTCAGTAGGTTTTGTTATTTCATATGTGGATTGAGAAAGATGTCCGGTTTGTACTGTTTTGGCACAACAAAAAGGCCCCTGATATTGAAATATCAGGGGCCATGGGGAAAATCTGAGTTTTAATCAATCAAATATAAGCATTTGGCGGGGGTCTGGGGCATTTCTGCGTTCATATGTGTTGTTACGGTTCAGATAGGCAAGGATCTCATTGTATCTTACTCTGCGGTGGGACCGCAAAAGGTATGAGTCAAGGCTGTTCGGATTGCGGGGTCCTGTGCCTTCAGGATCATCATACTGCTCAGTCAGACGCCAAAAAGTTCTGGGGCTAATACCAAGGATGCTGCACACTTCACCCGGCCGGTAACTGGCCCGAACCGGCAAACTACTCTGGGTGAGCATTTCCTTGAATTTTTCGTCTGATATGAGACTCATTAAATATCCTCCTTGGTAACGCAAAATCCTTAGTAATTAAGGCTCAATCATCCAGGTGTCTACCGGCAAACCAAAATGTTGAATAGTCGAATTTAGCCTGATCCAGTATTTCATATCCTTTTCGCTTTCAATAATCAGGAGTATCCCTGCTCGCTTACCGGTCTGCATAGAGTAATAGAGAGACTGCCCCACGGCTTCATACCATTTCCTGGCAAAATCAACTTCAACAGCATAAGTCTCTGTCAAGCAATCACACCGGGTCATATCAGGCAATCGGTATTCAACCTGGCCGTCTTGCTCTGCACACCATGAATTTTGATAATATTTTTCAGGATGTAGATGCTTGGCAAAAAGCAACATAGGAATCAAACATAAAACAATGGTTAAGATCGTTATTTTTCTCAGGTTTTTCATATCCTCTCCTTTATTCCTCCATTTCATAAACTTCTCGGTGGGCCTCGGCCAGATCCTCTATGTTATCCGGATCAACAAGATATTCCCCAGTATCATTTTGATCTGAAAGCTCCAAGATATTCCTGGCGGCCGTCATTAGTTTTTTGTATTTTGGATCCATTTTTTCTCCTGGGCCATAAAAGGGGTCTTTATATTATTAACCGGATTTTTAAAAACCCGATTTTGATGAGTTTTAATCATACTGCCAGGGCTGGTTCAAACATCAGCATTTGCCGGTCCTCAAAATCAAACCGCCTTTCGTAATCCGCCACTGTCGTATAGTCTTTAAAGCCCCGGTTATTTGGAATCATGGCTTCCATTTCTAAGGTTTTTTGCCATAATTCAGGACGCTTTGACCTCAATTTTTTAAGCTCTCCGACTCGCTGTAAAGGACAGCAAAAACAAGATACTCGCCCAAAAAGTTCATAAAGCCCCCCCAGTCGAAACCCTTGTCATAACAATATTGCAAAGCCTCTTTTTCCGTGACTCCCCACTCAATAAGAGGGTATCTTTGTGGTATCTTTCCGTTATCCTTGGCCCTGTTTTCCTCATCAGCAGCATACCCAATCATAGAAACGGAATTAGGTATCGGTTTGCAAAAAAGGTTGAGGGAATCCACCTTTTGCCTGGTACACCATCGCCGGGATGAGGAGGGCCAACTGTTGCCGATCCGGTGTATCTTACCGCCCAGAATATCAATTATTCCTTTTTTGGTGCCAGGCATGGAAGGTAAATTGTTATAGGCTTTAGCCTCGTTCCACCTTTCAATAAGTTTATCATTTTTGAGTTCTGCCAAGGCTTTTTTAGTAGATGAAATCGGCCGGGCAGTCATCCAATAGAGAAAGGGCAACCGAGAATTCAAGGTCCATACTTTTAAGCCTGTGATTTTTTCAATAAGCCGAATATGATCATACATCTCTGGGAACTCCCACCCAGTATCAAAAAAGACAACTGAATGAATCGGTTCTTTGCGCTCCAGCATCATGAGCAACATAGCCGTGGAATCTTTGCCACCAGAGAGGGAAACAATATTATTTTGATGAGTTTTGCTCATAGTTTGAAAACCTCTTAATACATTACTCATGAGCCTTAGCTCGTAAACGCTCTAATCATAATGGTTTCTTTTTGCAACTCCTGCCCGTCTGACATAAACGAGACATACTTTTTCATGAAAGTTTCAAGGATGATAGATAGCTCCCTGGGAATCGTAGATGTGTACTCATCTGGATCAATATCCAAATCAATTAAAGCACACCCCATCATGTAGTCATTGGTTCCCATCGGTTCAGCCCCTAAGGTGCTCAATCGGTCAAGCTCAGGATACTGTTTGTGGTTCGTTAAGATTTGAGTCAAACACCAATTAACGCTGTTTGCGTTTGGAGTCTCTGCCCCTTTTACATTATGATCAAAAAGGCCAGCTTGACCAAACACAGCGTCTACGTCAGCACCTTCAAAATCTATTCGGACTGTTATTCGAATTTTGTCACAACTTGCTTTGATCATTTTGTCTTCCTTTTAAAATCAACTAAATACATAACAAACCATACAGATTAGCAATGTAAATTAACTCGTTTAAACGCTATCCGGTTGACCTCTTCAGTCGGTGGACACCCATTGGCTTTGCAGAACATATCCACAAAGCCAATGGGTGTTAAATTCGGAAAGCCTTCCCTTACACACTCCTCATGGGTAATGGTAAACAGAACTTCCGGCCGGGTTGAAATGATCTGGATGGGGTAAATAAGAACCTGTTTTTCACCTTTCTTCAGGCCCTGGCACTTCTCCATTGCGTGAAGGATGTCACCCGGCTTTAAAAACCACCAACCACAGCGCCGGGTGACGCCCTTGATTTCATCTCTCATTTGCTGTTGGGTCAGCCAGAAACTCATACCTCTTGGCATAACTTCTCCTTAAACTGCCATGCAGGCTGTAGTCTTCCGCCAATCTTCCAGATCCCGAACCTTGGTATATGCAGGAAGGGGATGCCCGTTTGTCATAGCCGGAAAATGCTGGGAGATATAATAACAGACCTCAATATCCTCATATGGTTCTTGCCACCAATCCGGGCCGTGTTTCTTTTTCATTTGGTTCTCAAACATACCCTTAAGCCCTTCAATGACTACAAAGGCATTATGGGATGTTTTTACTTGTTCGATCTTGAACCGATTTTTCATCCATTTTTGCAGGCCGTTCTCAACCCGCCAGCTGATCAGGCCGGCCACGGCGTCAATTTTGGAAAGCTCAGCAGGTGACGCCAGAGCAACAAGCTTTCCAGGTTTTTTGCCGGTGAATGGTTTTCTTCTCATATATTTTCTTTTTGTGGAACGGATGACAAAACCCTTGCTTACGAAATCATCAATCACCTCTTCGGCCTGGGCATAGTTCAGTTCAGTGGTGCTCTCTTTGCCGTAACGATCCATGAGCAAGGCCTTTTTATCCTCTTTGCTGAATGTAAAGTGGCCGCAAGCCATGGCAATGATTTGCCTTTGTTTTATACTTGAGTCTTGAGTCTTTTTATTCATTTTCAATGCTCCTCTATTGGTTGAGCCTTAAAGGTTCATGGCCGGTTCCATCCACCCCGTGGTGGAGGGAGGCATTTCGGCCGGCTTCAATGCCTTTAGTTATCGCATCACAATCTCCACGGCCCTTGTATTTGAGCTTTCTCGGTGTAGTATCTTGGAGGTTTGAATATTCCCGGGCTTTCCATTTTTCAATAAGCTCTTTTTTATTCTTGCTTAATGAAAGAGTAATTGCCTTTTTTGCAGCGGCTCTCACCCAGGCCTCAGCCCACAGATCCCCTCTCCTGGTTTTTGTGGACCTTTTTAACCGTTTCTGGAGAGTTGAAAGGTAAGTTTTTCTGCCCTTTACAACCTGTTTGTTCAACACCTCAAAAGTGTAAGCGGCAAGTTCGGCACTGGGGCCAAAACCGATAAAAGAGATATCGGTATAATACCCGGTTCTAAAACTATAACCTGGTTCAAGCACTATTTCGCAACCAAACACATTCCGAATCATGACCACCAGGGAAAATGCAAAACGAGGGGGAGTTTTGGCCTTGCTCATGAACGCATCCACCCGGTTAACATCGGACAATTTTACGTCATCAACAGCAACCCCATACTTTTCCATCAGCTCCTGAGCCCGTTTAATAGCCAGGGCCGCCTCATGGGAATTACAGCTTTTCCCCAGGGCGAGGCATTTTTTTATCTTTTGAATAATTTGTTTTTTATCCATAGCTTTATTCAGCCCCTGCCTTCAGGTCCTCTTCCTTGACCTCATACCAGAACTGATCCGTGGTATGCCGTTTAACATTCACTGTGGCCAATTTTTCATCAGACCATTCACCAAGGATCTCTTTATTTGGGTTTTCTTTCACACGAACGGCACTCTTAAACCCTTTTTCCTTTAAGATCTCCAGAACCCTTGCCCAGGTGTTTTTCGCCACAGGTTTGAGTTTTGAAGCTTTCCTAAAGCCTATGGTGCCGAAACTCAAATCAATGGATTTTTTCTTTTGAAAAAGGTCTTCTTTGTTATACTCAGAGAATGCCTGAATGCCGTTTTCAAGGCCCTGGAGTTTCTTTTCATGCTTTGCCGCCATGGCCGTGGAATTGGCTTTGATTTTATCAATATCGCTGTTCATTTTTGTTTCAATAGCGATCAGCTCACGTTGATGCATGGCAATATTACTCAGGGCTTCGTTCACATCACCGACGCTCTTAACCGGAAACACATTTAAAGGTTTTTTCCGTTTGACCATTATAAACTCCTTTCTGCTGGGTTATTTTTTTGACCATTGTCTGTTATTGATTTCCAATTACTCGCATAGGTAACCGCCGTTGAAGAACAGTGCTTGCAAGGCCTGCCTGTGTTGGTCGCTAAAAAATATCGACGGCAATCAGCACAATACATTCTATGATAAAGAGGAGGCCTCCTACTATCTCGCTGTTTTGAAAAAATGCTGTTTTCAAACATGTTTTTTCCTTTCCATTGACAGGTCCGGGTTTCCCCGGATACACTGTCAATGCAATACCTTGCGTTATTGCACAAGGCCCGGATCACAGATGTTGGTGCATCTGCCGGGCCGCTCCTTTAACAATTCAAAATTAAATCCGCTGTAACCTTGCCTTCACCCATCCTCGCTGCCGTATTCATTGCCCGGGCAACCAGGTTATTCACTGAAAGCGGAAAGCTACGATTGATTTTTTTCCGGCCCTGGGCTCTTTCAAGGCGGGTGTTTATGGCGTCATAAACATCATCATCCAGGATATCTTCAACCTTTTTCCCGGTCACCCGAAATTTATGTTCCAGGTATGGTTTGACATCCTTACCAAGACCTTCAATCTCAGCCGTGGCAATCCTTCGGATAACTTCCCGGATATCTGCATTTCCGACTTCATCAAGCTTTTTGAGCAGCTCAGGTTGACCGATGAGGATAATACCGATGAGCTTTTCATACCCGTTTTCCAGTTCAAATATCTGCTTGAGCGCTTTAAAAGCCCGCTTGTCAATGTTATGGGCCTCCTCAATCATCAGCACCTGACGCATGCCGTTATCAGCCCGGGCCTTTAACAGGCGAACGGCCTGGCGGGTCTTTTGCTCCAGGGATTGCCTTGGTAATTCATCGGAGATATCCATGACAATTGCATCAATCAAGGATGATGGAGAGATTCTTGACTTATCGATAATCAACGGATACACAACCTTGAGTCCGTCGTTTGTGAGCTGCTCGGCCACCGCCTTTCTCATCACCGACTTGCCGGACCCAACACCGCCGACAACCGCCACAAAGCCGCCGAACTTGGCTGCATCAAGCATCATTTCCTTCAAAAACCTGTGTTCAGAAGATAGATAAATGTCCCTGGGCTTGTTGACATCATTGATGAACGGGTTTTTAAACATCTTAAAATGCTTCAGTGTGAGTGATAAAATCATTTCAATATCCTTTCTTGGGTTAATTATTAACGGATCTCCCAGGAGTAATGCTTTGATCGGGATATCCTTTTTCTTGTGGGCATATCTTGTGCCGTCATATTCATGCCATATCTCTTCCATCCCACGTTTGTTTGTACGCAGCCAGTTCAACGGATATGGGTTTGACACCACCCATGTTTCAATCACACTGACCATGTGGGACTTGGTTGTATGTTTGGCCGGATACTGCCCATGGAGCAGGAGCAGCCTCACATTTTGAATACTAAGTTCAAGGGTGCGGGCAAAATCCATCTGAGTCACACAGCAATCAATTAGCAATTGCTTCAAGAGTATCATCGTCTCCTCCTTTCACTAAAAGCTGACCGTCATACACAGACAGCTCATTATTTTCCATGGCATCAACCAGATCATCCCGCTCGGCCATGGTGATGGATTCTCCATGTTTTGCCCGGATGGCCCGGTTTAGATCCGGGGTCATGTCACCCGCCCGGGAGAGATCCCGGAACAGGTCAAACATACTGATCCTTCGTTCTTCCATGGTGTCTTTGGTAATGTTCATGGGGGTTGATTTTTTGGGGATAAAGTCGGTGCTTATCCTGTCGGATTGACCACCAAAAACATGGAGACCGGCAAACGGGGCATCGTCCTTGTGCCAATTTTCACCATATGCCATGTTCTCAATTAGTTTGATCTGCTGTTGAGTTTGGCTTTCCGGCATGGATTTGTATTCTTGACCGATAATGGCGGCATCAGCATCAAATCCACCGTCCGCCTTTTTAATGGGCCTTGCCGTATATTCTTTTCCACGAAATTCAACCACTACTTCCGGCCAGGTAAACGGCTTCATAATTACATTCACCTTAGAGCTATGTGGAATCAGGCCTTCAATATGCTTAAGCCTGAATCTTTCGCCCTTAAAGCTTATGGAATAGTCACCATCCACGCTGCGCTCTTCAAACGGATTCCTGTAAATATCCTGTAATACCTCAATCTCAGGCCGTTCCCGAAGTTGGTGTTCTTTTATTTTCAGCCAACAGTGGGTCCTGGGTGTGCCAAATCTGGTATGTAAAAACTTGGGGGAAGCGTTCATATATCCACACCAGTCCAGGGCATAATGATTCAGCTCTTCAACGCTGGCTGTCGACTGTAGCTTGAGCATACTTTCAAAATACATTTCCACATGGTTCTGTGCCCGTTCCACAGATCCTTGCCGCCTTGCGTTATTCCCTTTCGGTTCCGGGAACTCCACATCAAGATTCTTTAAGAACTTAATAATGGCCTTACTGATATTTGCGGCTCCCCTGTCCATCATGAGGACGAACGGAACGCCACGAAACGGCAGTTTTTCATTTTTTTTGTGCCCCCAGGCGGTGACCAGGAAATCAAACAAGTTGTCCTGGGTTTCCCCCTTGGCGATGTAATATTTCACAAAAATTGTGTTGGAGAAATGATCGGTGAGAACATACCGGAAGATTTTCCGTTTGATTTTCGCAAAATTTTCAAATTTGTTTTTATAAAATTTGTCTTCACGCTCAATGCGTAACTGATTGTTTTTCAAATAATATTGAATACAGACCGACACATCAAAGAAATGCACATGATTTGGATAAAGCGACCGCATGGAGGAATGGGGCCTTGAAGCATTCAGCGCCTTCTTATTCAAGCCACGTTCCCTTAACAGATCCTGCATTCTTGCCACAGACACACAGCCAGGCGTAATAATATTGTTCTGCTCCGCAATATCCAGAGCCAATTTGACAGGCATGATAGTCCCTTTTTTTTCCCGGGCCGTGGTATGGATCTGACCGGCAACGAACTTGATCTGAAGCTCTGTCAGGCGGCATTCTCCCTTATCGGCCCGTTTTTTCCGGTCTGTCTCGTATCCAAACTTTTTTGCAACCCGGTAAAGATGAGTTTTTGTTTTGCCGGTCATGGTTTCATATCGCCTCATAATATGGGTTTTATCCCCGTTTTTAGCCTTGCTCAGCTCTGACACCATTTCTTCCTGCCATGACATGATCCAGCTCCTTATTCGGTGGTTTCAGTATCCGGTTGGTATTCTGATGGTTGCCAGTCATCCCCGCCAGATCCCGGCAAGGCAGAAATACCAATTTCCTGAACTGCATTATCCCAGACAGCTTCTATCATTTGTCTGGCATACATCAGGTTGGCAAAGTATTCTGCCTTGACCTTATCCGAAGCATTATAGAGATATATATTGACATCAATATCCATGCCTTTGCCAAAGACATCAAACTGCCCTTTAAGGTCTTTAAGGCCTTTGAGCTGGTCCTTTTCCGCATCGGACAACTCTCCTGGCTTGGCCTGATTCGTGTACCGGGTAAGGTCTTTGTCCTGGGTCGCAATTGTCTGGTGCAGGGATTTGATCACCCGGTTCTTGGCTTTGACCTCTTCGCTGGTTTCTTTCCGGGTTTGTTTTTCGGATGTTTTAAGGCTATCAATATAGGCTTCAATGTCATCTTTGTACTCGGCGGAAATTGGAATTGTTTCTCCGTCAATGATAATGCCGTTTTGGTCAATTTCGGCAGAATTTGCCGAAATTGAACGGCCAAGATACCTGATTTTACTGAAATTGATGCCTGACAAATCGGCAAAACTTGCCGAAAATTTCTCGACCAATGGAGTGATATCATTTAAGATTGCATCCACACTTCGGACAGATTTTCCAAGGGCCTCACAGAATTGCTTCCAAGTCATACCCCGATTTTTATACTCTTTGGCCTGCTTGATATTGTGCAGTACTGCATGCTCAAGGAATTCGTTGTGAGCATTATCATATTCAATTTTCTTTAAAATGCCCATGGCAAAGGATTCTTCCTTGGCCGCTTCTATTTGGTCCTTCATCTTTGTAAGTTCCATTTTCATTTCCTGCTGAGCCACTTCATAGATCTCTGCAGCGGGATCAACGTCTATTTTCTTTACCATCAATAACCTCCCTTATTTGCCGTTTAAGGCCTGCAAATCATCTTGAATGCCTTGCAGGTCGCTTTCTTTTGCGCTCTTCATCCTGGCCCAGAATACAGCCAGCTTCATGCCGATTTTGTATTTATCTCCGATTGTCTGGACATACCCTTTGTCCTGGTGGCTTGCCAGGTGGCACATGACCGTTTGAAACGGCTGGTCCAAATCATTGGCAATCTGTGATCCGGTTACAGGCTCTCTGCAGTCGGAAAGGTATTCCAGAATCTCAAACGTGGTAAAAACCGATTTGATCCGCTTGTATGTAGTACCCATTATTTTACCTCCATGATTTCCGGGGAAACCCAGACAATATCCCTAAGGGCGATTGAAGCCGTGATGGGGCTTTCCGGCTCATCCTCGGAAACGATATTCCCCACAACTGACTCCCACCCGAAAACCGGGGACACCATCCTGATCAAGTCATGATCCAGAACCGCCCCGCAGACATGGCTTAAAGGAATGCCGTGACCGGGTATAAGCATTGCCACAAGGGCTGTATCTTTAATCTCTGCAAAGGCGATTGCGTCACGGATAATGCTTTTCATCCGGTCCTGTGTCTGTTGTGATAATTTGCCTGTCATTGGATCTCCTATTTTTTAAGCTGCTTTTCAAATTGCTGGAGCTGGGCTTTAAGCTCTCCGATTTTAGCCAGGGCAAATAATTTTCGATCCTCTTCGCTCATTACCTTGCCACCCTTGGCACCCACAATGGCATTGACGATACCAAAGCCGCCCAGGGTGTGCTGAAAAGCAAACAGGTAATAGGCTTTAAGCGGATAATCGACAGGGTTGGAGATTATTTTTTGCAAATCTGTTTCCGTTAGGGGTTTGCGGCACAGTCTGGGATCCTGCTTGTACCGTTCCTCCGATCGTCCCAGGTATAGGTTGACCTCATCACAGAAAACCTCCCTGGATATCCCGGATTCCCGAAGATCTTGCTTAAGGGCAATGGCAATCTCCTGGCAAAGTTCAAACTCATCTTCAATGCCGGGTCGGGCCGGGTTGACCCTGACAATATCCTGTAGTGCCTGGTCCACCTTCTTATATTCTTCATAAACCTGGTTGACCGCCTGTTTGTATCCTCCGCCCCCAAACCCGGGCAGGGGAGGCTGATCTTTGAATTTGTCTTTTTTACTGCTCATATAAACCTCCTTGACTATCAGTTTTGAATTGAAAAACTGATAAAGATTGCAGATATTTACTATCCGAAAAAACTTTGATCATAGATATTGAATCCGGGAAGAATGCCCGATATGATTGACTTATGATTAACAGAAAAATATTTAAGGAGAAGTGGTTTAAATGATTGATTCTCTCACGATCCAGTGCACCCAATGCGAAAAAGAAAAAGACTACCTCACTTCTGGGGCTGATGTTTTCACCCCGGCGATGCATGTTGAGTGCAATTGCAAGGATGCTATCGATAGTTGGTATCCGTTTCAAAAGCTCTTCTGGCTCGTATCCGAAATAAATGGATACTGGAAGTTCGCTAATGAAGAAATTGAAATGATCGCGCCTCCCGGGCTCTATACGCCGGAACCCCGAATAGGTTTTGATATTTACGACACCCCGCTTCATATCAAGGACATCTCCTTTCGAATAAGAAAGCCGAGGTACGGCAAGGGCAACCAGATATACCAATTAGTGCTGGTGGGCAACGAACCTATAAGAAAAATCGAAGGTGCCAAAATCATTCCCCTTGTTTTTGATCCGTTTCTGTTGGGAGGAAGCGACCCACACGAAGCCAGTAAAGATCTTGGTATAACTGGTCAACCGACAATTCTTTTCGTTGAGTCACTAAACGCCTTAAATTTTGAAATAGCTCAAGTCTTTGGATGCGAGACAGGGTTCTCTGTCCAGAAATGCAGATTAATAAAACCCTTGCATACCAATTAGGCCTAAAATGAACTTCGGTGATCAACCTTCCTCTGTCGACATCGTGCCGCAAGCGACAAAGTTTCAAAACGTATCTGATTTTTTCATACTCCAGTCCCTTATCCACAAGGGTCCGGTGGACCTCTTCACAGGTCAGGTGGCCGACAAGCGTACAAGGCAGCTTAATATCCATACCAGATCCATCCTTTATCTGTCGAAATTTGAAAGGGGCTTGAAAAGTGACAGAATTTGACATAAGTGTATCCTTGTTAGGTGTTATAGGTTTATGCCGCCTGATGGTGGAGCCGGGTAAGAGGGCGGCCAGGTTTAGTCGGATTATCCCTGACCATCCAGATATCTTCCACCGGTCGTCCGATTTTGCTGGCAATATAGCAACGGACGTTGTGACTGGTGCTTTTGTTGTGAATAACCAGATTGACACAAGGTTGGGAAACATTGCAGGCATCGGCAACCATCACCTGGGTATAACCGATATTGTCCAGTGCATGTTTGATTTCCCTCGGGGTCATGATTTTGCTTTTCAATTGTGACTCCTTTTTTAAGGGGTTTAAAAATAAGTTATATGATTAAGCTATAAATTAACTTACAGATTTTGTGTAAGGCAGTCAAGGATAATTTACAGATTTTGTGTAGTATGGATTTGCAATTAAATTTTGAAGATATCCGGAAACGGATTGAAATTGAGAAAGAGGCTCATAAACAAGGCTCGTGGGCAAAGTTTGTTGGGGTTCCCTCGAATATTGTCTCAAATATTCATGGAAAAATTCAGCAAAACCCTTCGTTTCCTTACATAATTTCTGTAGCTTTGGCCACCGGGAAATCTGTAGACTATTATTTATGGGGGGAGGATACAGAAAAAATAATAACTCAACAGCCGCCTGATAATATTGCTAAAATCATAGTCGAACATCAGGGCATAGTAAAACGCTTCAAAAACCCCAAAAAGGCCAAAGAGTTTAATCAAGACTTGCTAATTCTCGAAGAGGTGGATCAGGATGGCTTTGAAGAGGTCCATGAAATTGTAAAAAGGAAAATAGAGAGAAAGGGTTCTAAAAAAAAATCATCCCAACAAACCAAATCATCTACAAAGAGGCGGAGCAATGGTGCATAAGGGAGCCCGGCCGGTGGCCGGACGGGTATATTGTATTCGATAAGGATGGCACTATAATGTCAACCCGGAAAGAAAGCGGCCATATCCCGGCTAAAAAAAATCAAAACATATTTGATTACATCCAATCCCGGCTGGATGAAAAACTTTTAAGATATTCCATGAAAAACGCTCTTGAAAGCACCCCCCAGACCATAGAAATCACTTTCCAGCACCTGGACATGAAGACACACTGCCTCTGCCACGTCTTCAGGCATAAAAAACGCTATTTTATCGGCGGCTGGCGCATGCCCGACAAAATCTTTTACTTCCCCCTCCAGGAAAGAGCTGCATGGTAAAGACCGCAACCGAAATTCTTGAAGATCTGGATAAAGAACTCTTAAAAATTCTTGAAGACTTTGCCCGGGATCAGCACAAGACCACCGGCAAGGTTTCCCTGAAGCTCCTGGACATGATCATCAAATACCGGGGGATAAAAATCGATTTATTCAAGGACAAGGAAACGGCAAGGGATCTTTGGCACAACCTGATCAAGCTGTCACTTATAAGTCCAGCTGCATATGAAGACGCTTTAAAACGTATAAAAACCACAGCAAAAGAACTTGGCTGTGGTGATGATATCCCGGACATCGTGGCATAGGATTTAGGGTATACGATTCTATTGGTCTACAGCTAATTATTTTTGAGTCCAGGCTATAGAATGAAGTTGTTTCATACGAAAAGAGTCTTAAAATAAACTGCTGCTTCTTATCCAGTCATTAATAAGGCTGGAAGAGATACAAACACCCAAGACCCTTTTAATTTCAGCTCCTTTTGCCCCGGGATGTTTTTTGAGGTAGGCAAAAACTTTTTCTTTTTCACCAGTGTATTTTGTCGAACCTTTGTCGGATCTGAAAATAGCCTTTCCTTTAGTTGTTTTAAGCCTCCGGCCTGTGGCCGCCTGAATGCGACGGTAAGCGGTCTGAATACACACTCCGTCCCGCTCTGCCAGATCATGAACTAGTGCGGCCCGCTTTCTCCCCTGGGGAAGTGAGAGTATCTGTCTGGCGGAGGAGACCAAATCTCCTTTGTGAGTCCATTTTGAAGGTTTGAGGTTGTCAGTCATGAGAGCACAAACAAGATTGGCGACAGCAACCTGATATTGAATTGCTTTGGGAAGATTTGATTTCATCAGGATTAATTGTAAGCCGATCGGGTCATAAACTTCAACATCACGGGTGACATTTTTTGCGCCTTCAACTAGGTTCAAATTGAACCTAGTTGCAAATAGTTTAATGTGGGGATTCCGGTTAACAATGAAGCGTACATAAGTATATGGGTTTTTCGCTTCTAAAAACTTGCCGATCGCACGACGGGTAAAATATGGCTTGCCATCAATCCAGCATGATTCCTGGATGGTGATGCCTTGATATTGAAAAGGAATAATGTCCATAAGTAATAACCTTTAGCCTTTGTTAAGAAATAGTGATAAAGCAATCAAAATGTAATTATCCACATTGAGAAATAATGTCAAAGAGTATTCACTCTCATATACAGAAGGAGGTCCATGAACATAACAGTTAAAAATTCACCAGGCACTGTTATTAGAATAGGGTGTTCAAATACAGTCGGACCAGTTATCCATCTTTTTGCTACACTCAGAAAAATGATTAGAATTTGCCAAGAAGATGACCTGGTTGAATTAAAGTGCAATATTATCCAGCTTGATAAGAAAACCATGTCTGGGGTATTAGAGCTCTATGGCAAAAAGAAACCTACCATAAGGCCATTTACAGCGACCTCGGAAGTCTTTGACGATTGTCTTGAGGCTTTCAAAGCACCTATTGTCAATGTTATTGCGAATAAAGAGATCGAGATTAATGCGCTCGGTGAGATCACGATCATAAGATATCATGCTGTCCAAGTGAGAGTTCAAAGATAAAGCCATTAATTTCCAGACATGACACCCTTTATATAAGGTACAAAAAAGGAATCCATAAAGATTCACCAGGTTCATGAAAAGTCTCGACCTGGTCGGCATAAAGTATGGTTAAAGTTCGCATAAAGTACGGACGTCAAAACAGTTTTGAAATCGGCCTTTTGTTATCCAGTGTAAACCAGTTGTAAAGAATTTCCCAACCAACTTATAACATTTTTAAGCCCTTAAATATAACACCCCCCCACAAGAACCTGTCAAAATTGTTCAATCAGTGAACTGCATCCCACCCCGGGCCAGGACGAAAGGCAGGTCTTCCCTGCAGATGGTGTCGCCGTCAGAATGGTACATGGCCCACCCAGAATCACAAATTTACAGGATCTATTGTTAAAAACTATGATTTCTATTGTTTACAATAGAAATTTGCCATTTGACCTAGGGGGTTATTTCCTGGATAAGGTACAACTTTAATTCCGATTGAGGGTATCGGTCATGCCTTCATGATGGTGAGAAGCTTTACATTACTATACGTAAATACGATATCAGTCAAAAAAGGAAGCAGTTATCTCCCTATGATTTTGGTGCAAAATCTTTATAAGTCTTATGGCAATGCTGAGGAAGACATTGTCCTTAGAGATGTCAGTCTGGAAGTTCAGAAAGGTGAAATTTTTGGGATTATCGGACAAAGTGGCGTAGGTAAATCAACCCTGCTTCGTTGTATAAACGGACTTGAAGTTTTTAACCGGGGCAAGTTAATTGTTAACGGCAGGGATATTTCCAGGTTGTCCGATTATGAGTTGAGGCATTTTCGTAAAGATATTGGGATGATCTTTCAAAATTTTGCATTGCTTAACAGGAAAACCGTGTTCGAAAATGTCGTTTTGCCCATGCAATGCTGGGGCTACCCAAAAACTAAAATGAACCAAATTGCCAAAGAGCTTCTGAGCCTGGTCGGTCTGGAGAACAAGATCGATGTTTATCCCAATGAGCTTTCCGGTGGCCAGAAACAGCGAGTGGCCATTGCCAGGGCACTTGCCCTGGAACCGGAGATCCTGCTTTGTGACGAAGCGACCTCTTCTTTGGATCCGGGCATGACCAAATCAATCCTGGATTTATTAAGAAGCATTAATCAAAAACTGGGGCTCACGATTGTTTTTGTCACCCATGAAATGGATGTAATTAAAATGATCTGCGACAAGATGGCCATTATTACTGAAGGGCGGATAGCGGTATCTGGTTCTGTCGAATCTGTTTTTTTCGAAGAGTCCGCGGTACTACTTGACCTAATCGGCAGGAGAGAAATTGACATTCCCCATGGGAAAGCAGTTGTTAAGCTTTCTGTGAAAAACGAGAATATTCTTGAACCTTTTCTTTATCAGATGGCCATTGAATTGAATGTACGTTTTTCCATTTTATCTGCAAGTATTGAGCGGCCTAATAAAAATAGCTTTGGAAATATATTTCTTGCAATACCCAAAAAAGATATTCAAACGGTTTTAACATACTTTAATAATCGCATGATAACTTGTGTACATTACGGCTTAGTTGAAAGGAATATCAGTTGATACATCTTGATTTTACAACGACTAGGTTATTTGAATACATGCCTAAAATTATTCTTCCAGCCGTTGGCGCAACGGTGAGAATGCTTTTTTTCTCTATGACCCTTGGCTTGATAATCGGAATCCTTGTTTCTATTGTCTTCGTACTGACTTCACCCCATGGGTTAAAGCCGAACCATAAGGTCTATAATGCACTCGGCTTTATTGTTAACATGCTCCGTGCCTTTCCCGTGATCATTTTAATCGTTGCCATTTCACCTCTATCTAGAGCGATTGTTGGCACTTCTATCGGGGAAAAAGCGGCCATTGTTCCGTTAACGCTTGCCGCTTTTCCAGTCATAGCCAGATATATTGAAGCAAGCATCTTGGAAATTGACCAGAATTTGATCCTGGCGGCTCGCTCTTTTGGGGCCAGTGACCGACAAATAATCTTCCGGATACTCTTTCCGGAAGCAATGCCCTCAATTGTGTCCGGTCTCACAACCACGACCATTCTTTTCCTTGGCGCAACAACCCTGGCTGGCGCGGTCGGTGCAGGAGGGCTGGGAGCCGTTGCGCTGACCTATGGTTACCAGCGTTTTGATGATGTAATGATGTATGCAGTTGTCCTGATTCTCTTTGTGATGGTGCTAATAATCCAGGGGGTTGGGGAGTTTATATATAGAAAACTAAAAATAAAAACAGGAGTATTGAAATGAAAAAATTTGTTATAGTGGCAATAGTATTGGTTGTCTTTCTGGCTTTAACAACCTACGGTGACGCTAATAATGGATTTTCAGTGGCAAACGGTGCTGAGATAAAGAAAATCGATATCTCTATTGCCTGTGCAGAAACTACCCAGGCACTTGTCGCTGCCGTTGTTCCGGTCATGGCCAAAAAAGGTTACAATGTTACATACCAGACATTTGCCAATAATGTTAACACACTTGTAGCAGTAAATGATGGGAGTATGGACGCTTTGATGCTTGTCCATAAACCATTTATGCAAATCTTTAACAATCGAAATAAAGGCGATCTTGTGATGATTGATCCGCATATGTTTGCTGTCGGTATGGGGTTGTTTTCTGAGCGATACAGCAGTATAGATAACCTGCCCGAAAAAGCGTCTATTGCGATTATGAATGATTCGATGAATATGGATCGCGGCTTAAGAATACTGGAAGATGCGGGTCTCATTTCCATTGACCCTTCTAAGAAAACAGCCACCCTGATTGATATTTCTAAAAATCCCAAACATTTCAAATTTGTTGAGATGGACCAGACTCAAACCGTCCGTTCCCTCCAGGATATGGATGCAGCAATTGCTTTTTTCAGTCACATGAAGAATGCAAATAAAGATTTTAATACCTACCTGATCAGGGACAATCGGACAGATCAATATCCACAAGGTGTAATCGTCAAGGCTGAGAATGTCCAAGCCCAGTGGGCACATGATCTTGTCAAAGCATTCCGCAGTGAGTCGATCCGGGCCTTTGCTTATGAACATTATGGTGGTCTTTACGAATACTTTGACTAAGGGCCATGCCTTGGGCGGGCACAACAAAAAATGAAAAATCATGGTCAAAATAAACATGGGTATAATCATATGTACCAGCTTGAAATTAAAGCCTTTCAAGGCTTATTTCATATAAATACCAATAAAAAGACAATTATATCGGGATATGCGAATGCACTATACTCAAGCAACATGGCTGGAAGCATTGTTGGCGCTTTCTAAAAAACCGGTGGGGATCAGGTTTGTTTTAGATCAAAATGAGTTTGATCAAAGTTCCCTTCCTGAACCGAGAATGGGCATGCCTTATTGCACAGCCGTTATGACAGCAACCAAAGGTCAATCCTATAAAATGGATGCTGCACACTCAGCCTGTATTGCAGGATCCAGAGCCCTGGGGCTGTCTGAAATAACTGAAGAAGCCTCTTCGGGAAAGCGGCACAGGGATTTAGGTGTATATAAGAACCTTTGTATCAGCAGATCAATCGCCAAAGATATGGTTTACTGTGTCCACCGCTGTGCCGGTATTGAAATTAAGCCATTGGAATTATATTCTTCAACCGTTCCAGACGTGGTTGTTATGATTGCTAATCCATACACAGCGATGCGAATAGTCCAGGCCTATGCTTATCATTATGGGCAGCTAAAGAACATTAAGATGACTGGAATGAACGCAATATGCCAGGAGTGCACATCATATCCCTATGAGAAAAACACGCTTAATTTGTCGATGCTATGTTCTGGAACACGCCGTGTAGGCAAGTGGGGAAAGGATGAGTTGGCAATAGGTTTGCCATATCACTATGTGAATGACGTTATAGACGGTTTAAAGAATACTGTAACACCGATGGAACAGAATAAAGATAAAGACAGGATTGCTAAAAGACTTGCTGAAAAAGGTTTGCAGAATGAATTGACGATCCTAAAGAATCATAACTATTATAAAGGCGCTTACGGTACCCCGAATAGGATTGCGCGTAAGAAAAAAGCGTGTTCTTCCGACAGAGGTGCCTAACCCCTTTTTTTTGCCCAGCGCACTGCATCGGGGGTGACTGCTGCAGTGCGCCGGGCAAACAAGGATTACAGAGAGGGTTCACCCAAAGCCAGATAAATAAATAATGAACAATGATCGGATGTTTTTTTGATTAATGTCGGTTATTGAAAGATACCAATTTTTGCATATTTACTTTTCCTCGGCGAATAAAATCTGCTATGGTTTTACCCTCTTATGATTTTTTATATTTTTACAAAGGAGTTTAGCCGTGGAAGAAAATCCTGTTATTCGGTTTGCCACCCGCATGGAACAATTACCCCCCTATTTATTCGGCATGATCAACAAAATGAAAATGGAGAAACGGAGAAACGGGGATGATGTCATTGACCTTGGCATGGGAAACCCCATGGACCCAACCCCGGACGCAGTGATTGAAAAATTAGTTGAAGTGGCCAAGGATCCTAAGTCCCATCGGTATCCTGAAAGCTCTGGCATGCCCCATTTAAAACTTGAAATCTCAAAATATTATAAGCGCCATTATAATATTGATCTGGATGCTGAACGAGAAACCTATTTCACCATAGGGTCCAAGGAGGGAATCTCCCATCTTTGCCTGGCGATTATGGGACCGGGGGACTCCGTTCTGGTACCGGCTCCGGCCTTTCCAGTCCATATTTATGCAGCTGTAATTGCCGGTGCCACTGTAATGAAGATACCCATTGAACCGGAAAAGGGTTTTTTAGACCGGATCATCAATGTTTGTGAATCCTGTTATCCCAAACCCAAGGTATTGCTGCTCAATTACCCCCACAATCCCACCGGGGTTGTTACAGACCGGGAATTTTTCCGGGAAGTGGTCAAACTGGCCAAACGCTTTAATTTTATGGTGATCAATGATTTTGCCTATTCCAAGATTACCTTTGACGGATACCAGGCCCCCAGCTTCCTGGAAGTTCCCGGGGCCAAGGATGTGGGGGTTGAGTTTGGGTCCTTTTCCAAATCCTATAATATGGCAGGATGGCGAATTGGGTATTGTGTGGGCAATGAGCAGATTGTCCAGGCCCTGGGCAAGATAAAAGGATATTTTGACTATGGTATTTTTTCCGCCATCCAGGTGGCCGGCATCATTGCCCTGAGGGATTGCGATGATACCATTCCTGAGCTGTGTAAAACCTATGAAACCCGCCGGGATATTTTGTGTTCAGGCCTAGCGCGCATGGGATGGGACATAAAAAAACCCAAGGCCGGCATGTTTGTCTGGGCCAAGATACCGGCTCCCTTTGATCAAATGGGATCCATGCAGTTTGCCATTGAAATGATGAACCGAGCCAATGTGGCCGTGGCCCCGGGAACCGGATTCAGTGATGAAGGGGAAGGCTATCTTCGCCTGGCCCTGGTTGAAAATGAAGAACGCTTAAAGCAGGCCCTCCGTCAGATGAAAAAAGCCATGGAAGCCATGACCCCTTAAAAATTAAAGTCTGGTCTCCGGGAAAAAATCCCGTCAAAACCCCCTTGTCAAACCTGCCAAGGGGGTTTTGATACAGGTAGATCTACTCACAAAACAAAAACAATTGTGTTTTGTGAAGCCCAATACCAACCATCCGGAAAAGGAAAATACGGCCCATGTCAACTTCTGCTGGAAATCATCCCCTTTTAAAAAAAATCATCAAAGGCACCTCTGTTATTTTACTGATCATTACGATTGCTGCCCTCCTGGGTGCCGGGGTCTATCACAGGGAGTTGTTTCGCCTCTACCACGCCATGACCCTGTTTGAAGCGGATAAAATAGTCCACAATTTTCAGCATCTGGATTCCATCTTCATGAAACAGGATATCCAAGCTTCGAGCGCCCCATCCCGGTTTAGGCAAGATTTAAAACAACTGCCCCCATCCTTTGAATATAAGGGGGAAACCATCCCAACCCAAAAATTTCTTGAAGACACCTGGACCACAGGATTCATGGTCATTAAGGATGATCTTATTTTATATGAAGACTATTTTCTGGGCCTTACCGAAAATACCCGGGCCATTTCCTGGTCAATGGGAAAATCCATTGTTTCTGCCCTGGTGGGCATTGCCCTTGAAGAGGGGCATATAAAAGATCTGGCAACACCGGTTTCCGATTACGTCCCCCTGTTAAAGGGAAGCGGATATGAGGGCGTCTCTTTAAAAAACGTGCTCCAGATGTCCTCGGGGATTCGGTTTAATGAGGATTATGGGGATTTTAACTCGGATATCAACCGCCTGGGAAGAACCTTTGCCCTGGGCACCCCCATGGACAATTTTGTCATCTCCTTAAAATCAGAACGAAAACCGGGAACCTTCAACCAATACGTCAGTATGGATACCCAGGTTCTGGGGATGGTACTCAGGGAAACCACAGGGCAATCCCTGTCACAATATCTGGAAGAAAAAATATGGAAGCCCGCTGGTATGGAATTCGATGCCTACTGGCTCATTGACAGCGCAGACATGGAAATAGCATTTGGGGGACTGAATGTAGTTCTAAGGGATTACGCCCGGTTTGGCCAGCTCTTCCTCCACAACGGAGAATATGAGGGAAAGCAAATCGTACCCAAACAATGGATTCATGATTCTGTTACCCCGGATGCCCCCCATCTTCAGCCCGGAAATAATCCATTGTCCGACTGGGTCATGGGATATGGCTATCAGTGGTGGATCCCGGAAAATCCCATTGGCGATTATATGGCCATCGGAGTCTACAACCAATATATCTATATCCACCCTCCCACAAGGACCGTGGTGGTTAAATTGTCTGCATACCCGGATTATAACAAGGATGGTGAAGCCAAAACCCTTCGAAGCGTTGAGCTGTTCCGGACCATTGCCGAACAAATGTAATTTCCTTGAGAGGTTGATTTGCCATAAATGACATTTTCCGTATCATTTATGGCAAATTCACTAGTGTTTTCTGACATTCCCGTCAGCAAAAGAAAAATTATCTCATCACATCTTTTTTTAACCATTTGATATTAATATAATTTTTAAAATTTTTCCATAAGGTTTTACCTCAGTATGGGATATGGCACAGTCATTGCTAAGACAATGCTGTAAGCCATTCTAAACCAAGGAAATGTGCTTATGTTAAATTTTTTGTCAGCCTTCCCCTGGCGAGGGTTTTACAAGGGGACTCAAAGGCTTAACATCTTTTTTTTGGATATAAATTGTTCCGAATTTCAGCATGGGTTCGGAAAGCGTATAACAGGAGCGTATAATATGTGCAATACAGCGATAGATCCCCTTCTCGACCTAGGTGGTAAAATTGCCGTTATTTCCGGAGGTTCTTCAGGAATTGGGTATGGAACAGCCGAACTTCTTGCATTAAAAGGAGCTGTATCGGTTATCCTGGATATAGACGAAAAAAAAGGAAAGGAAGCGGTTCGTACCATTTCAATTCTGGGCGGTAAAGCTGACTTTATCAAATGCAATGTAACCGCTGATGCTGACTGTCGGTCTGCCATCGAATCCATCGCCAAAACCCATGGCAGGATTGATATTCTTTTCAATAATGCCGGTGTCATCCGGAGAAAAACCGTGGTTGACCTTGGGGAAAATGAATGGGACCTTGTGGTGGATGTTACCCTGAAGGGCGCTTATCTGCTGTCAAAATATACGATTCCTGTGATGGCAAAAAACGGAGGGGGAAGTATCATCAACACCGGTTCCGGCTGGGGGCTCAAGGGCGGAGACAAAGCGGTTGCCTATTGTGCAGCCAAGGGCGGCATCGTAAATATGACCAGGGCCATGGCCATTGATCACGGCGCCCAGGGGATTCGTGTAAACTCCATGAGTCCCGGGGATATTGACACCCCACTTCTCCATGACGAGGCAAAACAACTTGGACAGGATGATAAAAGTTTCATGGAAGAGGCGGCCGCCCGCCCCCTTGCCAGGGTGGGAACCCCCATGGATGTTGCAAAGGCGGTATTGTTTTTTGCAAGCCCCATGTCTGAATGGGTTACCGGAACAAATCTAACGGTTGATGGCGGAGGACTTGCCTGACCTTTGTTTCTATATTGACAGCCTAATTTAATATTTGCCAGGATATGCCCAGCAAAAGGACTTATATGAATTCCAACGAGTATGCAATTTCAATTCAAGATCTTCACAAGAACTTTGGCTCCCTTCAGGTATTGAAAGGTATCAATATATCCGTAAAAAAAGGATCTGTGGTTTCTCTTCTTGGGAGCAGCGGATCCGGAAAAAGCACCCTTTTAAGAAGCATTAATCTGCTTGAAACCCCGCAAAAAGGGGATGTGTATATCAATGGCGAACTGATCCGGATGAAAGGTTCTGGAAATGCCAGAAAAGCCGCCGACAAAAACCAGATCAACCGGATCCGGGGAACCCTTGGAATGGTATTTCAAAGTTTTAATCTCTGGACCCATATGACCATTCTTCAAAATGTCATGGAAGGACCGGTTCAGGTGTTAAAACTGTCCAGGGAGCAAGCCAGGAAAACCGCACTAAAATATCTTGAAAAAGTTGGGGTGGCCGATAAAATTGCCTGTTATCCAAGCCAGCTTTCCGGTGGCCAGCAGCAGCGGGTTGCCATTGCAAGAGCCCTTGCCATGGATCCTTCCATGCTGCTTTTTGATGAGCCAACATCGGCCCTTGATCCGGAACTTGTTCAGGAGGTTCTCTCTGTCATGAGAACCCTTGCAGCAGAAGGCCGCACAATGATTGTCGTAACCCACGAAATGGAATTTGCCAAGGAAGCATCTTCCCGTATTATCTTCCTGGACAGCGGTGAAATCACAGAAGACGGTTCCCCTGAACAGGTATTTTCCAACCCTAAAACAGATCGGTTTCGTCAGTTTTTAGCCCATAACCCCGTGGTATTAAATTAATCAGAAGCAAAAGACGCTGCCGAAAATAACTTTGGCACATGTTTTTGTTTCAAAAAGGAGATGATTATGAAAAAGATTGTTGTTTATTTACTTTTGGTACTGCTCTTGTCAACCGGCGCTGCATTTGCAAAAAATATCATCAAAATTGCCAATGAAACAGCAACTCCGCCCTTTAATTTTGTTGACGGGGACGGTAATATCAAGGGGTTTGATGTTGATATTGCAGCCGCCCTCTGCGATGTTATGGGTGCTGAAAAAGTAGATGTAATTCAGGATTGGGACGGTATGATCCCGGGCCTGCTGTCTAAAAAATTTGATGCCATCATTTCCGATATGTCCATCACGAAAAAACGACAAAAAGTTGTTAATTTTTCCGCCTCCTACTATGATGAAACAGGGCTTTTTATGTGTAAAAAGGGTGGAACATTTGATTTTTCCCCCGAGGGATTAAAGGGGAAAAAAATTGGTGTCCAGAGAGCCACCACCTTTGCCAGCTACATTAAGGGCGTTTATGGGAAATTGGTTGAAATTAAATATTATGACTCCCCTGCGGGTCAGGTTCTTGATCTCACCTCGGGAAGACTTGATCTTGTGCTGGCCTCTGATATTTTTGTTAATAAAACCCTAGCCAGTGAAGAAGGTAAAAACATTCAAATGACAGGAGAGCCTGTAACAGACAGAAAATTCATTGGAGACGGGGTCGGTATTGCCTTGAGAAAAGAGGACAAACAACTTCTGATAGATTTTAACAAAGCCCTTGCCACCATCAAAGCAAACGGAACCTATGACAAAATTTATGCCCAATGGTTTAAATAGCGTCTAAATGACAGAGATATTCAGATAATCGGAATTATAAACTTTTACCCCATTTTCCGATTATCTGAAAACCAAATTTCCATGAAGTAACTTGTCGGAGGTTGTAGTGTGTTTGACTTGTACGGTTATGGCGGTGCTCTCCTTGCAGGCACGGCAGGCACAATAAAAATAATGGTATTGTCTTTGATTGTGGGGCTTATTTCCGGCATTGCCGGGGCCGGGGCCAAACTTTCCGGGATCAAAATACTCAGTTGGCTGACAGATTCATGGACCCTCATCATCAGGGGAATACCCGAGTTAATCCTTGTTCTCTTTGTTTATTTCGGGGGAAGTACCGTCATTAATCAGGTTGCCGCCCTCCTTGGGTTTGATGTCTATATTGAAATAAATCCCCTGGTAGCCGCCGTCTTTACCCTGGGGCTTGTTTACGGGGCCTATGCCACAGATGTATTCCGGGTTTCAATTCTGGCCGTGGCCCAGGGGGAACTTGAGGCGGCCCGTGCCATTGGCATGGGCCGGGTTAAGGTTTTTGTTCGGATACTCTTTCCCCAAATCTGGCGCTATGCCCTGCCCGGTCTGGGCAACCTGTTTATGATCCTGCAAAAGGATACAGCCCTTGTTTCCGTCATTGGTATGAATGAGCTGATGAGAAATGCAGCCGCAGCAGTGGCCAATACGAGAAAACCATTTACCTTTTACATTGCAGCAGCCCTTATTTATCTTGGAATAACGACAATAACGACCGTGATTCTCCATTTTATGGAAAAACGTGCAAATCGCGGCGTGGGAATGGTGTCCTAATGGATATAGAATTGATGAAAGAGTGTCTTCCCCTGCTCATCAGCGGAACATTTGTTACCCTGAAGTTGGTCTTTGTCACCATGATTGCAGGGCTGGTACTTGCAATCCCCCTTGCACTGATGCGAAATTCAAAATCCAAACTGCTCAGCGTCCCGGCATTTGGATACATATATTTTTTCAGGGGAACGCCCTTGCTGGTTCAGCTATTCATCATTTACTATGGATTTTCACAATTTGAAGCTGTCCGAAACAGTGTTTTCTGGGTGTTTTTGGGTGATTCATACTGGTGTTCAGTCCTGGCCTTCACCCTTAATACCGCAGCCTATGCCGGTGAAATTATACGGGGTGCCATTCTTTCGGTTCAAAAAGGCCAAATCGAGGCGGCTATTTCCGTGGGCATGTCACGGTTTCAAATTTACAAGCGCATCATTACCCCCCAGGCAAGTACCATTGCCATACCCGGATACAGCAATGAACTGGTGCTGATGATGAAAGGGACCTCCCTTGCCAGCACAGTTGCCCTGCTGGAAATTACAGGGATGACCAGAAACCTTATTGCCGAAACCTTTATGCCCATGGAGATGTTTTTTATTGCCGGATGTATCTATATGATCTTGTCCAGCATATTCATCTGCAGTTTGTCTTTTATTGAAAAAAGGCTCGTCTCCCGGGCTGCCGGGGAATAAAAAAATCGGCAACCCGGTTTCCCTTTAATGGGAATATTCCGAACGATGAATCAATTCCATCTGGATATCTTTGTTCAGCTGAACAAAATAGGCGTTGTAGCCCGATATCCTCACCATTAAATTCCGGTAATTTTCCGGATGGTTCATGGCATCCTTCAGGGCTTCCGAGGTGATAACATTAAACTGAATCTGCATCCCTCCCTGGACAAAATAGGATTTCACATAGGAAAACATTTGATCCACAGCCGTCTCCCGGCTGTCTCCGGCCTTTGGGGCAAACTTCACATTAAAGGCCATATTATTATCCAGCAGACAGGGATCAAGGGTGGCAACGTCGGAAAGAATGTCTGTAAGACTTCTTGCGGCATTGGGGTAAGGTGTCAACCCCGGGGTAAAGGGTTTGCCCTTTCTTCTTCCAGACGGCAGTGCACCGGAAAGATTCCCATAGGCCACATGCTGGGACATGGACCAGAATCCGGCAGTATAATAGCCCCCCCTATAGTGATCATTTGACATGTAGGCCTCGTGTACAACCCGTAAAACCCTATTGGCCATATCCCTTACTTGTGTTTTTCCGGATCCGAACTGGGGCACCTTGTTCTGAACCAGAGCATGGAGCCAGGGATACCCTTGAAAATCAGCATCAATGGCTTTTTTCAATTGTTGAAAACTGATCTTTTTCTCGTCAAATACCAGCTGTTTGATGACCAGCAGAGAATCGATGATATCTGCCAGCCCGATGTTGGATGTTCCCGAGCTGTTGTAGGTTGCCCCTCCCTTGAGTACATCTGTTGCACTTTCAATGGTTCCGTCCTGGAGGACGGAAAGAAGGGGGGTGGGACGAATTTGCTGGTGGGCTTCCCCTAAAAAATTATTCAGGGTGCAGGCCTGGTCGATGATAAACTTTTGCTGAACAGCCCAGGCATCAAAAAAACTTTGAAAATTTTGAAAATCGTTATTTTCTATGCGCCCTGTTTCAGGCCCGGCCGCAAACCGCATGATCGGATGAAATCCGTTGTTAAGGGCCATTTCCATGGATGCCACCATGTTGAGCAGAATACAGGCGGTGTGGCTGTTATGTTTGCCCTGGAGGGTGGGTTCAACACATCCCGTGGCTGCCCAGTCCCTGACGTCTTCTATGGGATAACCGTGCTGGCCAAGGGCCTTGAACATGGCCTGGTCGCTGTGCATGATGGGGGTTGCCTGGGCAATGATATTCACTTCGCACAGACGTTTGAGATAATTGTCGCTGTTTTTTTCAATATGATACCGGCAATTGAAGTTGGCATCCCTGACGATCAGCATCTCGGCTGTCTTGAGAAAAACATAGGTCATATCATTGACCGCATCCTCTCCCTCTTTGGTAACCCCGCCCAGGGTGATGGCCTGGGTGGATGTGGCCCCGCCAAACAGATAGTTTGCAATATCCGGCAGCATGGGCACATGGTCGGTAAGCCGCATGATAAAGCAGCCTGCAAGCTCAACAGCCCCTTTGATATAGGCTTTTCGCTCCTGGTCTGAACTGCATTTTTTCATATCCATTTCAAAATAAGGCTGGAGCAATTGATCCAGTCGGCCCAAGGAAAGACCGGTGTCTGAATTTTCATTGTGCAATGCCGTCCAGATGATGTTAATGGCATTGAAGGCTTCGGCAAGAGAAGAAGCGGGCTCTCTGGGGACTTTGCTGCAGATTAGCCCCAGGGTTTCAAGTTCCGCCTTTCTGGTAGGATTTTTTTCAGCCAGGGCAAGTTGTTTTGCCGCTTGTTTTGCTTGTTTGGCAAGATTGTCTGCATAGGCTTCCACCCCGGTCAGAACGATACCCATGGCGTTGAGGGTATCCTTTTGCTCCCGGGAGAGTGATTCATCCTGACCTCTTGCGTCCAAATCCTCTTTTATCCCGGCAGTTCCCCGTTCCAAAAGGCGCTTAAAATTGGGAATGGTATGGGAGATACCCGTGGATTTCCATACATAATAGGCCACCCACCGCTCGTCGATCTTCTGGCACAAGGGCGTGTTTTTATTGAGTCTGACATATTCGCGAAAGGTTTTATCCGCCCAAAAAGGAAAAATCTCGGAATGGAGAATGTCGGCGGTCTCCCGGGTGCAGGTATAGGGGCTGAGATTTCTTTTGTTCACAGAATTTAGCTCCCCCCAGAAAAGGGTTCCCTGGCCGTCACCAAAAACATGGGTGGATATTTCTTTGGATCCGGTGGTGCCGGCGATCAGATCATTCTCACGTATAATGGGTTTTTTATGCTTCATGAGATGTTGAAAGGCCATGGCATTTCTAAGTTCCGGGAACCATTTTTCGCCCTGGGCATCTTTTTCCCATCCGTTTGCCCGATACCATTGGGTCAGCAGCGTGATCCGTTCCGGGTCAACTTCGGGTATGGTGGCAAGATGATCATTGAAAAATGCGGCAAGCCGGGGAAAATCATCCATGCTCAATTCAGGAAGAAAGGGGTCATCCAGATATTTGACCCCCAGATCAATTTTCTTTTGCCCCTTCATCCGATAGGTTTTCCGCAGGTCAAGCTCCTTTGAAAGGGCTGTATTGCAGGGGGTGGCATTTTTATCCCTGTTTTTCTTTTCTGATTTAAGGGTTTTGGCTGCCATTTTTTCATGGATACGGCCCATTACCATGGAGATGCAATAATTGAACAACTGGAGATAGGCCAGATTTCCATCCAGGGTAATCCTGTTTTTAAGAATAAGGTTGAGCATATCGCTGGGGGGGGTCAGGGCCAACTCCTTCAGTGCCTTCTCATCTGCCGCCGTGAGGACGATATCCACCATTGCAGGCTTTTTTTTCCCCAATGCCTTTACCCGGCCGTCAGAAAAGCAAATATATTGTTCCACAGACCCGGTTTGAGTTTTTATGCCAACGGTAAAATTCAGCCATCCAAAGGCTGGATCTCCAAAGGCTGGATCACTATTGGCTGGATCACTATTATTTAAAACCGGATCAACCAGGGCGGTGTGCTTTAATTTGTTTTTCAGGGAGGGTCGCAGGTTGAATTGAAGGGCCATCAATTGCAGCGCAACATGGGTCATGGTATTTAAAATCGTTTTGCCACTGGAATCAATTTTAGATGATGCCAGAAGAGAAAGGGTTGCAAGGTGTTTTAAAGAATTAATTTTCATTTTTTCCCCTTTTTTATCACGTCTGTTTCCACGTCCATATGGATTGTGCTTGTTCCTTTTTATGACTTTTTATCTGGTTTCCTTTAATTCCGGTTCAAAGGGACGAATCAGATCTTTTTTAAGCCTCTCTATAATCATCAACACATTATCATCCAATTCCTGAAGAACCCTTGAATAATGAAGGGAGATGACACCATGGAGGGTGGCCCACAGCTGAATGGTATGATATGGGGCGTCTTTTTCCTGAATTTGGCGGCTTGAACGGGCAATATTTTTGATGAGGCTAGTGACGATTTCAGACACCTTTAAGGCGGCTTTTTTCTCCAGAAAAGCGATGGGCTCAAGTTTGCTGCCAACATAATCACAATATTTGGGTGTATTGCGGCTGAACATAATACTATAATAGTCGGAATGTGAAAATCCAAATTCAAGGTAGGCGCTTATCATGGCAGCGAGCCGATCAATGGGGTGAGAAATCTTTGAGTTGATCTGCTCAAACCGATCTACAATAAGTTCAAATCCCCGGGTCTGGATTGTCAGGTATAATTCATCCTTGCCCGAATAATAATTATAAATATTGGCCGCGGTCATTCCCAGTTTTCTACCCAGTTTTCTCATGCTCAAATCATCAAACCCCTCTTCAAACAGAATGGCCAGGGCAGCATCCAGAATTTTTGTTTTTATTGTTTCTATTTCTTCCGAACTTCTCGTATTTCTTGGCATTTTTCCCTCACGATTTATAAACAATTGATAATTTAACAGTGTTCATTGTTCGTGTCAAGACCCCGGAATAGATATCAGTCTTCTAAAAAATTCACCCAGATAATTTTTTGAAAAATTAATTGACAATTAAAGGAACAGTGTTCTATTTATAAATATAAGAACAGTGTTCTGTTAATTTTATAATTTTTCTGAACCGGAGAATATTCCCACAAATGGCCCGAAAAACAAGATCCCCTGAAGTTGTTGAAAAAATAAAAGACCATATCATTGGCGAGGCCATGAAACTGATCATTGATATCGGCTTTAACAATATGAGCATACGAAAACTGGCCCAGCGCCTGGGGATGTCCCCCACCAACATTTATTATTATTATGCCAACCAGGATGAAATTTATCTGAATATCCAGATACAGGGATTTCAGGCGTTGCAAACCATACTTGAGCAAACCTCTCTGTCGGAAAAAGATCCCTATTTGGCCCTGGAAAAAATACTCAGAGCATACCTTGAGTTTGGTTTTACCCATCCGGATTATTATCAAATCATGCTCAACAGTAACACCCCCAGATACCTGGAATACAAGGGTAACAAAATAGAACCCATTGCCTTGAGGGCAAAACAGATGGCCATAGACGCCATCACGGTTCCCCTCAAGGTTATTGAAAAAATCTGCACCCTTAACCCTAGTGTTCCAAAGCAAGATATTGAGTTCAGAGCCTACCAGATCTGGATCACCCTCCATGGAATGGTCACCCTGAACAATAGAAATATTTTACAAGAACTGGAGGAAATACCGGAAAAACTGATCACCAGAATGTGTGAAGAGCTGATGTTGCCCTTTCATCCCCCAACAAATTCAAATGAAGAGCCAAAAAATGAAGATAAAAAAGATGAGGATAAATGCCTTAAATAGCATAACCCATATGGGACTTTTGGGGATGGCGTTGCAATTCAACCTGAGGCCCTCCCTTGGAAAATATCTGAAAAGCCCCGACGGATGGACCAACTTTATAATTGGCCTTAGAACCGCATCGGGAAGGGTCAACCAGTCCATTGTGTTCTCGAAGGGCCGGGTAAAGGTACTAGGCCATATTCCTGACACTGCCGATGCCATCATGCATTTTGTCGATGACCGTGTGCTGATGCAGATTGTTCGCATCACCCCCAATGAGATGCTGAATCTGGTGTTAAAAAATAAAATCATTCTCTATGGCAATATGTCCTATCTCCAGCTGTTCACCTATTATATTTCCCTTATCATGGGCAGGGTGCACGAACGAATGCTGATCAGGGCCCAAAAAAAAGAGGTAAAATCAAGAAAAAGGTTATCCCAAAATGATGATCCCGGGGTCCCAGGGGCACTTGCTGAAAGAAAAAATTACCGGATGAAGGGAGACAAAACAGATCCCGGGGTCAGATGGCTTGCGGACCCTTACCTGCCCCAATACAGCCTGGAAGATTTCCCCCGGATCAAACAGCAGTATGAACAGCATGTGAAGGCAACCCCTGAAATTTCTTCTGAAAGGCCGGTTCTTTTAACCCGATGGTACCGCAAAAACGGGTTTGACAAGGACAAGGCGGGAAATGATTGGGTGCCGGAACTGCGCCAGGCCCATGCCTTTAAATATTTAATGGAAAATAAAAAAGCAATCATTCGTCCGGGCAGCCTGATTGCAGGAAGTTGCACCCCGGAGGAAGAAGGGGTTATTGTTTACCCGGACACAACCGGCACCATGATCTGGGGGGAACTTTCTTCCATTGAAAAAAGAGTGCTGAACCCCTGTCGTATTTCAGAAAAGACCGCCAAAGAACTCCATGATATTTTTCCCTTCTGGACCCAAAGAACCACCCGGGAATGGATACGAAATGCCTATAACTATCCCCTCTGCCAAAAGATAGACGAACGGGCCGTTGCATCTTTTAACTTTAAAATAGTCAGCATGTCCCACACCGTGCCGGACCTTCCCCGTTTTGTCAGGGAAGGAACCCATAAAATAATTGAAGATATCCAAACACAGCTTGAACTTCTCCATAAAGGCGATCCGGATAAAACTGAATCGGATAAAATAAAACCAGATATAACAGAAACTGACAAGATCAAGACAGACAAGATCAATTCCCTCAATGCCATGATCCTCTGCCTTGAAGGGTTGAACACCTACGCCCTAAACCTGGCTGACCAGGCAAAATTTCTGGCGGAAAAAGAGCCGGATCCCCTGCGCCGGGCAGCGCTTGAAAAACTTCAGACCATCTGTTGCCATGTACCGACAAAACCTGCCAGAACCCTTGATGAAGCGGTGAATTCGGCCTGGATATCCTGGGTGGGTCTTCTCATGGAAAACAATAATGTTTCCCTTTCTCCGGGAAGGCTTGATCAGCTCTTCCAGCCCTATTTTGAAAATGATCTGGCAAAAATCACCACCCAAAAAGAACGAACATCCTATATTGAACATGTTCTGGAATTGATATCCTGGTTTTTTCTGATCAATGGGGAACATTATAATCTGGTGCCCGATGTGGCCAATTATCTGTTTGGCGGCAGCCAGTCCCAGACCGCCATCACCGTCGGCGGCGTCACCCCGGAGGGTAAGGACGGGGTCAACGATATGACCTATATTTTTTTAAAAGTCACAGAAATGCTGGGCCTCAATGATCCCAACATGAATGCCCGTTTCAAGCTTGATGTCAACTCTGACACCTACTTGAAACGGCTGTGCGAAGTTAACATCATCACCGTGGCAACCCCCTCCATGCATTGTGATGATGCCGTGATCAAATCCTTTGAACAAAATTGCGATAAACTAGAAGATCTCAGGGACTGGGCCGCCACCGGGTGTGTGGAGATTAGCCTTTCCGGTAAACACATGAGCCACACCGGGGCCACCTCCATCAATATGGTGGCAGGGCTTGAAATGGCCATGAACAATGGGTACCACCCCCTCATGGACTGGCATTTGGGACCTGAAACAGGGTGTTTGGAAACGGATGATTTCAAAAGTTTTGACCAGTTTTTTCAGGCCTTTGCCCTCCAGCAGCAATTTATCATCGAAAACACAACCCTGCTCAATAATATGGCCGGAGAAGCCTATGCCTACCTGAGGCCAACCCCGCTTTTGAGCACTGCCATAAGGGGAGCCATCACCAATGGAATGGATGTTACCAAGGGAGGGGCGCGGTACAACACCTCGGGCAGTTTCAACATCGGCCTTGCCGATGTGGTGGATTCCCTGATGGCCATCAAAACCCTTGTTTTTGATCAGAAAAGTATCAGATTCACGCAGCTAAAACAGGCCATTGACACCAATTTTGAAAATGATCCCTCCCTCCATGCCATGGTGATGAACAAAGTGTCACGGTTTGGCTCGGGCAGTGATGAAGCCGTTGAAATGGCAAATAGGGTCACAACATTGATCCATTCTTGCTATAAATCCATTAAAAATTTCAGGGGGGGAGATTACACCGTTGGCTTCTGGTCGGTTGCCCAGCATGTTGCCTATGGCTCACTTTCCGGGGCGCTGCCCTCGGGGAAACTGGCCCATAAACCCTTTACCCCCGGGGCCACCCCCCACCCTGCAGCCTCAAAAAATTTTCTGGACAATATACGAGATGTGGCCCGGCTGAATCCAAAAAACATGGACAATAATATTGCCTTTAACGTCAAGCTTGTCCCCGCAGCAAAGGATACCAGGGAAAAGACCGTTGATACCATGGTTGCCTATGTAAAATCCTATTTTGAACAGGGCGGGATGCAGATCCAGTTCAACATGGTCAATTCTCTGGTGTTAAAGGATGCCATGGCCAATCCTGAAAATTATCAAAACCTTCTGGTGAGAATCTCAGGATATAATGCCTATTTTGTGAACCTGAACCGGGAAATGCAATTGGAACTGATAGAAAGGACAGAATATACCCTATGAACCCCTCTTCTCTTATACTTGATCCTCTTACACTTGATCCCCTTGTACTTGAACTAAAGGGCAATTCCCTTGATGACGGCCCGGGCATCCGCACGGTTGTCTTCTTCAAGGGCTGCCCCCTTGACTGTGTCTGGTGCCATAACCCGGAAAGCAAAAAAACCGGGGTTGAAATTTCCTTTGAACCCAAGGTGTGTGTGGGCTGTAATACCTGTATGGATACCTGCACAAAGAATGCCCTTTCCAGGGAAAATCCTTTGTTCATTGACCGGAATCTATGCAGCCTGTGTTTTGACTGTGTGGACAATTGCCCCGCAGGCGCCATCGAACAGATCGGTAAAAAAATGACCATTTCAGAAATAGTGGATCAGGTAATGAAGGACAAGCCTTTTTTTGACACCTCAAAGGGAGGGGTGACCTTTTCCGGTGGGGAGCCGACGCTGAATATGGCATATCTTGGCAAAGCGGCAAAAGCCCTGAAGGAAAAAGGGGTACATGTTCTTGTTGAAACCTGCGGCCAGTTTAATTACGATTCCTTTATTTCGCTTGTGTATCCCCATGTGGATTTGATCTATTATGACATCAAGATCATGGACAGCCAAGCCCATAAAAAATACTGCGGGTTGCCCAACAAACGTATTCTGGCAAATTTTAAAAAACTTCATAAAAAATATCTGGACGGCGGCGTAACCGTTTTACCACGCACCCCACTGATCCCTGGCATCACGGACACAAGGGAGAATCTTTTGGCCATTGTATCCCTTTACAAACAAGAAGGTGTGAAAAAAACCCAATTGATGCCCTACCACCCCATGTGGCAGGAAAAAAATATAAAAATCGGCATCTCCCCCGTTTTAACCACAGAATGGTCGCCTGATAACTGGATGGCAGAGGAGCGGGTCAAGGCCTGTGAAAAAATTTTTATAGACGAGGGGATTTTACTGGAATCCTGATCAAAAGAAAACAAAAACGATACGGCTGCTTTTTCCCCGAGACAAATAAAATTAAGGTTTTAAGGAGGACAAATGGGAACAAAAAACTATATGAACACCCTAACCAACCTGACCCTGCGTTTACTGGCAGCTCAGTTCAATTACAGGCCCTCCTTAAAAAAACACCTTAAAAGCAGTGACGGATGGACCAATTTTTCCATTGGTTTTAAAACTGAAACCCACACCATGGAGCAGGCCATCATTTTTGAAAACGGCCGGGTAAAGGTGGTGAAACGTATCCCGGACAATGCCGATGCCGTTATGCGGTTTATAAATGACGGGGTGTTGAGGGAAATTGTCACCCTCACCCCCAATGAAACCATAAATCTTATTTTGAAAAACAGGGTGATTCTGGACGGGAACATGGCATACCTGGGGGCATTTAACTTCTTTGTTTCCCTGATCATGGGCAAATGGCATCAAAAAATGCTGGACAGGGCCAATCGATTGGAAGTCAATTCCAGGAAAGAAACATATGGCATCAATGACCCCTCCCTGATGGAAGAACTTGCCAAAAGAAAAAATTACCGAATAAAGGCCGAAAACAGGGATCCCGGTGTCAAATATCTGGATGATCCCTATCTGTCAGACTATAGTCTTGATTTTTTCCCCCGGGTTCAACAGCTCCATGCGAGACATCTTGCAGCCAAACCTGAAATTTCTTCGGAAAGACCGGTACTGTTGACCCAATGGTATCGAAACAATGGTTTTGAACAGGATAAAAACGGGATTGCCTGGGTTCCTGAATTACGCCAGGCCCATGCCTTTAAATTTTTAATGGAAAATAAAAAACCCTTTATCCGTCATGACAGCCTGGTTGCCGGAACAACCTGCCCCGAGGAGGTGGGGGTTTTAATTTATCCCGATGCAACGGGAACCGTGATCTGGGGGGAACTTGGGTCCATTGATAAACGGGTGCTCACTCCCTACAATATTTCCAAAAACACGGTTCGAGATCTCCACGATATCTTTCCCTTCTGGGCCAAAAGAACCACCCGGGCATGGATTAATAAACATCACGATTACCCCTTTTGCCAGAAGATTGACGAACGCTTTGTTGCCTCCTTTAATTTTAAGATGGTCAGCATCTCCCATACGGTTCCAGACCTTCCAAAATTTGTCACTGTGGGCACCCATGCCATGATTGAAGAGGTTCGCCAGCAGATTAATACATTGGGCTTAAGTGATGGGGACAGGGACAAAATTAACACCCTGGAGTCGATGATCCTATGCCTGGAAGGGTTAAATGCCTATGCTGAAAACCTTGCTAAAGAAGCCCAGAGGCTTGCCCTAAAAGAAACAGATCCGAAACGCCGGGAAGAATTGAGCAAATTATACAAAATCTGCTGCCATGTCCCGGGCAATCCGGCCAGAACCCTTGATGAGGCTGTCAATTCCGCATGGATTTCCTGGACAGGTCTTCTCATGGAAAATACCAACGTGTCCCTTTCTCCGGGAAGACTGGACCAGTTGTTTCAGCCCTATTTTGAAAAAGAGATGAAAGCATGTTCAACCCCAGGGGAGAAAAAAGAATATCTTGAACATGTTATTGAGCTGATCTCCTGTTATTTTCTGCGCAATGCCGAACACCATGCACTGGTGCCGGATGTGTCAAACTACCTGTTTGGGGGAAGTCAGTCGGAAACAGCCATCACCGTTGGGGGGGTGACGCCCCAGGGCAAGGATGCGGTCAACGATATGACCTATATTCTTTTAAAGGTAACAGAAATGTTAACCCTGAATGATCCGAATATGAATGCAAGATTCAAACTTAACATCAACAGTGATACCTACCTTAAACGGCTGTGCGAGGTCAATTATATCACCGTTGCAACCCCGTCAATGCACAATGATGATGCGGTTATCCAGGCCTTTAGCCAGAACTCGGACAAAATCGAAGATCTGCGGGACTGGGCGGCCACTGGATGTGTGGAAATCACCTTGTCGGGCAAGCACATGAGCCATACCGGGGCCACCTCGGTCAACATGGTGGCAGGACTTGAAATGGCCTTAAACAATGGGTATCATCCCCTAATGAACTGGCATCTCGGCCCCAAAACAGGCAGTGTGGAAACGGAGGATTTTAAAAGTTTTGACCAGTTTTTCGACGCCTTTGCCCGCCAGCAAAAATTCATCATTGACCAGACAACCCAGCTGAACAATATGTCGGCGGAAGCCTATGCCTATCTGCGCCCCACCCCGCTTTTGAGTACAGCAATCCAGGGCGCTGTATCCAATGCAACGGACGTAACCAAGGGGGGAGCCCTCTACAACACCTCGGGCAGTTTTAACATAGGCCTCGCCGATGTGGTGGATTCCTTGATGGTCATCAAAAGACTGGTGTTTGATGAAAAGAAAATAGGTTTTCCGGAATTAAAAGAGGCCATTGACACCAATTTTGAAAACCACCCCTCCCTCCATGCAATGGTAGGCAGCAAGGTTCCAAGATTTGGATCGGGCAGCGATGGTGCTGTTGAAATGGCAAACCGGGTCACAGGTCTGATTCATCGTTGTTATAAATCCAATAAAAACTTTAGAGGAGGAGATTATACCGTGGGATTCTGGTCTGTAGCCCAGCATGTTGCCTATGGCTCATTGTCCGGGGCGCTTCCTTCGGGCAGACTTGCCGGTAAAGCATTTTCTCCCGGGGCCACCCCCCACCCTTCGGCCTCTAAAAGTTTCTTGGACAATATGCGGGATGTGGCCCTGTTGAATCCGAGATACATGGACAATAATATTGCCTTTAACGTCAAGCTTGTGCCCGCAGCCAAGGATTCCCGGGAAAAAACCGTTGATACCATGTTTGCCTATGTGAAATCCTATTTTGACCAGGGAGGGATGCAGATTCAGTTCAACATGGTGGATTCCCGGGTGCTGAGGGATGCCATGGCCAATCCTGAAAATTACCAAAATCTTTTGGTGCGAATCTCAGGATATAATGCCTATTTTGTGAACCTGAACCGGGAAATGCAATTGGAATTGATAGAAAGAACAGAATATACCCTATGAACCTCTTTCCTTTTATACTGCGACACGGCAATTACCGGTTAATTTCGCCCTTGATAATTTCAAGAAAGTTTTTGGCCTGGGCATAGTATGGAGCAAGGTCCAGGGCGGTTTTAAAGGCTTTGACCGCCTCTTTTTTCAGACCTTCATTGAACAAATCGTTTCCCCTTTCAAAATGGGGAGCCGCCATCTGGGGCGGGGTTTGGGGTCGCAGATCCGCTTGGGCAGGCGAGTCACGGGCAGACCGCTGAAGCTGGCGCCATCCCCGGGAGGAGATGGCGCCAGCAAGGTTTATCTGTTTTAAAATATCCAATTAAATTTTATGGACAGCATATGGCTCAAAAAGTCGTCCCCCCGTCCTTCCAGGTCGTAGTTGGCATCCAGGGAAAGGCTGTTGCTAAGCTTTTTGCCCACCCCCAGGCCTGCGGTGAACACCACCGGAGAGTTGTCAATACCCTGGGTGGTAAAAGAAACCCCTCCCCCCTGGAACTGGGAAGAGACCGCAGTGTCATCGTCGATCAGATCATACCCCATAGAGGCGTTGGCCGTAATCTGAACATCCTTTGCCGCGGCCCAGGAAATCCCTCCTTCAAGGGCTGTTACAAGGGACTGGGTATCACCACTGTCCACAGAAAGGTTCATGCCGCCGGTACCCGATTCCGTATATGACGGGGTATAAAACCAGAAATAGGAGACGGATGCCCCGGCCGAAAGAGTGACATCCTGGGTCACCTGGAATGCCCGGGAGGCCCGAGTCCGTGCAAAGAGATTACTGGCCGTGTAGTCAGCTGTGGCGGTCTTATTCAGGGCCTGAATATACCGGCTGGACTCCATATCCTGGATGCCACCCCCGGCCTGCCAGAATAAGGTGGTTGTCTTGTTGTATATGGGGCGGCTGCCATAAGCCATGAGGTTGAATACACTCGTATCACTTTCCTGGTCTAGGTTGTTGGTATCGGTATTGGCCCGGGTGTAGAACAATGCCAGGCCCAGGCGGTCCTTAGAAGACAGCTCCTTGTCCATGCCTATCCCAATGCCGTAAGCATCTGCGCTAAACCCGTTTACCCCGTCCAGGTCATCTTGTTCCATGGTGATGGCAAAGGGCTTGACCCAGAGATTTTTTTCGCTGAACACCGAATCTCCTGAGTTCAACCCTCTGACACCTTCCTGGCGGGCCTGGAGTACCGAACTCATCGTGTTGACCAGCTGATCTGCCACGGCCGGGGCCTGGGTGTTGTTCACCGGCGCTGCGCCTGCCACCTGCTTTGCCACCCGGCCAACGCTGGTCAGGGTATTCAGGTTGCTGATAAAATTGGTGATTTCTGAATTTGTGGTACCGGACAGGCCGTCCAGGGCGGCTGCGGCTCCCTTAACCCCGGATTGTCCTCCCTCTCCGGTGGACTCAAGGATGCTCATGCTCTGTTCCACGGTCAGGTCCAGGGAGGTATCACCGCCGGACAGGGAAGCTGTAAAATCCAGCAGAACCGAGTTGTCCGTGACTGACAACGTATTCGTGTCGGCTGCTATCCCCCCGGTGCTGTCGATAACCCCGGTCAGGGTATCGCCAACGAGAATAGACTGATTCTCCGAGGCCGTGGTCACATCCACATAAATGCCCGAATTGTCTGCCAGGGTGGTGCTGCCGGAGACTGATAATGTGGAAAAATCGGTATTGCCCGAGGCGTCACTGTAAAGGGTGATGCCCAGGGTGCCGTCCTTGTCCTGGATAAAGTCTCCGGTGATAGATGAGGTTCCCAAGGAAAGCTGGATCAATCCACTGTTGGTGGTGTCTCCGGCTTTGAGCCGACCGGATAGGGTCCCGGAATTAATCAGGCGGCCATCGGTCATGATTGAATAAAAATTGTCGGTCAGATCCCCGGCTCCGGTGGTTGCCGTAACCGTGCCGGAGTTGATCACATCTCCCTTCGTAAATATGCCGACTATTTCAGTATCTCCTTTTGAGAAGCTTGTCTGATCCGCGGACAACGATATGGTACCGGAGTTGGTCACTGTGTCAGTTCCATGACTTAATATTCCAGACATACTAGCAGCCAAATCCGCGGACAATGAGATGGTGCCGGAGTTGATTACCTCGCCATTTATATAATTGGAAATCCCGGACATATAAATGGCCAAATCTGCGGACAAGGAGATGGTGCCGGAGTTGGTCACCGTGGCGGTTCCGTAATTGACAATCCCGTGTGTACCATAGACCGAATCCGCAGACACCGAAATGGTGCCGGAATTGGTGATGGATGAATTTGCATCACTATTGGCATAAAGACCATAAAGGCCGCCCCTGGTAGAACCCAGGGTATCCGAATGGAAGCTGCTGGAAAGGGTGATGGTGCCGGAGTTTTTCACAGAACTGTGGGTTAAGTATCCTCCTACTTTAATCCCGTATGCATCCCCATCCTTTGCCGAATTTGCTGCCTCTATGGTACCGGAATTTGTTATCAAAGAATCGCTGGATACATTCTCTGCTTCAATCCCGAAGATATCTCCATCCTTTGCCGAGTTTGTTACCTTTATAGTGCTGGAATTTGTTATTGAAGAACCGCCTGATACATTCTCTGCTTTAATCCCGAAGGCATCCTCATCCTCTGCCAAATTTGTTACCTCTAGGGTGCCATCGTTGATGATGCTTGATCCGTAGAGGCCGCAGGAACCATCAATGGCCATTTCATCACTGACGGTGATGCTCCCGTCCTTTGTAACTATTATGGAATTGCTGCTGTTGGCAAGGGCCTGGGTTGTTGTCCGGGCATCGGAAATAGTCGTTGTTGTAGGCACTAGTGGTAATGCCAGGGCAGGGGTACTGAAGGTGAGGGTGAGGCAGGCAGCCATGGAGGCCACCACATGTACTACGCTTCCCTTTTTGCCCAGTTTATAAAAGGATTTTGCCGATCTGTACCAATTCCGGTTTCCGTGTTTTTCGATCATTTCCCACTCCGCATTTGTGCTCAAGAAGAATTTTCAGATTTAAACGGTTGTAATCCGTTTACCATATTCAGATTTCAGATTTTCAGTCGCTGTCGTCTACTACAATTCCAATCGTTTGTAAATTCCAAATCCACCCCTATTTTTTCCGGTCCAAAACTTTCCTGTATTTATCCTGAGAATACCCAATTGATGCCCTTACCAAAAGCATATCCCTCGTTTTAACCCAATAATGGTCACCTGGAGAATGGATGACTGGAGAATGGTTGACTGGAGAATGGATGGCGGAGGAACGGGTCAAAGCCTGTAATTTTTTTTAGACGGGGGTATTTTACTAGTATCCTGATCAGGAAAGAACAAACCTATTCCGTTTTAAAATGCACCTTGATTCGTTGGGATATTTCCCTTCCCCATATGGTGTGGAGCTTTGGACCGGGATGAAATCCGTCTTCAGCCATGAGCCCCCTGTCAAAGGGCAGGTTGAATTCCAAGAACTCACTATCTGCCTGATCCTTGAGCCAGTCGCTCAATGCCCGGTTCAGATGTTTTGCACACAAGCCGAGATATGAATTCAGAGGCCAGGGCAAGGCTGGAAACAATTCCATGGGTGGCACAGCTGAGATGAGAAACCTTTTAATTTTAAATTTTTCTCTGAGCAGATCAATCAGTTTTTTTTGCTGACCCATCCAGAGATCCCTTGCGATCCCGGCCTTCACATCATTCACCCCCAGGGAAGTGATAACAACATCAAAAACATTGGGCGGCAGGGTTTCAATATAATCCAGGATCATGGCCGTTGTTCTCCCGGTTTTTGCAATCAATTCCCACTCAATCTTGTATTCCTGCCCAAAACAGATGAGAATCTGCCCTGACAGCGCATTGGCCTGACAATCAATACCAACACCGGCAGCAGCAGAGTCTCCAAGGATCAAAATACGAATATTTGTTTCTCCATTGCCCTGGATTCCTTTTCGCTGCCCGCTTGCCTCGGGCAGGCGCAGGGTATTTTTTCTGACAGACTTCCCCTGGAAAATCAAAACAGGGGCTAAAATAAATTTTAGGAACCAATGCATAATATTTCCATATCTGTTCCCTTCCTTCAAAATGAATTTGCAGCAATAAACCGAACAGGGCTGGTACCAAAATATCGCTTGAATTCACGACTAAATTGAGTGGCACTCTCGTAACCCACCCTGGTTGCAGCCTCATTCACCCGGACCCCTTCTTCAGCCAGCAGGGCCCTGGCTTTATTCAGCCTTACTTTTTTTAAATATTGAATGGGAGAAGAAGCAGTTACATCTTTGAAGGCACGATGAAATGAAGAGGGACTCATATTGACCAGGGCAGCCAGATTTTCCACATCCATGGTATCCCAATAATTTCCGTGGATATTTTTAAGGGCCTTATCAACCCTGGACAAATTTGTGTTCTTCATGGCAAGGGCATAAAGGGAGGAGGCATTTTCACCGCAGATGATTCGGAAGAGCAGCTCCTGGGCGATTGACCGTCCAAGCACCCGGGCTTCTACCGGAGACAATAGCGCTGAAAGCAACCGGGTCACTGAATTTTTTATATCCGGGGTTGTCCTGGCCAAAAAAATCCCCTGGTGCTTTTCATTCTGTTTGATCAGGGTATGGTCTATATCATCCCCCATTTGTCCAATGATTTTATTTAATACTTGCATATCAATATCCAGCATGAGTGAAAGCAAGGGGTTGTCACGGGTGGCATGGGTTTCACATTCAGCCGGCAGGGGCACCGAAAGCACCAGATAGGTGTCAGGATCATAGGTATAGGCCCTGCCATCCAAAAACACCTGCTTTGAACCCTGGCCGACAATAAACACCCCCTGCTCATAGCAAAGGGGCTGACGAGCCTGGTATTGAGAGGCTTTAAAAATTTTTACACCGGAAAGTAAGGTGTCGTTAACCCCTTCTTTTTTTGCCAGCCGGTCCATTAACCTAGCAAGTTTATCCATTCACACCCCCCTCTGAGAACATCCTGTCCCGACTTCCACAAATGTATCCAACACCAGCGGCCTGTTTCTATTTCAAAAAGCAGAAATAGGCATGAAATTGACCGGATTGTCTATTCCATATAATGAAAATTGATATATGTTTATAACCATTGATCACATAATTATAAAGGAAAAAATACCATGCTAAATTTTGATTATTATAACCCCACACATATTGTTTTTGGAAAAGACCGTTTATCCGAACTTGATGCGCTTGTTCCAAAGGGTATCAAGGTTCTTATCCTCTACGGAGGCGGAAGTGTAAAAAAATTTAAAACCCTTGAAAAGGTAATTCAATCCTTGCCCAATAGAGAAATTTTTGAATTTGGCGGGATTGAACCCAACCCCAAGTTTACAACCCTTTTAAAAGCAGTTGATCTTGTCAAAAAAGAAAAGGTTGATTTCCTCCTGGCTGTTGGCGGTGGGTCGGTTATGGACGGAACAAAATTTATATCCCTAGCATCTCATTACGACGGCGAAGTCAAAGATCTTCTCACCCACGGGTTTCAGCCTGTACCCATAAAAACAGCCCTTCCTATCGGAACGGTGGTTACCCTGCCTGCCACCGGATCTGAAATGAATTCCGGAGCGGTTATCAGCCATAATGGCGGTAAATTTCCTGTCTTCAGCCCCCTTGCTTTTCCCAAGTTTTCAATCCTGGACCCTACACTGACCTATACCCTTCCTGCCATACAGGTTGCAAACGGCGTCATAGACACCTTTATCCATACAGTTGAACAATATGTCACCTACCCTGAGGAAGGCCGCTTTCAGGACAGGACAGCAGAAGGAATTCTCAGAACACTCATCGAAGTGGGTAAAAAAACCATTGATAACCCAACCGACTACAACGCCCGGGCCAATCTGGTCTGGTGCGCCACCAATGCCCTCAACGGACTTATCGGTGCCGGAGTCCCCCAGGACTGGACCACCCACATGATTGGCCATGAACTGACCGCCATGTTTGGAATTGATCATGGACAAACCCTGGCCATCCTCCAGCCCTCCATCTGGACCGTGAGAAAGGACCAAAAATGGAAAAAACTGCTCCAGTATGCCCAACGCGTATGGGATATTACCGAGGGGGACGAAGAAAGCCGCATTGATGAAGCCATCGAAAAAACACGCAACTTTTTCCAAGAGCTTGGTGTTAATACACAATTAACTTCCTATGGCGTTACCCATGACAAAATTGATGAGGTTGTCAACGCTTTGGAGCGCCATGGACTTACCGCCCTTTCCGAAACAGGGGATCTGACTTTGGATATCAGCCGTCAAATTCTTGAGGATGCCATGTCCAATAAATAGATGCATTACTAAAATTAACGGACGCTTGATATAAGGGACAAGGTCAGGCGTCTGTTATCCTATAAATTAACACCCGATCACCCTGAAATTTTAAGCGGCATTGATTAAACAGAATTGATGGCGCATTGAATGATCTGAACAGTCTTTTCCACGGAAAGGGTACCGGTATTTAATATGAGATCGTAATTGGCAGGGTCATTGGCATCACTATTAAAATATCTTTTTACAAAGGCATTTCTGTTGGCATCTGTGCTGATCATCATTTTTTGGGCATCATCTGTGGAAAGATCCTGGCTTTTTTGAATATATTCCCGGCGCAGTCTCTCTGGTGCCACAATTCTAACCCTGAGGGTATGAAATTTTTTAAGGGCACAATTCCCCCCCCTGCCAAGGATGACGGCATTTCCATGTTTTCCAATGGTATTTAAAATTCTGAGAAGTAATTTTGAATACTCATCTGGCCAGAGATGGTGCTCGTGGACCAGGGCAGACACAATATCATCCACAATGTTCATACCCCTTTCATCCAGGGTTTCCAAAAGTGCTTTACTATTGTGGGACAAATCTATCATGGCCTCTAAAATTTCATTGTGAAACAGGTCAAACCCTGTTTCCTTGGCCAGTTGTTCAGCCACCTGCTGGCCCCGGCTGCCTGATTCCCTGGAAATAGTAATGATGTTGACGGTGGATTTAATTTGAAGAGGGGGTTTAATCTTATCCATTTCCCACCGCTTGATTTGATCTTCAATGATCTGGTGAATTGATCGATTCATAAGATCCTCCTTTTTTAAATATTATAAGGATAAATGAATGGTATTCACAGAATAATTAAAATTCACATTCAAGTCAAATTTTATTTATTCAATTATTAATAAGGATATTTATTTTCCTATTTTAATCCTCATATTTGTCTAGGCGGATCTTTGCGATAGCATAAAAAAAAGACCGGTTTCCGGGACATGATTATGCCCCGGAAACCGATCTTTTTAAAACTTTTAATATTGGAACAAATATTAAATGATATTTGTTTTATGTTTTTGACATCCTGATAATCCAGATCCTAATAACCAAATCTTAATAATCAAGGGATGACACCTCAAGGGCATGTTTCTGGATAAAGTTTCGTCTGGGTTCTACTTCCTCTCCCATGAGCAGGGTAAAAATCTCATCTGCTTTTTCCGCATCCTCAATTTCCACCCTGAGCATTATCCGTTTTTCCGGATTCATGGTGGTCTCCCAGAGCTGGTCTGCATTCATTTCACCCAAACCTTTGTAACGCTGGATATTGATCCCTTTTTTGGATTCAGACATAACAAACCCAAACAGCTGGGTTATGGTATCAAAGGTTGTTACTCTCTTGGCATCCTCAGCTTTGGATGAGATGGAAAAGGTTGGACAATCAAGGCTTTCAATTTTTTTATAATTTTTGAGCATCCGCTGGTAATCATTGGTGGATAAAAGTTCCCTGCCCGCTCTTACCAAGAAAATTTTACCCTCTTCATCATAAATATCCATTTCATGGATATCTCTTTCCAGATCGTAGTCAATTTCTCCGGGCTTGTATCCGCAGTTTTTAAGTTCTCCTGCAAGAATTTCCAGATTTTCTTTACTCTCCAGAAAAAGTTTGTCCTTCACCCCGTTTTTAATGAGAACCAATAAAAGATCCGTATCAAAATCTCTTTTTTTCAATAAAGAGATTGCACTAAAAAACTCGGTCATATGAATGAGAAAGTTATAAAAAACTTCCTGGGTAAGAGGCTCTTCACATCCATTAATAAATAAATTTTTCTGGGAAGATATTCTTTTAACCAGATAATCGGAATACTCTTCCTCATTTTTCAGATAGACCCCGTTTTTACGGGAACCAACCCTGAACAAAGGGGGTTGGGCAATATACAAATACCCGTTGGCCACAAGATCCGGCATCTGACGATAGAAAAAGGTGAGCAAAAGCGTTCTGATATGGGAACCATCGACGTCGGCATCGGTCATGATTACAACCTTGTGATACCGCAGTTTTTCAATATCATACTCTTCCCGGCCCGCCCCTGTACCCAGAACCGTAAAAATATTTTTAATTTCGTCACTTCTTAAAATCTTGTCAAACCGGGCTTTTTCAACATTTAAAATTTTACCCTTTAGGGGAAGTATGGCTTGAAAACGCCTGTCCCTGCCCTGTTTTGCACTGCCACCCGCAGAGTCACCCTCCACCAGGAAAAGCTCTCTTTCCGCCGGATCTGCATATTGACACTCTGCCAGCTTGCCCGGCAAGGTGGAATCCAAGAGGGTTCCTTTTTTCCGGGCCAGTTCCCGGGCTCTTTTAGCTGCATCTCTTGCCCTTGCAGCATCCACACCTTTGGAAATAATTTTCCTTGCCACATTAGGATTTTCTTCCAAATACTGACCCAATTTTTCATTGAGAAGGGATTCCACAACCCCTTTTATCTCATTATTACCCAACTTGGTCTTGGTCTGCCCCTCAAACTGAGGTTCCATCAGTTTTACGGAAATAATAACGGAAAGACCTTCCCGCATGTCATCCCCGCTGATTTTAATATTCTGCATATTTTTAGGCAGATTATTGGAGCCCGAAGTAATGTAGGAATTCACCGTTCGGGTCAGGGCACCTTTGAACCCGGATACATGGGCACCGCCTTCAATGGTGCGGATATTATTGGCAAAGGAAAAAAGTTTTTCTTTAAAGGTGTCATTATACTGGATGGCCACCTCTACCTGAACATCTTTTTTATCCCCTTCAATGTGAATGGGATCATGTAAAGGGGTGCAGGACCTGTTCAAAAATTCAACAAAGGAAACAATCCCGCCTTCAAAATAAAAATCATCTTTTTCAGCTGACCGCTCATCTTCCAGAACAATTCTGAGACCTTTGTTCAAAAAAGCCAGTTCTCTTAATCTTCTGGAAAGGGTTTCATAGACAAAATCATTTTCATTCATGATCGTAAAATCAGGGATAAAGGTTATTTTGGTTCCCCTTTTTACGCTATCTCCTTTTACCACAAGGTCTGTTAGTTTATTTCCCTTTGAGTAGGTCTGGTGATAAATTTTACCGTTTTTATAGACTTCCATCTCCAGAAGTTCGGACAATGCGTTGACTACGGAAATACCCACTCCGTGGAGACCGCCGGATACTTTATAGGAATCCTTGTCAAATTTACCACCCGCATGAAGTTTGGTCATGACCACTTCACAGGCGGGAATATGCTCTGTTTCATGCATTTCAATGGGAATACCCCGTCCATTGTCCTCCACGCTCACACTCATATCCGAATGGATGGTGACAAAAACCGTGTCGCAGTGACCTGCCATGGCCTCGTCAATACTATTGTCCACCACTTCGTATACCAGATGGTGAAGACCTGCCAGGTCCACATTTCCAATATACATGGAAGGCCGTTTGCGAACCGCTTCAAGACCTTCTAAAACCTTTATGCTATCCGAATTATACTCTTTTTTTACGTCATTGTTTTTCATGATATATGCATTGCCATTATTACACAAACAAGTTTATCATCATCAAGACTTTTGATAATGCAGGGGCTTTTACTGTCTTTCACATGGATGACCACAATTGAATTCTCAAACAAATTTAAAGCATCTTTAAAATATTTGGGATTAAATGCGCTTTTGATCTCTTCACCTGAAAATCCGATCATTAGCCGCTCTTTAGATTCACCTATCTCAGGATTCGTGATGGTCACTGTCAATTCATTTTCTTTAAAATTTAAAATGACACTTTTATAGTCATCTGAAGTTAATATGGATACCCTTCTCATCAGGGTGGAAAACATGCTGCGGTCCACTTCCATGGGTATCATCTCTTCAAAATTTAAAATTGGTTTATAATCCGGATATTCTCCATCCAGCAGTTTGATCATCACAGACTCATTTGCCCGCTGAAAAATAAAATGGTTTTCTTTAACCCCCACCCGGATGGCATCCAAGTTACTGTCAATAAATTTATTTAGTTCACCCAATCCTTTTTTGGGAATAATAACACTTTCCTCGGGCAGGATCAGCTCACCAGTAAAAGGCGCATCATAGCAATGGAGACGCCGGGAATCAGTTGAGACAATTCTTAATCGTTCCTGGCTATCTACTATAATTTTTTCAATCAGTGCTCCCAGAACATATATTCTTTTTTCATCTCCTGGAAAACCGACAACAGATGAAACAGCTACCATTTTTTTAAGATCTTTGGCATTTACTTCAATAAAATCTACATTTTCGATTACAGGGGTTTCAGGAAAGTTTTCATAATCAGATGAAACAATATGGTAAATACTATCTCCCTTACCAATTTCAACCCACCTGTTTTCCACTTCATTCACAATAATTTCATTGTCAGGGTATTCTCTGATGATTTCAAAAAATTTTTGGGAATTAATAGACAGAACACCTTCTGTTTCAACCTGGGCCTCATAGGTGCCTGTAAAAACAGTTTCCAGATCGTTAGCTGTGATACTGATATGTGACCCTACTGCCTTAATCAGAATATCGGAGGTAATGGTTAAATTGGTTTTCCTCCCTGTAATTCCCTGGATCTTGGATAAGATATCCAGAATATCCTTCTTATTAAACGAAAATTTCATTTAAAATCCTTTTTTTAAAAAATGTATATCCTTAAATAGTTATATTAAAACCCTATAATTATCAATTATTAAATACAGATGGTTGTATTAATATATTAATTAAATAAAGATAATAACAATAATAAGGTGTGTTCAAATGTTCATAACTTTATAATACTTTGAATTTATTATAAAAAAAAGCAAATTATTTTAATAAAATAAGGTTTATATTTTGTACATAAAGCAATAGTTGTTTACCTGTTTTTAAATGTGTTTAAAACCCATAAAGTTTTGAACATTTTATTATTATCCATGAATCCAGGTGTTAATATCCTGTAATCCTTCACTTTTCCAATCATCTGAAATTCTTTGTTCAATATATTTTAAAAAAAGAGTGTCAATAACCTGTGTAACCTTCAGTAATAAATAGGCTTTTTCAAGAATCATTCCTTCTAATTCATCTTCTGATTTTGTGGTCTGGGTTGAAGGGGTTTTAAGTCCGGTAATATTAAAACTCTCCCCCTTGATGGTGAATTTATATTCCTCTTCTTCCCCCATTTTACAAAGCAGGTTTAATTCCGTTACAAAGGCTCCCTTTCTGAGTGCGGTGGTACCCTCCTCAAGGCCAGCTTTATCTCCTTTTATGGAAATTTTTTCCGTAGCTTTATCCCCCAGGTTGTTTTCAAGGACAATTGAATTTCCGATTTCCAGGGAAACAGGTTCCTTGGATTCAATTATAGCGGCAATATCCTTCTCTCGTTCAATGAGAAACCAGATCCAGGTTAAAAATTCATTACCAAGAAATATATATTTATTATAAGCGGTTGCAATATCAAGCATGATTATCCTTTTACATATTTTAAGGGAGATAGGGATAGCACCCGGTCTTTTTCAGGGGCTGAAAAATTGGATTTGGTTTCAACAATGGTATAGGGAAAGAGTCGGATTGGTTTTAGGTTAAAGGAGTTTAAAAAAAGAGTTTCAAATAATTCATTGGCAGCTTTCTGGGTGCTGAACAAAAAAAGATTTTTATCTTCATAGCTCCACAGCACATCATATATACTGGGGATGGAAGGGATTTTATGCATGAGCACATCCAAAATTGTTTCTTTAAGTTCTGATTTTTCATTTTTTGATAAAAAATCCCGCCCCGATTCTTCTTTTTTTTTCTCAATGGCCAGGGCCATCTGTTTTTGAACTAATTTCATGGGGATAGATTTTTTATCAATTCTTAAAGAAAAGACAAAATAGGTGCCGAAAATAAAGGAAAATTTTTCAAAATCAGGATTATAGGGACTTTCATAGGGGGTCCACCCGGCTGAAAGTTCCTCATATTCATTTTCAATTTTTGGTATTGCATTTTGTATTAATCCGTTTCGAACTTCATCCATCACCGTTGCTTCGAAACTACCCTCAATGTGGTAGCGGCTCATGGAATGAGTTGATGATATCAAACCCATATAAACTCCTTAAAAGTATTTATAACTAATTATTTTTATTAAAAATTAATAAATTTCACAAGTCTAATTTTTATCATATATTCACCGTAAAAGACAGTTCCATTTTTAAGGAATTAAAATTTTGAAAAAATGCTAGAGAGATATAAACTTATACGCTATAAATTTAAATGAATCTGATTCATATATTCAATAATATTTATAAAAAACTACTAATATATAAGAAAAAAATGGTTTTTCTTTGAGCATTTACAATTTTAATAAATTATTGTATGAGTTACAGGTTATATTGGGATTATTAATGTTCTCATTACTATACAACGAGGTGATATTTATGGAAAAAAAAATGCAGACGATTGATGGAAATACCGCTGCTACCCACGTGGCTTATGCCATGAGTGAGGTAGCTGCCATATATCCGATTACCCCTTCAAGTCCCCTGGGTGAGATAGCAGACTCCTGGGCTGCAAAGGGTAGAAAAAATATATTCGGGCAGGTTCTGAATATAAAACAGATGCAGTCTGAAGCCGGCGCTGCAGGAGCTGTTCACGGCTCCCTTGCCGCTGGTGCCCTTACCACTACCTTTACAGCTTCCCAGGGTCTTTTGTTAAAAATACCCAATATGTATAAAATAGCTGGTGAACTTCTCCCCAGTGTTTTTCACGTGACTGCCCGCTCAATTTCCGCCCATGCCCTGTCTATTTTTGGGGATCATCAGGATGTAATGGCCTGCCGGCAGACCGGATTTGCCATGCTGGCTTCCTGTTCTGTCCAGGAAGCTCAGGATCTGGCCCTTGTGGCCCATCTTGCCACAATTGAAGCCCGGGTTCCCTTTCTTCATTTTTATGACGGGTTTAGAACCTCCCATGAAATTCAGAAAATAGAGATGATTGAAACCGAGGATATGGCTTCTCTGTTTAATTATGAGGCCTACCAGGCATTTAAAAACAGAGCTGTTAATCCGGAACATCCCGATACCAGGGGAACTGCTCAGAATCCGGATATTTATTTTCAGGGCCGGGAAGCGTCCAATTCCTATTATCTCAAGGTTCCGGCTATTGTAAAAGAATGTATGAAAAAAGTGGGTGATCTGACCGGCCGGCATTATAAACCCTTTGATTATGTGGGTGACCCTGAAGCAGATCGGGTAATTGTGGCCATGGGATCCGGCTGTGAAGCCATTGAAGAGTCCATCACCCAATTAAATAAAGAAGGCCAGAGACTGGGACTAATAAAGGTTCGCCTTTACAGACCATTTGATGTACAGGCTTTTTTAAATACCATGCCTTCCACCGTTGAGACCCTGACGGTTCTTGATAGAACAAAAGAACCTGGTGCCATTGGAGATCCTCTTTATACGGATGTTTGTACGGCTTTTATGGAATACGGAGAAGGTCCGAAAATCATTGGCGGCCGGTATGGTCTCTCTTCCAAGGAATTCAATCCATCCATGGTCAAGGCTGTGTATGACAACATGAAAGTCATCTCTCCTAAAAATCATTTTACTGTGGGAATTGTGGATGATGTCACCCATACCTCCCTTGAAGTTATAAAAGGATTTGATCCTGCACCCAAGGGAACTATTTCGGCAAAATTCTGGGGACTGGGATCCGATGGAACGGTTGGTGCAAATCAATCGGCCATAAAAATCATCGGGGACAATACGGATAAATATGCCCAGGGATACTTTGCCTATGATTCCAAAAAATCAGGAGGCCTCACCGTATCCCATTTGAGATTCGGAGATGTTAAAATTCAATCCACCTATTTGATTGAAAATTCAGACTTTGTTGCCTGCCATAAATCCAATTACATGGAAATTTATGATGTTCTCAAGGGGCTCAAGGAAGGGGGAACCCTCCTTCTTAATTCCGAATGGTCCATGGCGGATATGGAAAAAAATATTCCCGGAGATGTACGGAAAACTATTTATGACAAAAAATTAAACTTCTATAATATTGATGCTGTAAAAATTGCCGGTGAAGTTGGATTGGGTAACCGTATCAATATGATCATGCAGACCTGCTTTTTCAGCCTGGCCAATGTATTGCCCGTGGAAGAGGCCATTGCTCTGCTTAAAAAAGATATCCAGGTGATGTTTGGTAAAAAGGGTGAAGCCATTGTAAATATGAACATAGAAGCAGTGGACAAGACCCTGGCAAAACTGCTTAAGGTGGATGTGCCGGAATCCTGGAAAGACGGGGTCAGAAATGTTGCTCCGGCAGACAAGGCCACTCCTTTTGTGGATGATGTCATGCGAAAAATAAATGCCCAGGGCGGGGATGATCTTCCGGTTTCGGCTTTTTCCGTGGACGGTGTATTTGAACAGGGAACTTCCCAGTATGAAAAACGCGGGGTTGCCATTAATGTGCCTGAATGGATTCCTGAAAATTGTATCCAGTGTAATCAGTGCGCCTTTGTCTGTCCCCATGCTGCCATAATTCCCATTGTGGCCAAAGAGGATGAACTTGCATCGGCTCCCGACTCCTTTGTTACCGTTGACGGTAAGGGCAAGGGGATGGATGCCTTTAAACTCAGAATTCAGGTAAATCCTTTGGATTGCCAGGGATGTGGTAATTGTGCTGATATCTGCCCCGCCAAGGTACCAGCCCTTGTAATGAAGCCTGTTGCCGGTCAGATAGCCGCCGAAAAGGATAACCACAAATTTTCCTTGGGTGTTCCCTTTAAAACGGATATTCTCAAACGGGAAACAGTTAAGGGCAGTCAGTTGTTCCAACCCCTGCTTGAGTTTTCCGGCGCCTGTGCCGGCTGTGGTGAAACCCCCTATGTAAAGGTTATCACCCAGCTGTTCGGTGAAAGAATGACCATTGCCAACGCCACCGGGTGTTCTTCCATCTGGGGCGGATCCGCTCCCTCCACCCCCTATTGCACCAATGCAGACGGACAGGGTCCTGCCTGGGCAAGTTCATTATTTGAAGATGCTGCCGAGTTTGGCTACGGCATGATGCTGGCGGTTAATAGCAGGAGACAAACCCTGGCAGCAAAGGTGGAAGAGGCCCTTGAAACACAAGTAACAGCCGATGTAAAAGCTGCCCTTGAAGGATGGCTTGCCGGAAAAGAGGATGTTGATGAATCCAAAAAATACAGCTTTGCTCTAAAAACCCTTTTAAAGGATGAAGACCAGGGTCTTTTAAAAGATATTTATAATGAAAAAGATGTATTTGTTAAAAAATCCCATTGGATATTCGGTGGTGATGGCTGGGCCTATGATATCGGATTTGGCGGTCTGGATCACGTATTGGCTTCGGGAGATAACATCAATATTCTGGTCATGGATACGGAAGTGTACTCCAACACCGGTGGTCAGTCTTCAAAAGCAACCCCCACAGGTGCCATTGCCAAATACGCGGCTTCCGGTAAAAAAATCGGTAAAAAGGATCTGGGCAGAATGATGATGAGCTATGGGTATGTTTATGTGGCCTCTATCTCCATGGGCGCCAATAAAAATCAGACCATGAAAGCCATTCTTGAAGCTGAAAATTATCCAGGACCTTCCCTTATTATCTGCTATGCCCCCTGTATCAACCAGGGTATCAGAAAAGGCATGGGCAAATCCCAACTGGAAGGCAAACTGGCAGTTGAATCCGGTTATTGGCCTTTGTACAGGTATAATCCTGAACTTGTCCAGGAGGGTAAGAATCCCTTTACCCTTGATTCAAAAGCGCCTGATGGCACCCTCCAGGATTTCCTTGGCGGCGAGGTTCGGTTTGCAGCCCTGGAAAAAAGCTTACCTGAAGAGTCCAAGCGTTTGAGGAGCAAAATCGAAGAAGAGGTGAATGATAAATACACCATGCTCAAGATGATGGCCGACGCCGGGAAGGAATAGAAAAATAATAAGCGTAGCTGAAGTAAATTAAAATGAGAAAAGGGCTGGAAATTTATTTTCCAGCCCTTTTTATATACCGATATCCCTAAAAAACACGGACAGATTCCTTGATCGTTGCCTTGACCTGATCACAAATTTCCAAAACCTTCTCAGGGTCAAGTTTGAGCCGTTTAAAGGATGGCAATGAGGTGATGCGGACTCGTTTTTCCTCCTGGATGTTTATCTCCTCAAAATTGGTGAATTCAAACCCGATTTCACAGGCCAGATAATCTGCCAGGTTGATGATCATCAGTTGTTGCTCTGTTCCCTTAGGATAGGTATTCCAGTGGTGGAACTCGGCAACCTGGATAAATATCGTTGCAAATCTCAATTTTTTCAGCAGAGCTGCGCCAAAGGTGGTATGGATTTCATGGATGGCCAACTGAAGTTCCGGGTCTGTTACAGAAGTTTCCGGAAAAATATCCACAATGGCTTTCATGAGTAACATTTTACCGATATCATGGACAATGCCCATTAAAAATAAATTTTCCGTATTTTCCAGCTTCATCGCTTCTCCCAGTTTTTTTCCCAGGCAGGCTGTGGCAAAGGAGTGCATCCAGAGTTTTTCCAGCACTTTTTTCAGAGAGGTGTTTTTTGACTCAAACAAGTTTCTTGCTGCCACCGCCGAAATAACGCCCTGGGTGGCTTTCATTCCCAGTCTGAGCAGGGCGCCATTCAAACTGTTCACCGTATCAAGTCCCTTGTAAAGGGGAGAATTTGCAATGGATATCAGTTTAGCTGCAATTACAATATCCTTTTCAACAATTTTGGCAAGATTTTCCGTGGAAGAGGATTCTTTCCCAAGGCACTCTTGTATTTCCTGTACAATGTGGGGGAATACAGGAAGCTCTATCTTCCCCTTGTAAAAACGCTGGATGATTTCAGCCACCATTTCGGTATGGTCGCTTTGATCGGTTTTCATCTGGGCATCCCGCAGATTAAATCCCATTTTTTCTAAATTTTCCAAAATCTGACGGGTGCTCACCGGTTTTGATAGGTATCCGTTGCACCCGAGACTTATGCAGGCTTTGATGGTGGCTGTGTTCATCCGGGAGGTTACCATGATCACCTTAACTCTGTCTGCCTTGGGAATTTTTTGTAACTGTTCGTTTTTACGTAATTGTTGGAGAACCTGTCTCCCATCTATTCCAGGCATGGACACATCCAGGGTGACAAGGTCAAAGGGAGTGTTCTTCTCAGCGGCATGTTTAATTTCTGAAAGGGCTTTTTTGGGATCATCCACAGCCACACACTCCCCAAAGGGTTCCATTTTTTTAAACAATATTTTTCTGGAAATAGCCTCATCATCTAGGATTAAAATTTTCATGAACCCTTCCTTATTATCGGTCTGAAAGAATACTAGTTCATCCCTTTTCAATAACAGGGATATCATTCATCAAATCCAGAGGCTCATCTGGGGTATCCGGCATGAGAACTGCCTGGGATGTTTTTCCGTCCACCCGGATTTTAATGGGGGTGTCAAAATGAATATGTTTTAAATACTGGGTCTTGTTTTCACATCTCTGGCATTTAAAAAAATCATAATCAATAAAATCATCCCCTTTATCTGAAATCGTAATATAGGAGATACCAAGGGAGGTGATATTCTGGAAAAAATGGGAGCCCTGGGAAGGGTCGGCTTTGATGCTTTCTATGGTTGTTTCCAGCATCACCCCCACATTGGAGATATCGTTCCACCCCACGGGAATTCCCAGCCACCGGTCCGAAGATCCCCAGCGTCCGGGTCCGATTAATACATATTTTTGGTTGCTTTTATTGAACAATCCATTGATTTTATTTATCTCGGCGGCGATTTCAATGGTTTTTGCCGGGTCAAAGGTTGCAGGATCCACATACACCAAATCATAAATATCCTTGTACTCCCCGTTGCCCAGGGACAAGCTTGAATAGCAAAATGCCTTGTCAATGTCATCCTGGGTGATTTTCACCCCAAGGTTCTGTTTGTAGCGCCCCATGGGTCGGATCTGGAGGAGGGAAAATTCAGGGGTGCCATCCTCCTCCATGGGCAGATTTACAGCAAATTCAACCTCTACGGAGGATCCCATCCACCGGCTGCCGATCATTGTTACCTCTTCTAAAATCTCGGCCAGGGGGAAACTATTATATTTCAGAATGTTAGCAAAGGTCAGGACGGGAAATCCCTTGGCTGAAAAAGAATCCCGTATCCGGTTGTCCTGGACATGGAAGGTGGAGGACAACGACCTGACCATGGGGTGATCCGTAGCATCGCTTAATTCCAGCCTGGACAGGGTTGGGGCCTCTGTAGAATCATCCGCAAGGGTGCCGTTTTCCGGGGGGGTGCCGGTTTTTAAGGCATAAAAATATTTTTGAGAATTTTCAAGAATATCGTCGACAATGGAAAACTGGGGGAGAAACTGGGGATATTTGGGGCAGAACCGCAGGGTTTTTCCGCCTTCCATAACAATTGTTCCAAAACCCAGGGCAATATAACTGATCCCCTCCTCTGCCTTGAGGTGGGCAATGGGATAGAAGTTATGGGACTGGGCCACCCCGGAAATCGTTGGATAAAAATAATTTTTATAATGCTGCCCCTTGAGCTGTTGGAGGATAACCGCCATTTCCTCATCCTCGGTCCTGTGCATGGTGCTTTTGGAATAGGACCGCGGCGCCTTTAAATAGGTAGAGGCATAGACAAGTTTAATGGCCAGAATCAACCGGTCCAGCCTTTTTTCCAAATTGGGATTTGAATTGGGCAGCATATAGGTATTATAAAGACCCGCAAATGGCTGATAATGGGCATCTTCAAAAAGAGAGGAGGAGCGGACTGCAATGGGGTATCGAACATTTTCAAGATAGAGTTTGAGATTTTTTTCCAGCCAGTCGGGAAATTTTGCCTTTACAAACCGGTCAATAATCTCGGAATCATCAAGTTCCTGGTCTGATTCCAGCAACCAGGCCAGATTGTTTTCTTCTATAAACATCTTAAACCCGTCCGTGGCAATGACAAAGGTCTGGGGGATGCTGATATCCACATTGGAAAACTTTTTACCCAGGGTGGGGTCCTTTTTTATCTGGGAGGCCATGAATGCAAGACCCCGGGCCTTTCCCCCCAGGGAACCGCTACCGATTTTCATAAAATCCGTATCAGAATCAAATTTTTCAGAATCAAATTCAATCACGTGGCCCTTGCGGGTTCCCCGTCTCCTGGCCCGGATACTCTCAATGAGAAACTGCTTAAGCTCCTGGGAGTTGGTAAAATCGTCAATGCTGTAAGGTTTCAGGCTCAAGGCAAAATCAATCTCACTTCTTGCCATGAGCCATCTGGAAAAATCGTTATTTTTAGCGTGGAAGAGGATAGACTCGTCGGGAATCTCGGTGATCAGTTTTTCAATGGCCCGCATTCCGCTTGCCCTAGCGATTTCCTCTCCATTGGGCATCTTGAACACAAATGCGCCAAATCCCAGTTTGGATACAAAAAATGTTTTGATTTGATCATGGAGATTGTTTGAATTCTTATTGATAAAGACAGCCGGGATATGGGTGACAATTTCTCTATTTGCTTGTTCGGTGCTGAGAATGAGAAGGGGCAGATCCGGTATTTCGGATTTGATTTTTGTCAGCAATTTAAACCCTGCCTGTTCGTCTTCTTTTCCATCCCTGGGATACCGCATATCCGAAAATACGGACAACACATAGGGTTTATATTGTTCATACAGGGAAATGGCCTCTTCATAGGTGTGGGCCACCAGTACCTTGGGTCTTCCCCGCATCTTCAGCAACCTGTGTTCCTCGTTGATGGAGTCATCGATCACGGACTGGGTCTGGAGTACAATCTGCTTGTAGAGAACCGGAAGGAAGGAAGAGTAATGATAGGGGGAATCTTCCACCATTATGATCACCCTGACCTTGGCATTTTTTGTGTCAAATGCCACATTCATTTCATCTTCAAAGTTTTTGATAATGGCCAGGAGCAGGTCGGCGTTTCCCCCCCAGATATAGGTTCGGTCCACTGCGGTATTGGCTTGATCACAGATGTAGTGATCCATATCGCAGGTGTTATGAAGTAATAAAAAAAAGGAAAGATCAGAATATCGTTTTTTGACCTCTTCGCCAAAGGCATAGACATCCATCCCATCCAGGCTGGGCATGGCAAGTATGAGGTCAAAATGCTTTTTTTTAAGTTGCCTAAAGGCCTCGTCTGCCGAAGAGACCCAGGTGAGTCTGGGGGGCTTTGATAGGTTCAGCCCCCTGTATTCATTAATAATTCGATTGGAAAGCCTGCCCTCCTCCTCCATGATAAAGGCGTCATAGGGACAGGATACCAATAGGATATCTCCCACCTTGTTGGCCATGAGTTCGTGGTAAATCTTGATGGACGGCAGCTGGGAGGTATCCATATTTATCCTTTTTGCTCTTATGATTTAGTCCAGCCCCATTAAGATTTCAATCTTGGCTATTTCCTTTAAAAGGGCCTCTTTTTTTTCCGGAGAAAGATCTATTGCAGCAAGTTGTCTCTGGAGAGACAGGAGGATCATCTCCTCACGGTATTCGTTGCAGGTATAGGGTTGACCACCTGTTTTTGATTCTGCCATTTTTTAGTATTGCCTGAATCCTGATCCATGGTTAAAAGAATATCAATAGAGTTCGTATTTAGCTAGCTTGCCGTCCAGTCCCCCTATTTTTAAAGGGCGTTTCCAGGAGGGGGACAGGGGCACCTTTTTAATAAACTTGGGCTCTCCAAAATATACGTAGGCGGTACAGTTTCTGCACTTTTCCTTCAGGAATGTCCCCAGATCAATATAAAACTGGTTCATGTCCTGGTCTTTTCCCATACGGATTCCATAGGGAGGATTGGTGATGATTACTGAATTTTCAATGGAAGGGATCTCCTTGAAATCCATCAGATCAATGTGAACATTACCCCCGAAATGAAGTCCCATGAGATTGGTTTTAACGGCATTAACAGATTGCTCTGATATGTCGCTTCCTGCCATCAATTTTTCGGGAAGGGGTCTGATATTTTCATTGGCACTCGTTTTGACCCGTTCCCACAGAGAGCTGCTAAAGTCCGGCAGCCGTTCAAAACCAAATTCGGTTCTAAATATCTGGGCCGGAATCCTGCAATAGCGCATTAATGCCTCACACAGCAGGGTGCCGGATCCGCACATGGGATCATACAATGGTTTTGATCCGTCCCACTCGCTTAAACTTACAATGGCAGCTGCAATGGTTTCCTGCATGGGTGCGGATACAGACTCTTCCCTATAGCCCCGTTTGTGCAGGGGGCCGCCGGAAGCATCCACGGAAAGAGTTGCAACATTCTGGTGGAGATGGAGGTTAATGGTGATCCAGGGATTTTTGGAATCCACACTGGGGCGCTTGTTACTTCGGTCCCTGAAATAATCGGCAATGGCATCCTTGACCCTGAGGCCTGCAAAATTAGAATGGGTGATATCAGACTCGGATACATTGGCCATGATGGAGAAGGTTTGTTCAGTGGTCAAAAATTCTTCCCACCGGATCTTTTTGGCTGCCTTGTAAAGATCATCCTTTTCGATGCACTTGAAGGTTGCCAGGGGGGCTAGAACCCGTGAGAGCATCCGGGCATGATACGTTATTCTGTAAAAATCTTCCTTTGACGCCCTGAACCATATTCCCCGGAATACCGGCCTCAACCCATGGCCGCCCAGTTCCTTGACCTCGTTGATGGCCATCTCTTTGACACTTTCCGAAACCTGGGCAAAATACTGGGAGTCTTTTTCATATACATATTCAAGCTTGGCAAGTTTACGTGTTCTGCCCCGACCCTTTTCAAGGATACTTTTCTTACCTGTGTTCAACGCTCACATCCTTATAAAAACAGATTATTAAATATCATTGTTATATCAGTATTTTTAAAAGATTAAAACAGATAGCTGAAATGGCCGGGGGAATTTTGAGAAAAGAAACACCCAGCCCATGATTGTGGAAAATTTAACCCCTCTGGTGAGGAATGCATTGTTTTTATTTCATATTCCAATTATTCTGTATGGTACCAATGTAATAAGATTATTCTGGCGTAATCATACAGAATTTATTATATATTCTATGTAAATTAATTTTCAGATTGATCCCATCTGTATCTCAATTTACATAAACCAACACAGGAAAATATTATCCAAGGGGATATATGGTAAAAAAAACGTTGATGATGATTTTTATTTTTTCTTTCCAATTTCATGCGGCCTTCGGTGAACAACACCTTGAGGATATCAACTGGATCACTGAAATTCATCCTCCCCAAAATTATTTGGACAATGGCAGGGCAACCGGGATTTCCGTGGACGTTCTTCTTGGGATATGGTCGAAATTAGGATTTGAAAAGAATAAAGATCATATCAAAATCATTCCTTGGGCCAGAAGTTATATTATGCTGAAAAAAGACAAAAACACCTGTCTATTTGCTATGAGTATGACCCGGGAAAGAAAAGAGATATTCAAATTCGTGGGACCGTATATGAAAGATATTGTCGGTATCATTGCTAAAAAATCCAAAACGATAAAAGTTGAAAGTTTCAAGGGCGTGATCTCCAACCCGAACCTTGAGCTGATCGGTTCGGTTCGTCAGGATATTGGTGCCCAACTACTACTTAATCAAGGATATCCAGAAAAAAAACTCCATCTGGTAAATTCCACTAAACACCTGATTAAAATGCTTGACCTTGACCGGATACCGGCCATTGCCCTTGGATTGGATGCGGCCCTGTGGGAAATGAAATTACTGGGTATGGATACCTCAAACTATGAACTTGTATTTTCCCTTCAAACTGTGGAAACCGGTTTCGGATTCAATAAAGCGGTTGACCCAGGCCTTATTTCAGCCATGCAGTCCGCTCTGAACGAACTCAGAGATGAAGGCAGAATAACTTTTATTATAGAACAGCACAGGTATTGATCGCTTATTTAAGATATTAAAATTATATACCGCTCTGGAGAAGGTTCCCGCCAAATCAGGTAACCAATATATTTACTTAATTTTAACATAAAAATATTCTGATATTGCTTGCTGGGTTGCAGTTATAAGTGCCAACCCAAATAAAATAATGGTTTCTGGTGAAAACTAGAAACCATTATCATTAACCTCATGCTTTGAGATATATATGGCTTTCTGATCAGGGTCCATGGGTGCCTATTTTTAATACATTTGCAATATTGGCATCCGGATCCAGGATGGGTTTGATCAGGGAGGTTGGACAGGTCATGAGGGTGGATATCCCGGGTCCGTGTCCTGCCAGACGGCAATCCGAGTGGACCAGGATGCCGATGCTCACAGCTCCCTGCACAAATGCCCTGCCATAGGAGTTGTCATGGTCCATCAGGGCCACAAAATCTCCAAAACGCATCTGGTCCAATTTATATTTTTTGACCGTGGCAGGATCCGAAGTCATAACATCATAATCCCCTGCCCCCACATGGGCGCGACCCACACCGGAACCCATGCAGGCAGCCGGCACCATTGTGGTTACCGGCACGTTCAACATTCCTGGGCTATCTCCATGGGTAATTCCTATTCTTTGCAGCAGAGTTGGGTCCAGGTTAAAAAGTTTAATTTCCGGATAGTCAATGAGATCAAGCCCCTGGCCCTTGGCCCGGATCAGAATCTTATCCTCATAGGTCATCCGTTCCTTGACAGAGGTGGCAAACTCCACGATTATATGTTCGGATCCGCCATGGTGACCAATCACGATGCCGGTTTCCCCCTTGGCTTCTCCCGAGATAATTTTTGCCGCATTGCCCACACAGGAAAGAATCTGAAGGGAGTTATTGGGAAAGTCATTGGGTTTTTCTGAATTGGCCGTACAGGAAACCCCGGGTTCGATGTGGTCACCGGCAAGGCCGAAGGCGGATTCTCCCACCTGGACATTCAGGGTAATCCCGCCGATGCCGGGCAAAAGAAAGGGAGATCCATGGTGGTCGACTTTCCAGCCGATCCCCACCCGGGGCTGACCTGGTTTGCATTCCAGAAACATTTCAACTACTTTGTCAACATTGGTTTTGAGCATATCAACCTCCATTTTTTAGGTTATTATTTTTCTAGTTTTAATAAAAAGGGAATGGCCATAAAGCCTATCAGGGCACTGATGGTGAACATATTTTCGAGCCCTGCCACATCGCCGATAGCCCCCACAATTACCACAGCAAAGGACCTGGCTGCAAAGGAGACCATCATAAAAAGGCCATTGGCGGCCGAGGGGTTATCCTTGGCTGTTTCCTGGATAAGGGCCAGCATCACCGGGGTGGTGGAAAGAACGGTAAATCCGGCGATCATCAGCATGGCGATTTTGAGGGCTCCGGTTGTGAACACAAACAATAAAATGGCAACCGGTGCCACCAAAAGCACCCAGAACAGCACCCGCCGCCTGCCCATCCAATCGGAAAGGGTGCCGGCGGACAAAACCCCGACAACTCCCAGGGCTTCATACACGGCAAGGGCGGCACCGCCATACCAGAGGCTGCCGGTCTTTCTCTCCACAAACACGGTTAAAAACACCCCCATGGATGCATGCATAAAGGCTCTGGCCGTCAATATCCCGGTTAAAGGATTGAGTACATGACGGATCTCCCGGTAGGAGGCCACAAGAGATCCGTTCCTTTTAAGGGCTGTTTTCTCTTCTTCTTTTTCCAGGGTGAAATATAGCAGAATGGAGGTGATCGGGGCAAAAACAAGGACCCAGTGGAAATGATCCAGCCCCAGTGAAGCCACGGCAGCCACGGCAAATATGGGGCCAAGGGTTCTGGCCGATTCCCCGCCGGTCATAAAAAAGCTCATGCCGAGGCCCTTTTTGTTGCCCGAGTATTTGGCCACCAGTACCGGGGCCGGTACATGGTAGAGAGCCACTGAAATACCGGCAAAAAAGACCAGAATCAATAAAAGTTCATAGGAGGGGGTGATGCCGATGAGGCTCATGGGAATGGCCGTAAGGGTGGGGGCCAGGATCACCAGCCACCTGGCCAGTCCCTTGTTGTCGGCAAACAAACCGATGAAGGGGTTCAGTAATGCCGGTATCTGCATAACCGTGGATAAAAGACCTGCCTGGCTGAGGGTTAATGACAGCTTCTCAATGATCAGGGGCAGCAGGGGCGATAAAAAGCTTGTATACACATCATGGATAAAATGCGAAACGGAGACAAGGGCAACTTTAGATGTATAAAATTTTTGCGTTTTCATCGGACTCTTTTACCATATCTAAAATCCTATTGTAAAAAAATATCCGTTGGATCTGGTTTTTCTTTCAGAGGCATGGAGGAGCCTGGCAAAGGGTGCAACCATTTTTAGGCATGTTCATAGATCGCCACCATCGGGGTTGTATAGAACAGGCCTATCTTGACCCCCGGGGTCGAGAATCGGGCATTCTCCGCAGCCACGACCAGATCCCACCAGGCAGCTAACTGGCAGCTAACTGGCAGGCTGCAGCAGTTGCAATTCCCTGTACCACACCTATTACCGGCTGGGGGATTTCGTGGAGCATTATCATCATCCGGGTGCACTGGTCAAAGATGAATTTGTACTCTTTGGTCCCCTGGTCAACCATTTCAGCCAGGTAGTGACCGGCGCAGAAGTGGTTGCCGCAGGCCTCTAAAACTAACACCTTGACTGATTCATCATTTTTTAAGTAAAATCAGTTAGTTTTTCAGTCCAGCATATTGATTCAGGTCTGCTTCAATTTCTGGTGAGATATCGGGCTTTTCATATGCACCAATTCGTTCCGCCACTTTTTGGGTGGCCACCTCATGAAGGGCTTTTTTGCCTGAATTCACCCATGCTTCGTGGCTTTGACGGCAAGTCAGACCGGATCTATAATACTCTTTTTTGAAATGCTTAAAGGTGGTGGGGTGGGTCAGATACTCATTGCCAATACCCACTGACTGAATGGTCTCGAGATTAATTTGCTCATCGGAAAAATCCAGGGGTTTGAACATTCTCAAAATCCTGGCCAGAATTTCTTCATCCATGATGAATTTTTCGTAGGACATCATCAGATAAGCACTGAGAATCCCGGCGGACTGGATGATAAAATTACTACCGCTTCTCAATGTTGTCATCAAGGCCATTGCAGACTCCATGGCGGCCTGTCCGTCGGGTATGAAACCATCGGAAATCCCACCACTGCCCCGACAAGGGAGGTTGTAGTATTTTGCGACCTGGGCCTGGGCATTCTGGAGGATCATCTGCTCAGGAGCACCCACCAAAGGTAGCCCGGTTCTCATATCTGTTATCGTGCTGGTTCCGCCATATACACATGGGGCTCCTGGGTGTGTAAGCTGTGCCAGAACGACTCCCGACAAAAATTCTGCATTCTGGAGCACAATGGTGCCCGGCAACTGAACAGGTCCTGTGGCTCCTGCCATAACCATCCCCCCAAGCATGTTTGCCTGGCCGTTTTTAGCATATTCAATAATAGCTCCAGCCATTTCAGATGAATACTGGAGTGGGGAAAGGGAGTTGATGATGGCGATCATAACCGCCTTGTCTTTTAGTTGGTCGGTGCCTCCCCATGCCATTCCGGCCATGTGGAAAGAATCCCGAGCAGCCTCACGGGAAACCGAACTGCCGAAAAAGGGTTTGTCGCACAGAAGAATATTTGACCGAATCATATAGCGATGTGACTTCAGGGGATCGATATCACGAGGGTCCACCATCAAACATCCGTTCATATTCAGTACGTTCGATGTATGAACCAATTTGCAGAAATTATCATAATCCTCACAGGTGGGGTCTCTCATTTCACCCGAAGCCGTCAGGATGTGACAGCTCCCGTATCCAGGGGCCAGGGCCATATGATCCCCGCCGATGGTTACGCTTTTGGACGGTTCCCGCCCCTCCAGAGTAAACTGGGAGGGGGCTGATTCAAGAGCGTTTTCCAGGGTCTTTGAATCGATAAACACCACATCTTGATCCGTTTTAACCCCATGGCGTTTGAAAATTTCCACAGCTTCCTCATCCTGGAATCGGACACCGGTTTCCTTGAAAACAGTCAAAGTGGCATCATGAATCTTGGTCAGTTCCGATTGGTCTAACACCTGCATTCTTCCGTTCATTTCAGTGGAGACTCCTTTTATTTATACTGATTTGAGATTGGATCAACTGTTGTCGTTTTTCAATTATGACAATGGTATCCACACCGATATTGTACTTTTCCGGGATATCCCATTTAAAATTATCCTAGACTTTTTGATAGGTTTTCCCTGTAAACATACATCCCGCCTGTTGAAAAAATTTGGGCGGTGGCCAGTACGACATCCCTTGTTTTGGCGCGGTTAGTTTCAAGCTGTGCAGGTTCATTTAAATTACTGGCTAATTGGACAGTAGCACCCTGAAATTTTAAACGAAAGATAGAAAAAGGAGGGGGTAATGACTGTATTTACCCGTCAATAACGCCAGACAAAAAAATATTTGCCTTTTCACAGAATGGCTGATATTTTTTTGACCATTTTCTTTAGAACCGGACGGCAAAGAAAGGCGGTAATATGAATATCCACAATGCGGCCCTGTCAGGATCAAATGACGAACTGAACAAATTAAAACAGCGAATCGCTGAATTAGAACTGGAATTGTCCCTATCGCAAAAAGCACTAGAACAAAGCTGTAAAGAATTTCAATATGCATTTAAAGACCCTGCCATCGGGATGATGCGGACCAGTCCTGAAGGCCATATCCTGGCGGCCAATGCGTATGTTTGCAGGATGATGGGATATACCGAGGACCAGTTAAAGCAGAAACATTATAAAGACATCACCCACCCCGATGACATAAAAGCCAGTGTATTGTCCGAGTATAAAATCCTTAACCGGGAACTAAGGTTTGATCATCTTGAAAAGCGATACATCAAAAAAAACGGAGAGGTTGGGTGGATCCTTTTGAGTTATTCCATGCTGTTTGACAGGCATGAGCAGCCCATGTATTACGTGTGCCATCTTCAGGATATTACCGAAAGAAAAAAGATAGAGCAGGATCTGCAGGCCAGTGAAAAACGGTTTGCCCTTTTCATGGATAACCTTCCCGGGGCAGCCTCCATCAAGGATTATGAAGGGCATTATATTTACGTCAACAAGTTTTTATTAAATCACTATGTCAATGACCATCCAGACGGCATTATAGGATTAACCGACCAAGATCTTTATCCCCCGGATTACAGCCAACAATATGAAAAAAATTTTGATCTCACAAAATTCGAGGGCCGCCCCATGACATTTGTGGAGACCACCACGGGTGGCGGCCGGGAGGAATACTGGCTGACCTGCCGGTTTCCGATACAGTTGAAAGGCAAATCCCCTCTGCTGGGGTGTGTCCGGCTGGACACCTCCGATCTGATCCGGACTGAAAAAAAATTAAAACTAAAGGAAAGAGAACTGGAGAAACATGCTGAAAGCCTAAATGAAGTCAATACAGCATTGAAAGTACTGTTGGATCACCGTGAACAGGAAAAAATTCAATTGGAACAAAATATATTCGCCAACCTTAAGAAACTGGTTTCACCGTATTTGGAAAAATTTGAAAACAAGCCCCTTGACAGAACCCAAAAGGCCTTTTTAGAAATAGCCCTGTCCAATCTTGACAATATTACATCTCCTTTGGCTACAAAGTTACTCTCTTGGGAAGCCAGGTTGACACCCACAGAGTTTGATATTGCAGATTTGATCCGCCACGGCAAAACAACGGATGCCATATCCGAATTATTGAATATCTCCCCAACCACCGTAGCATTTCATCGCCGCAATATCCGGCTGAAGCTTGGGCTGAAGAACAAGAAAATTAACCTGATGACACACCTTAGAACAATTTCGTGAACGGCCTAGCTTCTATACCCCAAATTCACCGCCTATTTTTTGCAACACCTCGCCAGTACTAATTGGGGTGTAATAGAGAAATCTGCCATTCTCAAACTGGCCTATACATCAAACGGTCTTTGCACTGATAGAGGAGGAACATACTCTCTTCCGAGGTTGATCGGAATGGCCAGAACAATTGAATTAGTCGCATTTGATGAACCCATCACAGCCGGGAAAGCATTGGAGTGGAGGCTGGTTACCCAGGTTGTGAATGATGGAGCCGCACTTGATGCCGTAAGGAAAATGGCAATAAAGATTTCGGGAGAATCCCTAAATGCATATGGAATGGTTAAAAATTTAATCAACGATTCTGAAACATGAACCGGAGGGGTTTGCCTACTGCGGCTTCAATCAGAGATTGAATTTTTTGGGTTGCTTCATATCGTTTCAAAATCTGATTTTTGGCTTTGGGAAGTTTTTTGATTTTGTCGGTAAATCTTTGGGCATAATCCAGTTTCACCTGGTCGCCATTGCATATCTTGTCTGCAAAATAGACAATTTCCTTTTCTGTTATTTGGTCACCCAGGGAAATGGTCATGTGTTCGGCCACAATTTTTGCTACCCTGGGAAATCCCTGGGTATTTAGAAATTGACTTGCGGCATCAGCATGGTTCTTTTCTTTTCGTTTAATGTCATGGAGCAGGGCAGCGGCCTGAATCAGCGCTTTGTTCAGGCAGATCCGTTTTTGGCTGTTTGAATTTGTTTCAAGGGCCCGGCTGAGTTTCAGGGCAACCGTTGCCACCATTGCCAGGTGGGAATGGAGGGCTGTTTCCCCGGGAAGAACAGATTCTATGATGGACCAACATTCTTCTGTGTCAGGTATGTTCAGTTGCTGGTATTTTTCGGCCAGGGTTTCATAGGCGGGTTTGGTGTCTGCATCCAGAAGGATGCCCCGGTCATGGACAGAGGTGTGGATGCGTCTTTTTTGTGAGAGCAGAAGTTCTCCCAGATTTGAATCTGAATTTATGCCAATGATTTCCGGGATCAGCCGAGCCGGGATCAGGGGTGGGTGGCCCGGGGTTTGATTAAATGTTGGAATGACAATATTTTCCCGATCCTTTTCAAATGCCGAGACCAGGGTATGGATGGTGCTTATCCGGATGGCCGGGATATCCACGGGCAGCAGGAAAAACCCGCAGCTTTCAGGACTTACCTTTACCGCACCTTTTTGGATGGAACCCAGCATACCTGTTTTAAAATCAGGGTTAAATACTGATTTGACACCGCTCTTTTGAATAATCGGTTCCAAAAGAAGATGGTTGTGGCCCGTGACCACCAGGATATCCTGGATGCCGTAGCTTTGAAACAGACGGATTACCACCTCCAGCATGGTAAATTTGCCAAATTTGAGCAGGGGCTTGAATTGGTGCATTCGTGAGGAAAGCCCTGCCGAACAAATCACAGCGGATAATGTCATGCCCGGGATCATTGGTTTTGGGTCCTGTTTCTGGTGATTTGCGGGATGCTAGGGTTCAACGGTTTAGGGTCCCCAGGGGCAGCCGGGAAGAAAATGGAAATAAGGGTTCCTTTTTCAACAACAGAGTCCACCTGTATAAACCCGTTGTGGTCGTTGACTGTTCCCAAAACTAGGGCCATACTAAGGCCGGTTCCGCTCCTTCCCAAGACTTTTTTTGTATAAAATGGCTCAAAGATCGACTCAATCTCCTGGGCTTCAATTCCGATTCCGGTATCTCTAATTGAGAGCATCACATACCTTCCTTTTGGTATTTCCGGTTGACCCTGGATCGGTATCTTTAGGACTTCCGGCCGGTCAAGGGTTTTGGCCTGGAGCCTGAGAAGGACCTCCCCGCCGCCGGGCATGGCTTCAACAGCATTGGAAACAAGAATCATAAGGGTTTTTGTCAAATGGGCGGGAGATCCTTTGATAAGTAAGGGACCGTCTTCATATTGGGTGTTGATAGCCGCCCTGGCATGGGTGTAACGGAGTCGTTTGTATTCAGGACTATGAAAATATTTTTCTGTGACCTGTCTGAGATCCATGGTCATTGACACGGGTACACCCCGCCGGGACAGGGTCAGTAAATTATCCACAATGGCGGCTGCCTTGATACCGGAATCTTTTATCCTTTCAATGGGGCCCCTTAGGGGGTTGTGCTTTTTCATCTCCACCAGGATCAGATCCGGATAGGTCACAATTCCGGACAGGATATTATTCAGGTCATGGGCCACCCCGGCAGCCACTTTTCCCACGGTTTCCATTTTAATGGCATGGTGAAGCTTTTTTTCAATGCGATCTCGGTGGGCAATTTCTTCCAGCAGACGCTGGCTCAGGTTTCGGTATTCCTGTTTGGAGATCTCTAAATCAGACTGGGCCTGGAATAGATTTTTAAGATACTCATTGCGAACCATCACTCCGCAATAGGATAAAAGAGAAAACATGGCCAGGGAGCAAATAAATCTGATAAGATATTCAGAATTATTCATGAACACCTTTGGATCCGGCCAAAACACGAGGAACAGCAACACCAGGTTAAACATAATAGCCAAAAGGGTCCCAGCCCGATTGGGCATCCATAGGGAGAGGAGAAAAATAAATAGATAGGTCCAGGCCCAGATCTCAAACTGTTGCAGGATTCCGATGGCATATAGTAAATAAAGGGCGAAAAACAGGAGCTGAGATCTGAATGAATACCTGAAGATTCGGATCATAATGTGATCCGGCAGGGTATTGTGAATACTGATCAGGACCACAAGAAACCCAGACAATTCCAGGGTTAATAGACCCCCGGCCAATAATTTACCAGAGGATAGACAATAAATATTCAATCCGGCAAGGGCAGGGACCAATATATAGAGAAATGCTTTTAAGGCCCAAGGGTGTTCCAGGACTTGTTTTTCAATGAGATCGATTGGCCATTTGTCGTGGGACTTTTCCATATTCGGATCTTATTTAGCGTTAAATTGTAATCCAGTTTCCTTAGCAGATAATCTATAACTAGTAAAGGATGGATTTGCGGAAGGTTCAATGCATTGGGAATTAATACACTGATTTTTGGAAATAAATTTAGTAATTGACATATTCATCAGATGAGTGCAATAACAAGATGACCAATGTGACAAGATGCGCATATGATCATTCTAAGTTAGGAGAATACATGAAAAAAACAGCCCTTTGGGGATTGGCAATTCTGACACTCTGTAATCTGTTTAACTACATGGATCGCTACTTGTTTAACTCGATAGCGCCGGCCATCAAACGCGATTTTGATTTGACTAATTTTGAGGTGGGAATGCTGGCCAGTATTTTCGGGCTGATTTATATCATTGCCTGTCCCCTGGCCGGTCTGCTTGGGGATAAGTATAAACGGCCCAGGATTCTGGGCGGGGCCATGATCATTACCGGCATCCTGGCCACGGGGCTTGGTGCAATTATCACCGATCTATTAGGCAAGCGTACCCACAGGGCAGCCACCCTTGTTTGTGCCGTATCAGCCCTCCTTTCAATTCCTTTTTTGATTCTGGCCCTCTTCGCAGAAGGCGAAACATCCCTCTTTGTCTGGCTTCTTGTGGCGGAAACCTTCCTTTTTCTCAACACCACCCCCATCACTCTGATTCTGCTGGATTCGGTCAAATTCGATCAGCGGTCCGTGGGGATGGGTTTTTCTGTGCTGGCGATTCATCTTTTCGGAGATGCCCTCTCTCCGGCCATTGTGGGCTGGTGGGCTGATAAAACAGATATATTGACTGCCTGTGTGACAATCCTGCCGGCAGGACTTGTGGTGACGGCAATTTTTTGGTTCATATGCTTTGTTTCTCAAAAAAAGACTGTTGTCATTTCCCCTGTCTCTAACATCGAATTAGAGGTTGGTGTACAAGAAGCAAACTAGCCCTTGACTACCTCATCAGATGAGTTGTATGAGTCCGGTGTTATAATTTTAATGTTTAATTGAGGTGAATATGGCACTTCCCCTTCTCAGAATAAGCGCCACAGAGGCGATTGTTGAAAGTTTGAAGGAACGCATTCGGACAGGTGAATTTGGTCCTGGAGACCAACTGCCCAGCGAACAATTTATGCTCCAGGAGTATGGTGTCAGTCGTCTGACCCTCAGGGAATCTTTGGCAAGACTGGCAGCTCTCGGAATCATCAGAGTTTATCATGGCAAGGGGGCTTTTGTTGCGGAAGCAATCAGTATTTCTGCCCTTGAGAACGTGTTAATTCCACTTTTTCCCCATTATGATGCCAGGCGGATGCAGGACCTGGTCGAGGCCAGAAACCTGATTGAATCAGATGTGGTTGCCCGGGTGGCTGAGTTTCATAGTGAGGAAGATATTAAATTACTCAGGAAACTGCTGGATTATGATGAAAAAATACTGAACAACCCTGAGCGCTTTGCAGAACGGGATTATGATTTTCATTTGGCCTTGGTTGTCATGGCGGACAACCAGTTTATTATTGTCATGTACCGTGCCCTCTATCAGCAAATCCGTTCATTTCTTGTGCAGTACGCCAGAAGTATTGAAGACCCAAAAGAAGCCATGGACAGACACCAGCCAATACTTGAGGCTATTATTAACCGGGATGTTGAAAGGGCACGAAAACTGGCAAAGGACCATGCCGGCATCTGTGCCTCTTTTATACAAAAAAATATTCCCATTGAAGGAGATAAAAAATGAACAATCAATTGGATGCATTGGAAGAAATTTTGCTCATGGGACCTGGACCTTCCTGTGTTCCCCCCCAGGTGTATACAGCCCTTTCAAAACCGACCATAGGTCACCTTGATCCGCAATTTATCGGAATCATGGATAAAATTAAAAGTCTACTCCAGGGGGTGATGCAAACAAAAAACACCTTAACCATTCCCATGTCCGGCACCGGTTCCTCGGGAATGGAAACCTGTCTGGTCAATCTTATCGAACCCGGGGATAAGGTTCTCATTCTGATAAACGGTGTTTTTGGAAAACGGATGGAAGACCTTGCCCGGCGTCTTGGGGCCCAGGTGGATACCCTTGAGTTTGAATGGGGCACTTGTGTAATCCCGGAACAGGTAAAAGAACAACTGGGAAAAAAAGAATATGCCATCGTTGCCATTGTTCATGCTGAAACCTCAACGGGGGTATGCAACCCTGTTGAAGAAATTTCAGAATTACTCGGGGAAAAAGAGTCTCTTTTCCTTGTGGATGCCGTTACCAGCCTTGGGGGTATCCCCGTAAAAACCGACGAATGGAAGGTGGATGCCATGTTCAGTGGTACCCAAAAATGCCTTTCCTGCCCTCCGGGACTTGCACCTGTGAGTTTTTCAGCTGCTGCCGTGGATAAAATAAAAGCACGGAAAACAAAGGTGCCCAACTGGTATCTGGATTTGACCATGATCATCAATTACTGGGAAGGCAGTCAACGGGCTTACCACCACACAGCCCCCATCAATATGCTCTACGGATTATACCAGGCATTGTACAACCTCATGGCGGAAGGGTTGGAAACTGTTTTTGACCGTCATCTTGACACCCATAGAGCCCTGGTTTCTTCCCTTGATTCTTTGGGGATAAAAATGCTGGTGGATCCGGATTATCGTCTGCCCATGCTGAATGCGGTCATCATACCCGAAGGTGTTGATGAGGCTAGGGTTCGAAAACAACTTCTCAATGAATACAAAATTGAGATTGGCGCCGGTCTGGGTCCCCTTGCCGGGAAAATCTGGCGCATCGGTCTCATGGGCCATACCGCACGGATTGAAAATGTTGAGAGGCTGACCTGTGCCCTGAAGAAGGTTCTAAAATAAGTAACAAGATAATTAGCTAGGACAAGTAATTAGGACAAGTAAACGGCAAACCAGGGAGAGGTGATCATGAAAACGGTTGAAGTTCCGGCAAAAACCATACCCGTAATGGCAAAGACCGATGTTCTTGTTATTGGCAGCGGTCCCGGTGGCCTGTCTGCCGCCATTGCATGCGCCCGTGAAGGTGTGGACACGATGTTGGTAGAACGCTATGGCTGTTTTGGGGGAAATATTACCCAGTCCATGGTTGGCACCCTTGCCTGGTATAGATCCAATGATCGGGTGGTGGATGCCGGCGGTATCGGTTGTGAGTTTGAGCAGATGTCCAAGCGGATGGGGGCAAGTTTGAGCATCTTTCTTTATGAGGTTATTGATACGGACATGTTCAAGTATGTTGCCGATACCATGGTGACAAAGGCGGGTATTCTGCCGGTGCTGCATTGCGCCACCGTTGATGCGATCATGGAGGGCAACAGGATCAAGGGGGTTGTCACAGAGAGCAAGTCCGGCCGCCAGGCCATTTTGGCCAAGCGGGTGATTGATGCCACCGGGGATGCAGATATTGTAAATTTTGCCGGTGCCCCCTATAGGATCGATCCAAAGGATACCCTGGAGCCGGTGACGGTTAATTTTGGCTGCAGCGGGGTCAACATTCAAACCTTCCTTGATTATATCCTCACCCGAAAAACCTCAATCGCTGACTGGGGCCAGAAATCGGGTGAAAAAGAGGCAGAGGAGTTCAGCACCTACCTGGTGGCGCCCTTCCTAAAGGCAAAGGAGAAGGGAGAGATTCCAAAGGATGCCCATCTTGCCAGCTATTGGAACGATTTTACCGATGCAGGAGAAGTAAGAAGTCTCAATGCGGTTCATATGCCCGGCTACGATTGTACCGATGTCTGGGATCTGACAAAGGCTGAAATTGAGGGAAGAAAGCATGTGATGTGGGCCATTCAGGCCTTGAAAAAATATACCCCGGGATTTGAAAAAGCGCGTCTGAGGACAATGGGGGCATCCCTGGGAACCCGTGAGTCAAGAAAGATAATGGGTGGGTACAATCTAACAGAACAGGATGTGTTGAACCAGGCCCGGTTTAAAGATTCCATCGGTATCAACCCGGAATTTTTGGACGGGAATAATGTTGCCATCATGCCCAGTACAGGCAGGTACTTTCATGTTCCCTATGGGATTATACTTCCCCAAAAGGTGGAGAATCTTCTGGTAGCCGGACGCTGTGTCGCCGGAGACAAGGCCACCCATGCCGCTATCCGGCAAATGATGTGCTGTACTGTAACGGGACAGGGTGCAGGCGTTGCCGCTGCCGTCTCTGTCAAAGACAAGGTCACCTGTCGGCAGGTAAACATGTCACGGGTTCAGAAGGCATTAAAAAAACAGGGTGTCAGAATTGAATAGGTGAACAACAAATAAGGACCGCAAATGAAATAAACGTTGCGGTCCTAAGCAGATGACAATTTGTGAGGTAATTATCAGATGAAATATTATGAAGAATCATCCAAAACGATACCGGTGATGGCCCATACCGAAGTGCTGGTCATCGGCAGTGGTCCCGCAGGTCTTTCCGCTGCCCTTGCTTCGGCCAGAACCGGTGCTGCTACCATGTTGGTTGAACGTTTCGGCTGCTTTGGCGGCAACATTACCCAGGCCATGGTGGGCACCATTGCCTGGTATCGCCGAAAAAAAACCATTGATGCCGGCGGTATCGGGGTGGAGTTTGAAAGCCGGGCAAAAAATATGGATGCAAGCCACAAGGACCCCGAGGGCGACGGCGAACTTCTGGATACAGATATGTTTAAATATGTGGCGGATGTACTTATTGCGGAAGCCGGTGTCACCCCCTTGCTGCATTGTATGGTTACCGATGTCATCATGGAAGGAGAAACCATCACAGGTGTTATTACCGAAAGCAAGTCCGGCCGTCAGGCGATCCTGGCCCACCGTATTATTGATGCCACCGGAGATGCTGATATCGCCTTTCGGGCTGGCGCTCCCTTTCGCAAGGAGCCCAAGGAATCCATGATGGGCAGCACCACCAGCTTTGGCTGCAGCGGCGTTGATGTGGGTGCCTTTCTTTCATATATTAAGGGCAACCCTTCTACCCTGGGAGACTGGGCCCTTGAAACCACCGGCAAGGAGGACAGCATGTTCTCCACCTTTATCTCCGAACCCTTTGAAAAGGCCACAGCAGCAGGAGAAATTCCCGCTGGTACGCCCATCATTGGTTATTGGGACACATTGACCGATGCCGGAGAGGCCATGAATATCAATGTTGCCCATGTTTTAAACGTGGATGGCACAGATGTTATGGATCTGACCCAGGCCGAAATGATGGGTCGTCAGGAAGTTGTCTGGGCCATTGCAGCCCTTAAAAAGTATACACCCGGATTTGAAAATGCACGTTTGCGAACCTTTAATTCTTCCGTGGGCATCCGGGAATCCAGGGAGATCATCGGCGAATATGTTATCACGGAAAATGACGTCAAATCCCAGGCCCGATTTGCGGACGCTGTTGGCATTGTTCCCGAGTTTCTGGATGCCTATGGGGTTGTTACCATGCCCACCACAGGACGCTATTTCCAGTTGCCCTTCCGGGCTCTCCTGCCCCAGAAAGTAGAAAACCTTTTGGTGGCCGGGCGATGCATATCTGCCGATAAAATTGCCTTTGCAGCAACCCGTCAAATGATGTGCTGTTGTGTCAGTGGTCAGGCAGCCGGCGTATCTGCGGCTGTTTCCGTCAAAGAGGATATTGCTTGCCCCAGGGTTGATATCACAAAGGTACAGAAGATTCTTAGGAGTCAGAATGTGCGTATCGACTGAAAATATTGTCCGTACAATGTATTGATTTCTCCTGTTGACTTCTCATGGTCGGCATACTATGGGTTGGTATCCTAACTTCATAAATTTTTTGGAGGATATCATGGAAAACATAAGATATAATGGTTTTGTCGTGGAAGAAACCGTGGAAAAAACTTTTTCCCATGCAGTGAAAGAAATGAACACTAGGGATCTTCCCCAGGGGGAGGTTCTCATCCGGGTGAAGTTTTCTTCCCTGAATTATAAGGATGCGCTGTCTGCCTCTGGCAATAAAGGGGTGACCCGGAAATATCCCCACACCCCGGGCATTGATGCGGCAGGAGTTGTGGAACAAAGTCAGGTTCCAAACTTTAAAAAAGGGGATTTCGTCATTGTGACCTCCTATGATCTGGGCATGAATACCCCAGGTGGCTTTGGCCAGTATATTTGCGTTCCTTCCGACTGGGTGGTTCCCCTGCCCAAGGGGCTTAGTCTGGAAGAAAGCATGATCCTTGGGACGGCCGGATTTACGGCTGCCATGTCTGTGGAACGGCTGATCTCCGGGGTAAATTCTGACCAGGGGTCCATTCTTGTGACAGGTGCCACCGGTGGAGTGGGATCCCTTGCCTGCGCCATCCTTGGCAAATTGGGATATACAGTTGATGCGGTATCGGGCAAGCCAGATACCGGATTTCTGGAAGGTTTGGGGGTGAATCAGATTATTTCCCGGGAGTCCTTTCTTGAAAAAACAGGTCCCCCCATTCTGAAACCACGTTGGGCAGGGGTGGTTGATACCGTGGGCGGCGATATCCTTGCCACGGCCATTAAATCCACGGATTCATGGGGAGTTGTTACCTGTTGCGGTAATGTTGCATCCCCGGATCTGCCCATCAATGTTTTTCCCTTTATCCTAAGGGGGGTTTCCCTAATCGGCATTGACTCCCAGCACTGTCCCATGCCCTTGCGCCAAACCCTGTGGGAGCATCTTTCAACTGACTGGAAACCTGCGATGCTGGAAAGCATGGTAACCCGGGTCAATCTTGAAAGCCTTGGTGCCAGCCTTGGTAAAATATTAAAGGGGCAGCTGCGGGGAAGAACCCTGGTGGATCTGCAATAGTCTCTGACAAGGGTGTTTTATACTCCAGGGCGATAAAAAGTGCTCAACTCTTCGACCCCCTTTTTTACCCCCAGGGCTGACTGGTCCAGGGCCTGTTTTTCGCCGGGGGTCAGATCCAGCTGGATAATTTTTTCAATTCCGTTTTTACCCAGCATCACAGGGACGCCCAGAAAAATATCCGCATAACCGTATTCCCCTCTCAGATATGCCGAAACAGGGATCACCCTTTTTTCATCCTTTACAATGGTCTCGACCATTTTGGCAACCGAGGCCCCGGGAGCATAAAAGGCAGACCCCTGTTTGAGGAGGGCAACAATTTCACCTCCCCCGGTACGGGTCCGGTCGATCAATCTGTCAATGGTGGGTTGATCTAAAAGTTCATTCACAGGAATACCGCCCACCCGGGTAAAGCGGGCCAGGGGCACCATGCTGTCGCCATGGCCGCCCAACACCATTGCGGTAACATCCCCGGGCCATATTTTGAGTTCATCGGCAATAAAATATCTGAATCGTGTGGCGTCCAGAACACCTGCCATGCCGATCACCTTTTTCAGGGCAAACCCGGATTCTTTCAGGGTGACCATGGCAATAATGTCCAGGGGATTGGATACCACAATTACAATGGCATTGGGAGCGTATTCGGCAATGGCCCGGGAGGCCTTTTGGGCAATTTCCACATTGATTTTCATCAAATCCATACGATCCATTCCCGGTTTTCGCGGGATTCCTGCTGTCAATACCACCACGTCAGAATCAATGATATCCTTGTAATCATTTGTTCCTGAGATATGAACACTGTATTTTCTCATGGGGGCTGCATGGAGGTAATCCAGGGCCTTTGCCTGGGGAAGACCTTTCACCACATCCACCATGACGATATCGGCCAAATTTTTTTCAGCAATATAATATACAGCCGTGGCCCCCACATTTCCTGCACCAATAATAGATACCTTATGCATGGTCTGCCTCCTTTATGGTTCGGGCAACCAGATCTGCGGATTTTTTTAGCAACCCTATCTCTTGATCACTGAGCCTGGGTTGGATAACCTTTGAAATTCCTGTTTTATTTATTACACAGGGAAGGGACAATGCCACATTTTTGATTCCAAATGTGCCGGGCAGAACATGGGAAACCGAAAACACCCGACCGGTATCCAGGCAGATGGCCTCTGCCAACTCCGCAACCACTGCCGACGGTCCGTAATAGGCACTGGCCCGGCCAGCCAGATCAAGGATCAGCCGGCCTGCCCGTCTGGTTTCTTCAAACAGTTTTTCCACCTGTTCAGTCGAAAAAAAACTATCCAGTGAGATGCCTGAAACACTGCAATAATCCTTTAAAATAACCATATCATCCGTATGCCGCCCGACCACCTGGGCCGATACATTTTCCATGGAGACGTTGAGTTTGCTGGCAATGAGAAAGCGAAGCCTTGTGGCATCCAGCACACCACCAAGGCCAATAATCTGATTTTCGGGAAGTGTCGAGGCCCCGGCAAAAACGCTGGTTAACAAATCCACCGGTTCGGACACGATAAGAACTTTGGCATCGGGATTGGTTATTTTTGATGCATAGGCATCAATGATTTTTTTATTTTCCAAAAAAAGTTCATCTCGTTTCATACCGGGTTTTCGAACGGCTCCCGCCGTGATGATGATAATGTTGCAATCAAATATTTTTTCGGGTCTGTCAGATCCTGCAATCGTTGTCCGATACCCCCGGATGGGGGCGGCCTCCATCATGTCCAGGGCTTTCCCCTTTGCCAGTCCTTCCTGGCAATCATAGAGCAAACAATCGTCTACACCTTTTTCAGCCAGAAAAAAGGCTGTGTTGGCGCCCACATTTCCGCTGCCGATGATTCCAATCATGGGATCCTCCTTTGCTTGGGTTATTCTCCTAAACCATATCTGGAGATAGATTTGCTGAATTCAAATTGAGCTAAGGTATTTCAATGGGGGAATGCAGCTCTAAGTATTATCCTAGGCAACTGCCAATGGGAAAATTTTAATCTAAAACCCATTTGAAAGTCAAGAAGTCTGTTGCCTGCCCTGGGAAAAAAAACCGGGTATTGACAATCTCCCTGGATTTGGTAGACATGAATATGGGAAGGGGCTAAGAAAGTTCCCTTTTGTCGCCAAATGCTCAATTGATACCAATGTTATAAATCGACCGTTGCGGTTTTATGTTTATGCGTATTAACAGAAAGCTAGGAGGAGATCGCCATGAGTACACCAAAACATTGTCCTGGGTTTGAAAATTTTAAAAATCTGCAATCCTTTACCTGTAAATGTCCCAAATGTGATGAATCAAAGGAAATTTTTTCCGATGAATTTGAAAAAATTCATAAATGCAGCAAATGCGGGGAAGAAATTGATTTTACCTCTTGCACCTACGAAGCTGGATAACCCTTCCCCTGATTGTCTGCCGGAAACTATTTTTTCCGGCAGGCAATTTATCATTCCGGTGTCAGCCCAATATTGTGTTCCTTCTTTTTGACGGTGGTTCAACTCTGACCTGTTAACCCTGTTTTAAAAATCTGATACAATCTGTTATTGATCTGGCTGTTGATATTGGGTATGAAGGGGGCAGTGAATATCAGATCGATATGTAAACTTTGTTCATACCCTTGTTCTGGAGGAATCAGATGAAACGACAGATCACTCTCAGTTTGCTCTTTTTTACTATCCTGTTCATGATCGCATGCAGCAGTGCAAAATTGTTTGTCCCTCCCATGGCTGCGGATACATTTCCTGCCTATCCTGCTGCCCGCTTTGTTGTGATCTCGGATCTTCATTTCTATGATACCAGCCTTGGGACCGAGGGAAAAGCTTTTCAGGATTATTTGGACAATGATCGAAAATTGCTGGTATTAAGCGATGAGATCATCAAAACGGCCATGGAAAAAATCGCCATGGAAAAGGCTGATTTTGTAATTGTGGCCGGAGATTTGACCAAGGATGGAGAAGAACTCTGCCACCAGGGAGTTGCCCGCCATCTTCAAACCCTGGTAAAATCAGGGAAAAAAGTTTTTGTGGTGCCGGGGAACCATGACATCAACAATCCGGACAGTGTAAGGTTTATCGGAGATATCACCGAACCTGTTCCCAGCATCGACCCTTCGGCATTTAAAAACATCTACCAACAATTGGGGTATGAAGAAGCCATTGCCCAGGACCCGGATTCCTTAAGCTATGTGGCAGAACCCGTACAAGGACTTCGGATATTGGCCCTTGATTCCAACCGGTACAAAGAAAACCGCCCCAACCACCATCCCATTATCGGCGGTGCTTTTTCCGAGCAGACCCTTGCATGGATCGAAGTCCAGCTCATTACCGCCCAACGAGCAAACAAGGCCGTCATTGTCTTCCAGCACCACGGGATCATGGAACACTATCCTGCCAATGAGAAATTTTATGAAGAATATCTGGTGGCGGACCGTAAAATCGTGGCGGCTTTGTTTGCCCGGTATGATGTACGACTTGTTTTTACCGGCCATTTCCATGCCCAGGACGTCACTGCAAAAAACATAGAAGACACAGATCAAACCATCTTTGACATTGAAACCGGTTCCATGGTCACAGCCCCCTGCCCCTATCGCATGGTTGAACTTGTCAAAAATAAGAGCGGTAGCACCAACGCTGTTATCTCCAGTCAATTCATCACAAACATTCCTTCCCTGGGAGATGACTTTGCCGATTATGCCGCAGACTATGTATTTGAAGGAACCAAAAAACTGGTCAACAACTCCCTTACAAAATACAAGGTGTCAGCGGAACAACAACCCCTGATCAACGGTCAGGTGGCCACGGCCTATTCTTCCCATCTTAAGGGGGATGAAATAAAACCTACGACTGTCATTGATACCAAGGGGTTTGGTTTTTGGCTCAAGTTTGTTGCCTGGATCCAGGAGGATTTGATTGAAGGCTGGTATACCGATCTTGAGCCCCGGGATAATGATCTTATCATTGACCTGGCCACAGGAAAGGCAACAGGCCGGGAATAGCCTAAAACATCCTCCCGGCCCGGCTCATTGTCAGATCCAGTTTGCTTGGGGATTCCCTTGGCAATATCCACTGCATGGGCCGCTATTCTTGAGGCTATACCTGTAGATCACGCGTAAATTTGACTTGAGGAATTACCCGGTGAGCTAGGATTAAAAATCAGCAGGAATTTGATAATTTTCAGCAGTTTAATATAACCCGGCTATTTTATAGATAATCGTATAAAATTTAACCTTTCAGGTTTTACCCGATTGCTTTTTTTTTTGTTTTCCCGATAAGGCTTACTTAGCTTTTTCTCTCACTGCGATCCATAGTAATGGAAAGAGCGGAGCTATTTCTTTACCTCCTCCTAAAAACCAAGGGGACTCACCGAACCGTATGGGTATAAATCATGGTTGTTCTCACATCACTGTGCCCTAAAAGTCCCTGAATAGTGTGAATATCATAGTTTGCTTCCAGCAAATGGCTGGCCTAGGTGTGGCGAAAAGTATGGGCAACTGCCCGCTTGGTTAATCTGGCTTTTCCCACTGCTTTTATTATGGCACGTTGAACATGAGTATCATGAAGCTGATACCGCCTGTTCTCTTTTAACTCCTTTATAAAGGTTAAAGATTTGACGGAAAAAACCATTGCCATATAAATTCTTTTGGGAAGGAACCGTTTGATACCTTTTCCCTTTGCCCAGGATCGTTAATACTCCAGCATCAAAATTAAAATCCTTGACCCTTAAATTTAAGCACTCAAATAAACGAAGCCCGCATCCATACATTAATTTTATGGCAAGATCGCACGGTTATTTTTTTTTTCGTATTTATACTTTTGACAAAAATCTAAATAATATCTGAGGCACTTTAAATAGAGATGTGCATGGGATTCAGGGATATGATTGTTGATCAATGCCATTTTATATTTTTTTAGTAGTGTGAGAATCAATTTGAATCATTTGTGGTTATCCTTTTGTCGCATAACCCCCGAATTTGAGTGTTACGCTGTTAGAAAACACCCAAATACTATCAAAATTCAATTGTCAAAATTTTTTGACAATCAATAAATTGAATGTTACTCGACAAAAGGGATATCTGTGGTGTTGGCCAGAAAAAAACTGCTTACCCCCTTGTTAAGAAAAGGCTTTTAGTTATAATATGACAACAAAACAAACGAGAACTATTTTGGCAAAAATTGATGCTGTTACTAATAGCATTGAATATACATCAAGTGAAAAAAATAATTTATTAATGGCCCTCTTTGATGTTTCAATGGAGCACTCGAAATCAATTGTTATACTTATAGAAAATGGAAAATTTGGAAGTGCATATGCACTAACAAGGCCTATGCTGGAAACTTTTATAAGAGGCGCTTGGGTCCAAAATTGTGCATCAGAAGAGGAAATTAAAAGGTTTGCGCAAAGAGATAAAATTAATAAAAATTTTGGAGTATTGGTTGCCGAAGTTGAAAATTCGACTCAATGGCCTAAAGTATTTTCTCAAATCAAAGAAAAATTGTACAAAAATTTAAATAGCTACACACACGGTGGCAATCAATTAACAGCCCGGAGATTCCAAGACAATAATCTTGTACATATCCCTGATACAGAAGAAATAAATGTTTTATTAAGGCTCTCCGCTTTGATTTCTTTTTTGTGTTTCACATCAATAGCAGAAACTGCAACAATCAATAATGCGGCATCTATAGCAAAAGAACTGAACGAAGAGATGAAAGAAAAATTATTCAATTAAAATATAATCTTTATTTTGCTTTAAAGGTATTATATGACACGAGCTCCAAAATTGACTGAACAGCAAAAAAAAGCTGAGAATTTTAGAACCAAGCCTTAGAAATGCTGTCAGAAATGGTGATTATGAACTTGCCAAACAAATAGCAAATGAAATTCAGGGATTATCTGAATCAGATATTTGGAAATGGGCAAATAAAATCCACTATGCTCTTTGTTATAAAGATCGTTTTTTAAAATGGGATAGAAAAAATCCGAGATACAAAATTGGTGACGTGATTAGCTCAAGCGATCCTTTAGAAAGGGATAGGCATTTTCTTCATTGTGTGTCTGGAGATTTTAAAACAAACCCAGATCCATTTGGAAGTGTTTTTAAATTCAACTTTGATAAAAAAGTACCATTTGCATTTGCTCATTTAATACATACCAATTCAATCTCAATCACACTTGGCGAGATTGGATATGTTGTTTTTGTGACAGATGGGCAAGCCCTAAAAAAAGATTTCGGGTTCAATCAACATTATAAAGAAATACCGATTCCACACAAAATGGAAGACATGCTCTTTTTTCATGCTCAATGCGTTGAAATGCTGGTAAGACATAGTCTTGGACAAAATATAATGATGTCAAATAGTCGTATTTCTGTCGCTGGCCCAACTGTGGCACATAAAGCTGTCAACGGTCATGAAGAATTGAGCCATTTATGGTCATGAAAATTGAGCCACACCGATTCATTTTATAAATCGCCTTTGTCGTTTTTTTCCATTTTCCC
>JADGEQ010000061.1 GCA_016744295.1 Desulfobacteraceae bacterium | reverse complement strand
CATATCGACCTCCATTTCTATTTTTTATAGAAATATCAAGTAGATAATCACCCTTTGCCGCTCAAAGGTCAATTATGATTTTGTTACGTCAAGTACATAGGTACATTTTTTTGTTCAGATCCCCGAGGGAAAAATTTTAGAATAATTTTGATATATTGAATGGATTCTTTAAGGTACTGCTAGCCCGTTTGTGTAGAGCGTATCGGAACACCAGTCGGCGAACAGCAAATTGTTAATTTTTGTAGAATGTTTCTAACCAGTTGGCAACACTGTCCAAACCAGGATAAATTGTTCGTCGCATAATGTTCATAATGGCCAATCGTTCTCTTATTTTTTGTTTAAGAGTTAAGAGAAGACGGTATTATCATTACTCTATAGCAATCTGTATGGCGTTTTAGCCACTCAGATGTCGACGTCCCTTCACCCTGACGGTGTCGGGTAAAGGGACCGTCATTAAAGACAAAAAAAATCTAAACTATTATTTTCTTAACGAAAAAATATATTTAATTTTCTGAGAAGACCTTTTCCGGTATCTAAAAGTATTCACTCCTCGAGAATTGCTTTCTGGTATGGTTTCGATTCGATTCGGGTTTTGCCCTGTGATGTTATTGCATGCTGTGTCGGTTAATTGTGACTTGCAATAGCTTTATGGTCATTGATATGCCAACTAGTTTCCTTGCAACCTTCCTTCCCAGGAGCAGCATATAATTTAAAAATTTTACCCCACCTGCCGGGTTGTGGCTGAAAAGGGGTCATGGCAATTTAGATTGCTAGATGGGTGTTTTCTTAACAATAGTTGATTTTTTACAATAGATCCCCCAGCTTAAGTGGCTGAGCAGCGCCGTAAGAACAATTAATCCGCCAATCATCGTTTGAATTGTTGGGATTTCCTCATGAATCAGCCACATCCATATCGGCCCCAGCACTGGTTCGGTCGTTCCCAAAAGTGCGGCAAGGGCTGAAGGAACGAGGCGTGCTCCCCTAGCAAAAAGGGCTAGGCCAAAGCCAAGATTTAAACCTCCGAAAACAAACAGGATTCCCATATCAGGCAGTGTCACCATAAAAGTACTCAGCAAAATGCCAGACACACAAGCCGCCAATACAGTACCCAGACAAACTGCCGGAACCATTTGTACATGTGCATACCGACGGGTAATCACGGTTGCACAGGCAAAAGCAAAGGCGATTAACACTGACAAGGTATCTCCCATCGGTGATACCTTACCGGTAAACGAATCGGACACCATGACTGCGATTCCCATAATGACAAATGCGATGGCAATCCATGTTGGGAGCCTCACCCGTTCACGAAACAGTATCCAAAGAATCAAGGCCGCAATCAATGGGACACCTGCTTGTATCAATAGGATATTGGCAACTGTCGTGTGTGCCAATGCAACAATGAAACAGGTTGACGCTATCGCAAAACAAATCGCAACGCAAATTCCCGGTAATCCCATGTTTGCAAATAAATTAAGGGTACCACGTCGCCCTTCTCGGACAAGCATAAACGTCAATAAAAACAGTGCAGCCCAAACAGACCGCCAGAAGACAATCGTCCAGCTTTCTCCCGTAGTAAGAACGTGTTTAAGTGCGCCACCAAAACTCCAAACAATTGCAGAAGCAAGAACCAAAGCAAACCCTAAACGATTTTCAGGCGTACTCCTGGTGTTATCATGACCTGCGGTTGGATATGACCCAAGTGAGTTTTCCACCGGTTAACTTTCAATGGTTCTTGCGCGAACCCCTTTTAAAAAGTTCATGCCAAAATTGTCCTGACCCAGCACCCTTTTTGATGTAATGATCGTGCCCATGATTTTGTTTCTCCCTAGGTTTCTGAATCAGTTTTATTCAAAGTACGCCACCTACTTTTTGTTGAACCTGTTCAAGGGCTTTTATCAGGTTTCCAAATTTGCCATTTTGTTTAATTGTCGTCATTGCCAATTCATTGAGACCGCCGGGAGTCATGGACTCTTTCACAAGAATGTCTAAATTCCCCTCTTTTGCCTCTTCAGCAATGAGTGAAAGCGCTTCAAACATTGATGCGGTGTAATCAGATGCATTCTTTTGACTGATGCCCTGGTTCACAGCCCATCCCACTATGGTTTCAAGCATGGCATAATAGGGTGCCATCAATGCTGTAATAATGGATAAAGATTCAAGCTGCTGTTCATTGTCGACCACAATATTAGACCCAAGCGCCTCAAATAATTGGCAGACATCTTCATTGTGAGGAAACATGGCAATGGGGCCTTTGTGGATCGCAACACAGGGGAGCGGGACTGCTCTGATTACCTGTTTAACAGGTCCGATTAAACCTGTCACCTCTGAAATTTTAATGCCTGCCAGCAGATGGACAATCGTCTGATCAGGTCTGAATTTAAGATCACTGAGAATTTTTCCCATCTGCTGTGGAAGGATGCCCAAAACCACCACATCCGAATGATCTATAACCGCTTGGTTTGAATCACCCACCTTAACCTGTTTAAATTCTTGTTCCAGGGTTCTTGATTTTTCTTTGTTTCTTGGTGAAACCCAGATGGACTCAACCGGGAGTTGGGAAGTACACAGGCCAGTTACGATGGCAGATGTTATCACCCCGGTACCGATAAATCCTAGATGCATATTTCTTTTCCTTTTATTAGTCCTGGGATAATCAATGCCTATCCTTGTGCAGACTATTTTAGGGCAAAGGGGGCAAAACGCAAAAAATTGAAAATAGGTTTTGCCCCCTTTTGCTTAGGCTGGATTAATCCTCGTCCATTTCCTTGCCCTGGATTCCCCTTAACAGGCTGCCCCGGGTCACAACCCCCACACACTTGCCACAGTCAATGATGGATATGTACTTTTCATCCGTACCCACCATGATATCGATCAAGGCATCAAGATCTTCATTCGGACTGGCCGTGGGGCAATTTTCAAGAGAGACAGCAGGATATCTTTTCTTAAAATATTCCAGACTCCACATCACCGTATGGGCATAGACCAGGTGAAGCCTTGAAATTCCGGCAACAAAATCCGCCACATAATCGTCTGCCGGTTTGGTCACGATTTCTTCCGGTGTACCGATTTGTACAAGGACCCCATCTTTCATGATGGCGATTCTGTTTCCGATCCGGATCGCTTCGTCCAGATCATGGGTAATAAAGAGGGTTGTTTTGTTCATTTTTTCAGACAATTCAAGAAATTGATCCTGTAATTGTCGTCGAATAAGCGGATCCAGGGCACTGAACGGTTCATCCATAAGAAGAATGCTGGGATCTGCAGCCAATGCCCTTGCCAGACCGACGCGCTGTTGCATGCCGCCGGATAATTCATCCGGATAACAGTCCCCCCATTCTGATAAATGAACTATTTCAAGGGCCTCTTCGGCAACCTTGTTCCGATCCTTCCGGGCAATCCCCCTCAATTCCAAGCCAAAGGCAACATTCTGTCTGACATTTTTATGGGGCAGCAGCGACATATTTTGAAATACCATGCCAATCTTTTCTGCCCGGGTTTGGCGCAATTGCTCCATACTCATGGCATTGATGTCTTTTCCCTCAATCAGCACACTGCCGGCCGTGGGATCAATCAATCTGTTTACATGGCGTACCAGTGTGGATTTCCCACTGCCTGAAAGTCCCATGATGCAGAAAATTTCACCCTGATTCACAGTAAAGCTGGCATCCACAACACCAACACCGCAACCGAAACGGGCCAGAACCTCTTCCTTGTTGAGATTTTCCTTTTTCATCGCCTCAAGGGCTTCCTTCTCGCGATCACCGTATATTTTCCATAAATTCCGGCATTCAATGGGCGGAACGCCAAGATCGGCAGGTGGTCCACAAGATGTTTCATCTTTGCTTATAGTTTGAGTTTCCAAAACGACCCTCTTTTCTTTGGCTATTAATTGGCAGCTTTAATGGCTTCTTGAATCCACTGATCAAAAACCACCTGGTTTGCAGCAATCCATTGATCTGCATGGCGGTCGATCTGTTTTATGCTTTTTTCACCATTTCGCATTTTAAGGTTTTGTGCGCCAATATCATTGATGGGTATTTGAGCAACTTCAAAAAATCGTTTGGCAGCAGGATTCTTTTTTAGAAATGTATTGTTTGCCAATACGTGTATGGAATTTACGGAAAATCCAAGGTTTCTGCCATCGGGCATGGTGGTATTGGCACCTTCCTCTCCCTTGGGAAGATCTGTATGGGAGACGGTCAACCAGGTGACATCTTCACCCGGAACCAGGATGCCGCCCACCCACTGGGGAGACCAGGTATAATACAAAATAGATTTTCCGGATTTATATTTTGCAATGGTATCTGCCATCAGGGCAAAATAAGATCCCTGGTTGTGGGTGACGGTTTTGTCCAAGTTATAGGCGTCCAAATGGTGTTCAATAACCCGTTCGCATCCCCAGCCGGGGTTGCAGCCTGTCAGATCTGCCTTGTCATCTCCATTGGCATCAAAAAGCCTGGCGATTTTGGGATCCGTCAGGTCATTAATGGTTTTGATATTGTATTTATCAGCTGTTTTTTTATCAATAAGATAGCCCTGGACTGCTCCTTCGACAAGCGTTCCAACGTGGGTAACCTTCTCTTTTCCCCCCACTTTTTCATAGAATGCATTGTGCATGGGTTTCCAGGAATGGGCATTATAATCCGCATCTCCCATGCCTACGGCCACATGCATGGAGGTAACATCCAGCTCAAGGGGGGTTTTAACCTTATACCCTAATTGTTCCAACCCTTTGTTCACAACCAGAAGCTGGAATAGTTCTTCACCGATACCGTTATAGCAGGGCTTTACTTTTTTGCCTTTACCCGGCAGATCCGCGAAGGCTGTGCCCAAACCTAACATGCTGACGGTTACGAGTGCCGTAACCATGATAGCAAGTGTTTTCATGACTTTTGGTGTTTGTCTTTTTTCCATTTTTGCTCCTTTTTAAAAATGATTGTTGGTTGGTAACATATTTTCAGAATATCCGGTTCCTCTTTTTGCTGCAAAAAGCAAGTGTTTCAACCGCCTTTTTTTGGACATCTTGTTTTATGCCGGGTATTCCGTATTTTTTTGTTTAACCTAATTCAATGGCAGGTGCTCCCCAAATAGAGGTATCAGGAGTGATACCAAGTCCCGGACCTTTGGGTACATCGATATGTCCGTTGACAATATTAATACCATTTTCAGGATCGTAGTTTTTTTCAATATAGGGGGCGGCTAACCAGGCTCCTTCAAAAAGATGGGGGGGGACGGTTGCGCCCATATGCACACATGCGGCGGCGATAATATCACCCCCCCATGAATCATCACAGCTCATGGGTTTGTTCATCTCCCGGCACACATCACGCACCGTCCGCATGACGCTGATACCCCCAAGGCGGGTTGTTTTGAACCCGAATCCATCGGCGGTACCGTCTCCGATGGCCTTTAATACCATGCCCAGGTTCTCGGTATTTTCGTCAAGATAGATGGGGTGGTGGACCTGTTTACGAATGGAACAAACTTCATCATAGGTATTACACGGCTGTTCCATTACAAATTGAACTTTTTCACAGGCAAGGGAGACCATGAGGGCATCCCGTGTTGTCCAAGCCCGGTTGGCGTCAGCCGCCAGGCGAATGCCGGGGTTTAAAACTTCAGAAACCCTGCGGATAACCGCAATGTCTTCTTCCAGGGGTCTGCCGCCAACCTTCAATTGAATACGGGGATAGCCTTCAGCCTGCTTTTCCCTGGCGATTTCCACGGCCTCATCAACCGGGCAAATGCCGATTGAGTAGTAGGAGGGGATGTTTTCACGAACAGCCCCCCCCAGTAAATCACATACCCGTGCCCCGTAGAATTTGCCGCAAATATCCCAAAGTGCCATATCAATAGCGGCTTTGGCATAATTATGACCGTTCAGAGACCCTTCCATGATGTGATATACATTTTGGATCTGGAGGGGGTTTGCACCGATGAGATTGGGTCCCATTTCTTCCAGTGCGGCGCGAGCGCCCAAGGCATGCTGGGGTTGATAAACCGGTCCGACTGGACAGGTTTCACCATAACCGACAACATTTTTATCGGTTATTATCTCTACAATTGTGGAATCAAAATGATCCAGAACCGTGTTGGACATTTTATAGGGTTTGCCGAGGATGGGCATGTCGTATTGATAAACATTGATGGCTGAAATCTGCATGGTTTTAGTGCTCCTTAGGGGGGATGAGAACAAGTTTTCCAAATATTTTTTTCCCAAGAAAATCCTGCTGGGCTTTGGCAATATCTTTTAGGGGATAGGTCTTTGCAATGATCGGTCTGATGTCTCCGCGTTCAATATAATGGATCAGGTTTTTAAATACGACATCCTCCTGGAATGTGCACCCAAAAAATGTCAAATCTTTTAAATACAGGGTTCTTACATCCAGTTGGACCAAGGGACCGGCAATGGCGCCTGCCACGGCATACCGGCCACCGCGTTTCAGGGTATCCAGAAGCCTTGCCCATCCTTTTCCTGCGACCAAATCAATGACAACATCAATTTTGTCAGCTCCGATCACGGCAACCGGATTATCATTCCGATTGATGACCCGGTCGGCACCAAGGTCCCTGACAGCCGAGGCTTTTTCCGGGCTGGCAACAGCGGTGACGATTGCGCCCCGGCATTTGGCCAATTGCACGGCAGCTGACCCCACTCCGCCGGAGGCGCCTGTAATCAGGACATGCTCCCCGGATTTCACATTGGCACGATGGAGCATGTTTTCCGCCGTGGAATAGGCACAGGAAAATGAAGACAACTCAACATCTGTTAACTCACTGTTAACGGTGTAGCTTTCCTGTGACGGTGCGGTGACGTACTGGGCAAACCCACCGTCACACTCCGAACCAAAGGTCCAGCATTCAAATGGCCGAAAGTTACAGGGGGCCCGCATTAAATTTCGAACGATGACCCGTTCTCCAATTCGTTCAGATGAAACCTCGTCGCCAACCGCAATAATACGGCCACAGACGTCGGCACCCTGGATGCGCGGGAAGGAAAGACCCCCGGACCAACCACCGTCTTCATCATTGGCCTCAACAAAACCCTCACTTCCGCCGGCATTGGTTCCGGTGTTTACACCTTTCGAATACCAGCCGATCCGTGTATTGATGTCGGTGTTGTTGACCGCTGCTGCCGCAACCTTGATCAGCACCTCTTCTTTGGCCGGCATCGGTGTCGGCACGTCTTCCCGGTATTCAAGTTTCTCGAATCCACCATGGCCGGTCAGAAGAATAGCGACCATTTTGGAAGGAAATATTTCATTTACCTTCATTTTCTTTTGATTCTCCGTGTTTCACCTTGTTTTGTTGAATAACTTTTGGCCATATGGGTATTATTTGCTTGGCGCCAGGGATAAGTTTTCAGCCGTTGATTTCTGGTTTTTTTTATTTAACTGTTTAATCACCAAACCCACCGGTCCTTTCTGGTACCAGTGCCGGGTGCCACGGAGCCTTGAGGACTGGCCCATTGCCTGGGTAAGACGATCTAGCGAAATGGCCATCAAAACGATGCCAAGCCCTCCCACTGCGGCCTGTCCAACATCCAGGCGTCCGATGCCCCGCAACACCATCTGACCCAAACCGCCCACTGCAATCATGGAGGCCACAACCACCATTGAAAGTGACAGCATCAGGGTTTGATTGATACCTGTCATAATCGTTCTAAGTGCCAGGGGGATTTTTATTTTCAGCATCACCTGTTTTTCAGAGGCACCAAAGGCATAGGCTGCTTCCACAACATCAGAAGGAACCTGATGGATTCCCAGTACGGTAAGGCGAATTAAGGGGGGGAGAGCAAATATGATGGTGACGATAATTCCCGGTACATTCCCCACACCAAAAAGCATTACAACCGGTATCAGATATACAAAGGCCGGTGTTGTCTGCATGGCGTCAAGAATAGGTCTTAAAGCGCTTTCAATTCTTTTACTGCGGGAAATTAAAATACCCATGGGAATTCCGGTGATAACACAGAAAAACACCGAGGTAAGCACAAGTGCCATGGTGGTCATGGCCTGGGGCCAGACACCCAGAAGACCTATCAGCCCCATGGAAAATAGGACAAAGCAGGTTGTCTTTTTGTCTGCAACCTGCCACCCCATAAGCCAGGCAATTATCAACATGACCGCTTGGGGAATCGCCTGGAGTAGATCCTCTATGGAGACCAGGGCATAATCAATGGGTAACCGGAGGATCTGAAAAAACCACCTGTAATTGCTCACAACCCAACCCAGCGCCTCATCAACCCAGGTGTTGAACGGGATTACAAATAATTCAAATGGATTTAATAGGAACTGCCAAAATGTTGCGTCACCCTCTAGCATGATATACTCCTTAATGCTTTAAACCTTCTATTTATGACGAAAACACTGCCAACAAATTTTGTGAACTTCAAAAAGCGATGCAATGACCATACCACTATTTGATATCCATGTTTTTAAACAAAAGGTTTTTATTAAATATGTTATAAGCGTTTAAAATTATTTCCTTATCCGCCCCTTGTGCCATTCGTGTTCGTGTGAAAAAAAACGTAAAGGGTTTCCCTGTCAAAAAATAAATACCGACAAAATATGTACAGGAGACAAAAAGATGTGGTTGACATAGTTTTGCAGTTTAAGGCCGGGTATCCTGTAACAATTGAAACCACATGTAACCGATCTTAAATCGACTGAACATAGGCGTTAAGGTCTGCATCAATATCCGATGGCAATTCAGGGGGCGTATATTCGGAAAGAATTTTTTTCCATTCTTTATTTGCGCGCTGGGCCATATCCTTGTCCTCGGATTTTTCCCAGGCGTCAAAATTTTTCCTGTTTCCCAATTTCGGCATGAAGGACTCTTTTCTGAAATGTTTGAAGGTATGGGGATGGGCCAGAAAATGGCCACCGGGTCCCACCTCTTTAATGGCATCCAAACCAAGGGTTTCCGGTGTTACACTGACCCCTCTTTTGATTCGTTTGGCCATGCCGCACATTTCGTCATCAATTATAAATTTTTCATAGGACATACAATTAATCGACTCCAGAGACCCTGCAGCATGGAGAATCATGTTCAAACCGCAGGAAACAGCAGCGGTAAGATTCATCATGGATTCATAGGCAGACTGGTTCCCTACTTTTTTGGCTTCGGTCAATGCCCCGACTGACCGGCTTGGAATCTTGTAATATCTTGCCATCTGGGCGGTCATGATGTTGTTCAACGACATTTCCGGTGCTCCGACTGAAAGGGCTCCGGTTCGCATGTCCGCACTGGTGGAAGCCCCTCCATAGACGACAGGGGTTCCTTCTCTGACAAGCTGGGCGATGACGATACCTGCCAGAATTTCCGCATTTTCAACCACCAGGGTTCCGGCAAGGGTCGCAGGAGCCGTGGCCCCTGCAATGGCAAGTGAGTTAACAATCACGGGTTGCCCGGCAGCAGCATAGGAGATCAGACACTCGAGCATCAATTCGTCATATTTCAAAGGGGTGAGGGAACAGGGAATACTGATGACCCTTGCTTTTTCCGGCAGCGTTTTTTCTTCAATCCCAAACAGCATGGCAACCATTCGCATGGTTTCCTCTGCCCCTGTCCGGCCCAAAGCCCCCCCCATGAAACATTTATCTGTATTTTTCATGCTAGCGTACAACATCTTGACATTGCGCTGTTCAATGGGAACGTTCGAGGGTTCAATGAGGATATTGCTGGACATATCAAGATTTTTGCTGTGCCCGGTTAATTTAACAAAATTCTCATAGTCTTTCAGGGTCCCATACCGTCTGCCTTTATCCAGGTCCGTCACAAAGGGGGGACAGTTTGCCGGCAAAAACAGTGCATGATCTCCACCGACAATTACATTGTTTTCAGGATTCCGGGCATGAAGGCAAAATTGTTCAGGTGCTTTTTTGATTTGTGCTTCAACCATCTTTTTGGGGAAAAAGACCCTGTTGCCGTCAACCTTGGCCCCTGCCCTTGACAAGAGTTCCAGGGCAGGCGGATAAAAAATATCCAGGCCCACCCTTTCCATGACCTGCAATGAGGCATCATGAACCTGATCCATATCCGAATCGGATAATATTTCAAAATATTTCATTGATCTTCTCCAGATTAATAAACCGGTTTTGCTCCGGAAACTTCAATGGTAGCGCCGGCAATATAACTGGCCGCGTCAGAGGCTAAAAATGCCATGACTTCTGCAATTTCTTCGGGTTGGGCAATCCTTCCGATGGGAACCGTCAGGTTTAGTTGTTCGATGGCTTTTTCAGGATCAAGACCTCTTTTTTCAAAACCGGTTTTAAGCATGGGGGTGTTCACCTCATTGGGACAGACAGCATTTACCCGGATATTATCCGGTGCATGGTCCCGTCCCAAGTTTTTGGTAAGGGCAGCCACCGCCCCTTTACTGGTACAATAGGCCATGTGTCCGGGACCGGGATATACGCCCCAGGTGGAGGATGTGTTGACAATGGCACCGCCGCCCTGGGCCTTCATGTGACCAATGGCAGCACGGCTAAGATAAAAAACCGCTGTCAGATTGATGTTCATGGCGGCAAACCACATATCGTCTGTTGTTTCAAGAATATTTCCCCGGGGGATCACACCGGCGTTATTTAATAGAATATCGATGGAACCAAGGGTTTGCACCGTATGTTCAACCAGACCTTCGCAATAGGCCTTTTCAGAAAGGTCTCCGCAAAGATATTCAACCGGGTATCCCTTATCTTTCATTTCGGCACAGATTTCTTTGCACCCCTGTTCAGACAGATCAGACACCATAACCTTTGCACCTTCTCCTGCAAAAATACGGACAGCTGCTCGTCCAATTCCGCCTGCCCCGCCTGTTATCAAAACTGATTTTCCTTGAAACCGCATATAACGTCTCCTTAATTTTTGTAAATAAAATTTTTATTATTAAATTGCATCGCTTTTTTCCATTGAACCGAAATCAGCAAGGGTCGGGCGTGCCATTCGACCACCATCCACGACAAATTCCTGACCCGTGACAAAACCCGCTTCTTCGCTGGCCAGCCAGCAAACCATATTTGCAATGTCTTCGGGTGTGCCCATTCGACCGGCAGGATGGAGTTTTTCAATCGCTTTTTTACCTTCTTCCGGGTATTTAAGCTGATCAAAGTAGGCCTCATTTAGTTCTGTATTGATCCATCCCGGGCAAACTGAGTTGCACCGAATTTTACTTCGAGTCCCTTCATCCACGGCAATGGCCCGGGTGAGGGCATGAACTGCGCCCTTGGAGGTGGCATAGGCTGTATGTTCCGGATTATTGGCAATCCCTTCAATGGAGCCGATATTCACAATGGCCCCGCCGCCGCTTTCCCGCATGGGTTTGACAGCATGTTTACTGCACAAAAACACCCCTTTTACATTGATGTTCATCATGCAATCCCAGTCGGCTTCAGATGTGTCTTCCATCAGTCTTTCAAACATGATCCCGGCATTGTTTACAAGGATATCAAGGCGGCCATATTCATTGACAACCTGTTGGATCATCTCTTTGATATTGTTGCCGTCGGAGACATCCAGGCGCATATAGGCCAATGAGGCCCCTTTTTTTTGAGCGGATTGTCCCTCATCAAGGTTTGCATCCATAATATCACCAATAATAACCCTTGCGCCTTCATTATAAAGTTTCTGGGCAATGGCACGTCCAATTCCTCTGGATCCGCCTGTCACGATGGCCACTTTTCCTTTAACAATATCCATAATAGTTTCCTTTTTTGATCTTTTATTTTTAGCGGCTTTTATCCGCCGATCTGTACTCGTATGCCCTGGTTGGTCATTCGCTTCATCAGGGCCTCAACATCTATTCTGTTTGGTGAGTCCATTTGTGTTAATTGGTATTTTTTTCCCACAACTGGGTAGGTTGCAACCCCATACCGATGATATGGGAGCAATTCCACTCTTTTTAAGGTTTTCAAACCCCTGGCAAACTTTGCGGTTTGATCTATATTTTCTTTGGAATCATTTTTTCCCGGAATTATGGGAACCCTTACAATTTTTTCTAAATTTGGAAAATGGGTGTCCATTTGCTGGATATTTTCCAAAATAACCCCATTGGTTTTCCCGGTTAATTTTTTATGCTCGTGGCGATTCATGTGTTTGATATCCACATAAATCAGGTCAAGATGTTCAAGCATACCCTTAAACAAGTTCCACTCCGCATGGGCGCAGGTTTCCATTGCGGTATGGAATCCCATTTCAACCGCTTTTTTCAAAATCCCAGCTGAAAATATTGGTTGAAAAACAGGATCACCGCCACTTAAGGTGATGCCCCCCGTTGACCGGTGATAAAAGACCGAATCCTTTTCAAGCTCTCTGACAACATCCCCTACACTGAACTTTTTTCCGATTGTTTTTCTGGCACCGGACAAGCAGGGGGTGCATTGGCCACAGTTTTGACACTTCTTATGATCGTAAATAATATTTGATTTTAGATCCTTTGTCACGGCCGCCGCAGGACAGACATCCAGACAGGAACCGCAACCTGTGCACTTATCTTGCCAGAACCCTGTTTCCGGAGTTCGCTTTTGGGACTCAGGCGATGCACACCAGATACAGGACAACGGACATCCTTTTAAAAAAATCACAGTTCTGATGCCCGGGCCGTCATAAACGGCAAGGCGTTCTATTTTATATATGATTCCATTCATTTTATTTTTTAATCTCTTTTATCCGTTGTTATCCGCAGCAGGAACCGGATAGACTGTCATCTGTCTTGTAGCTCAAAATGGTCCTTCCAATGATTTCATCCTGAACATCTTTCCCAAGCTCAACAAAATAGGCGGTATAGCCGGCCACCCGGATTAACAGGTCCCGGTATTTTTCCGGTTCTTTCTGGGCTGCCATGAGCGTATCCGCTGACACCACATTAAACTGGACATGGTAGATCCCCAGATCACACATGCTTCGTATTAGCCACATCAGGTTTCTAAGCCCTCTGTCATCGGTTAAGAATGACGGATCCAGTTTCATATTCAGCAGGGTGCCGGATACAAACATGTCATGGGGGATTTTTGAAACAGATTTCAGTACTGCCGTGGGGCCGTTTACATCTGTTCCGCCGGTGGGTGATAGCCCGTCGGTCAGTGTGGTCCATGCCTTTCTGCCCGAAGGCAGGGCCCCAACCACAAGCCCCAGGGGAACATGGGCAGATACGGGAAGAATTCCACTGGTCATCCTGCCATGGGGAGTGTCATACTGGTCAATCTCATCTGCCATAAATGCAAACATTTCTGTTGCAATATCGTCGACCAGGGCAATGTCATTGCCGTATTTATGGGCATTCTGACACAGCTGCTGGACATCCTCATAGCCCGTAAAATCATTCTCAAGGGCCGTTAAAAGGGTCGTCCATGTGATTTTTTTCTCTTCGTATATCAGTTGGTTGATGGCGGAAAGACTATTAATGAAATCGGCTACCCCGTCCAGAATAATTCCGTTTCCAGTGGAATATTTTGCCCCGCCCCAGGCATAATCTGTTGCCGATTTAACGCAGTCTTTGAAGGTCAGGGATGCCACCGGCACCGGCCGGTCGTTCCAGGTGGTTTCAAGGACGCTGTTGGCCTCGGAAATCACCTTGATCATCCGTGATACCTGGATTTTGACAGCCGTTTTAAACTTGTCAAAGGTTTCAAATATTTCGGGGTCACCCGTGGGGATGCCCAGTCTTTCCCCTGTTTTTCTGAAAATACCATTGGTCATGGCAAATTCAATGACACTGCCCAGGTTAACATCTGCAATGGCAGTATATCCCCTTAATTTTCCCATGAGATTTGTCTCCACACAACCGCAGGGATTCCAATCGTAGGCCTCTTTTAAGGTCACCCCTTTTTTAAGGAGCATTTTAATACCGACTTCATCGTTGTGGATGGCAGGAAAACCCGTGCCTTCTTTTACCAGTTCGGCAATTTTTCTTAAAAAGGCGGTTGGATTTTTTCCCGCATGGTATCGGACCGAAAGAGAGGGCTGGTACAGTTTTACATCCTGCATGGCCTGGAGCATCATATATGAAAGTTCATTGACAGCATCCTGTCCGTTTTCGTTGATTCCCCCGCAGCAGGCATTCTGGAACATATTATACCCGCTTGCAAACTCGGCGGTTTTGCCGTCCTGGAACAGACAGGGTTCCGCATATTTGATCCAGAGGCAGTTAAAAATTTCCTGGGCCTGGTCATCGGTTATTCGTCCGGCCGCCTTGTCTTCTGCATAAAAAGGGTAAAGATACTGGTCCATCCGCCCCGGATTGTAGGAGGCCGCGTTTTGCTCCATAAAGACACAGGTGTGGTAAAGATATACGGATTGAACAGCCTCTCTGAACGTTCGGGCGGGTTCGGCAGGTACCCGTTCACATACCGTGGCGATTTCCATAAGTTCGGCTTTTCTTGCAGGATTTTCTTCAATGGCTGCAAGGCGTCGGGCCTCTTTTACATAGCGACCGGCAAGGATGGTGATTCCCTCGCAGCTGATCAGCAAAGCGTTCAGATAGGTTTGCTTTTCAAACCCATGGGGAGAACTTAATTCGGTTTGTGCCAGTTGTTCTTCCACCTGTTTTTTAATGCCGTTGATGCCTTGTTCAAGCAGCCAGTCAAATCCGGGTGTCAACTCTCCTGGGCCTCTTACAGCCTTTCGGTCAATATATATGATGGCATTTTCCCTGAGGCTTGCAACACTTTCCGGAATACGCTTGAGCCATTTTTCAAATACAGATTTGTTTTTCCAATAGGGCTTAATGATCTCATTGAATACTCGTTTATCTTCATCTGTGACTTCAAAGGGGTCATAGGGTCTGTTGGTCATTGTATCCAGTTCATTGTCCATCACGGACCAGCAGACATCCGCACTCAGGATGCCGCCCCGGGTCTTGCTCCCGGAACATCCGACGATCAGTTCCTCCTCCCATATGGTGATGCTCTTTTTTCGGCATTGTTCCAGAAAGGCCTTGGCCTTTCTCAAAACCGTCAGCTCGCCCTCGGTTTCCATAAAGCTTTGGGTAAGAATTTTTGCGTTTTCAAGGTCTATGGCCGGTTTGGTTTCAAGCACCCTTTTTTTTAACTTTTCAATCCGTCCCATATAGAACGGCATAGATTTTGTCTGGGGCGCTGAATCATTTGATGTGTATTTTTGGGCTGTATTGTTCATGACTATTTACTCCTTAAAAAAAACAGTTTATGCAAAATCAATTAAGGGGGTAAAGAAAACTGGATTCTCAATTCTTTCTTATGTTGGAATAGCAATCCTTGTGCCATCAATGGATAAAGGTCATTGAATCTTTGCCAATAAAACAAAGTTTGTGGATAACAATCTGAAATTTATGTCAAATTTAATGATTTTTTTGTAGGTATAATGGGGGGGAATTTTTGCGGTGAAAAAAAATGTCAATGCAAATGAAAGATAATGTAAAGCGTGTCTATGAAAAATAATGTAAAGGAAAAAATATGGTTATCCTCGGGTCTGTCTTATTTGAAAGATGACTTTAAAATATCGTATTTTTTCATTTTATAATTCAAAAGCTGGCGGGAAATTGAAAGGTGTTGTGCCGCAACCGTGATATTTCCTTTGGCATCAAACAGGCTTTTCTCTATGCTGCCTTTCTCAATGTTTTCAAGTATTCTTTCCCTGTTTATTGAATATTTTTTGATTTTTTTATGCAGTGTCTGGCGGGAAATATTCAATTTTTCAGATGTTTTTTTCGCACTGCCCAGACAATGAATCAATGTTTGGATGATCTTCTCTTTATTTGTCTCGTCTGTCTGGGGCATGTTTTTTTTTGCTGCCTTCCCGGCAGCAGGTTCTCTTTTTAGTGGCGTCGCCTGGTTGGTTATTTCAACTGTCTTCCGGGAATGGTTACCATGGGTCTCAGCATCGGCTGAATCTTCAAGCGCATCGGTTGCATTTTCAAAAGTTTTTTTGGGTTTTTCTAAAAACATCTCTTCTGAGACCATGTGCCGGCGTTTGATTAAATTGCCGCTACCAACCATATTCATGGCCCCTTCAATAATATTTTCAAGTTCCCTGACATTTCCCGGCCATTTATATGTCTGGAAATGGTCTCTCAACTCAGCAGAAACCTTCTGGACTTTTTTGCCCATTATTTTGTTGTATTTTCTGATAAAATGATCTGTAAGGGGGGCAATATCTTCCAAACGCTTCCGCAAAGGCGGGATGGCCAGAAAAACAACCCCCAGTCTGTAAAAAAAGTCTTTCCTTAAATTCCCTTTGGAAATCTCCTTTTGGGGAAGTTCATTGGTCGAACTGATGATCTTGAGATCAAGAACAATTTCTTTTTTTGCGCCTATTCTGCGTACTTTTTTTTCCTGGAGAACCCTTAGCAACTTGCTCTGGAGGCTAATGGGCATGGAATTTATTTCATCCAGAAAAATTGTTCCCCCATTTGCCTGTTCAAACAAGCCTGGTTTGTTTATTGCGCCTGTATATGAACCTTTCGTAGTGCCGAAAAGTATGCCTTCCAGAAGGGTTTCAGGTATGGCCGCACAATTAACCGCCATGTAAGAGGCTCTTTTTCGATAACTGTAATTATGGATGGCCTGGGCAAAAAGCTCTTTCCCGGTACCTGTTTCCCCGTAAAACATAATGGGAGAGGGTGAATTAGACGCCAGCTTTGCTTTATTCTCCATCTCCAATAAGGGTGGAGTGGAACCGACAATGCTGCGGAATGTAAATCGGGTTTCATTAATAATGGTGGTTTTTTTATATGCGCCATCTATTTTATTGATAATGCCATCAAGATATTCATAATCCTTGACAAAACTCATGGCGCCGATTAGTTGCCCGTTTTTTCTCAGGGGATAAATATTGTTAATACTATTAACAACTCTGCCGTTTCTCGTTGTATAGATGGAGGAAAAATTGAGGATTGCTTTGTTCTTTTTAAGGCACCGCATGATCAGGCTTGTGTTTTTATCAAGGTGATACACCTCTGTCATTTTCAGGCCTTTTACACTATCTTTGTCAAGCCCGTCCATTTTTGCGTGACTTTTATTGTAATAGAGAATTATCCCATCTTTGTCTGTCATGATGATTCCCTGGTCTATGGTCTCTAAAATTGGAAATAAGTCTCCGGACGTAATATCGATAAAATCATCATCCACACAGTTATTTTCTTTCATTATCTTGCCCTGACGCCTTTAACGTATTTAAATATCACAACCCTTGAAAAAGCATCCAATAAAGGTGGATCGAACTCATAAAAAAGGGTATGTCTTATCCGTCTTCTTGATTAACACTTTTTAACGCAAAAATACCAAATTTTAATGAAGGTGTAAACAAAACACCGCGCTGGATCACCTCCCGGTAGGTTACAAATGTCAATAAGAGCCTGGATGGGCATTTGAAATGCTTGATTAACAATAGCAGTGGATCAAATCATGGAAAAAATATAGGCATTAACCCTGAATTAAATCCAGGAGAGTCCAGTTTCCAGAGGCTCCTTGGCAGGTAGAGGAGAGATTGGTCTGGTCTGGTTTCGATTTGACTCGGATTTTGCCCTGTGATATTCTTACATCTTGTGTCGGTTAATTGTGAATTGCAATAGATTTATGGTCATTGATATGGCAACTAGTTGCCTTGCATCTTTCCCGAACAGCCTAACGAATAAACAAGAGGGATGGGATGGATTTAAACAAACTGAAAACCTTCTATGTTCTTGCCAGCATCCGGAGTTATACCGGGTGTGCGGACAAAATGTGTCTTACCCAGTCGGCTGTAAGCCATGCCATTAAAAAGTTTGAAGAGGACCTTGGGTTTAAACTTATTGAAAAAAAAAGCAGGGTATTCAAGCTTACCAGCAAAGGTGAGTTTCTGTTTGAACGCTGTGGAAAAATTTTCAATGAGATCGATCAAACCCTGGATTCTCTCATGAAAGGCAAGGGGATTTTAACAACCATTCAGATGGGGGCGCCGGTCGAATTCGGGTCCAGTGTTCTGATAAAAAGCATGGGCATTTTTTTTAAGCGTCACCCTGATATCAATGTTGATTTTATTTTGAACCCAAACCTTTTGGGCCTGCTGTTGATGGATGAACTTGATATTATTGTGGATTGCATTCCACATATCCATGAAGATCTTGTCTGTGTCCCCTTATTCCGGGAAGAATATGCGGTGATTGCATCCAGCCAGTATATTACAGAAAAAAAAATCCACCAGATAAAAGACCTGCAACATTGTAATCTTCTGTCCTTTGACAAGGATCTTGTGTGGTGGAAAAATTTTATCAATGCCCTGCCCAAAAAAGAGGAATTCTCATATCACAGGATCACTCAGATATCCAATGTTAGGGGGATCATCCATGCAGCCCAGGAATCTTTGGGCGTGGGCTTTGTCCCGCGATATACCATCCTGAAGGAGTTGGAAAAAGGCTTGCTGGTGGAGTTGTTTCCCCAGACCGAGGTATTGAACGATCACATTAATATCTATCTTAAAGAAAGAAATTTTGATAAAAAACCGTTCAAGGAGTTGATCTCGCATATTAAATCCATACAGCTCCATTAAACAAAAAGAGGCCTATCCTCCGGCCAAAGGTCCGATCAGCGTGATGGTCTCATCTGTTTCTAGCAAAGTGCTGACAGTCTGTTTTTTATTATCAATTGAAATCAAAGGGACCAGGAGGGGGGAAATTTTCTCCTTTAATAAAATCTGTTTTATGGTGGTTCCCTTTTCAACCTGGAGAAAAATTGTTTCATTTTTTGGGTTGTTTGCATCCTCGAGTATGCTCAAAAGGCTTGCAGACAGTCTCAGTGTTATCTGTATCATCTTGCTCTCCCCCAGTGGCGATCCGGCCGCCCGAAAGGGCGGCCAGCTTCTCAGACATTATTCGGTCAGATTATGCTTTTCAAGGGTTTCTTTTGTGGGGATACCGTTTTTGTCCCACCCCCTTGCATCATAATAGGTGTCCAGCATTTCCTCTATCACATCAAGGCTCATCATATGGCCCTTATTGGGACCGTTGGGGATGGTCTCTTCATAGAATCTTGCCGGCGGATAATCATATTTTCTGCCGAAATCGGAAATTTCCCGTTTATTGAACATCCGGTTCAGGTGCCATATCTTTTCCGAGAGCTTGAGCAGATCCTTTTCAAAATCAAGTTTTTTACCGGTGGCATAATAGTAAAGCTCTTCATAATATTCGGTTTCAAGGCCGATTTCCATATACTGGAGCCTGCAGGTGCCAAGGATATCAAAGGCCGGTCTCAAATGTTGGGATTTCAATACCAGGGGAACCACATTTTTATGGTCTGCCTTGGGGATGGTATCAAAATCGGCACCACCGGAAATAAGATCATGAACGGTTGCATCTTTATCGCCGCCAACAGCCGTGGCAACATCCGAGCCTAACACCCAGCATCTGCCATGGTGGGCACCCACATCTGCGGTCATGTAGCCCAGCATCATGCCTGGCGCATTCCGGGATTCATACCCGGTCCATTCAAGCCCCTTGACATGGATGGCAAACTTATCACTGTCCTGGCCGATTTTTTGGGCTGCTTCCCTAACCCCCAGTGCCAGAATATCTCCGATACCTTCTCTTCTGGCAATGAGTTTAAGGATATGAACAATGGAACCAAGGTCTCCCCAACTGACATCCATTCCCATCTCTTCCTTGGAAATAAGCCCTTTTTCATAACATTCCAGGGCAAAGCTGACCACAACGCCTGCAGAGCAGGTGTCAATACCCAACTCATCGCACAGATAGTTTGTATAGGCAATTCCGTGGATGTCAGACAGTTCGCAATTGCTGCCCAGAAGGGAAAGGGTCTCATACTCCGGCCCTTCAACATAAACCTTGCCAAATTTTGTTTTGGCAAGGCCGTATTTGCCACAGGGGATAGGGCATGCAAAACAGCCCTTGTCTGTAATCTTAAGCTCTTCTAGGATTGCTTTGCCGTTTATCTTGTCGGCATAATCACAATGGGAAGTTTGAAAATTTCTTGTGGGAAGGGCGCCTACGTCATTGCACCAGTTTGTGATGCCCGCCGTCCCTTCGGGAGTCCAGCCTTTAAATCCGGGTTTTTCCCTACAGGCAGCATAGGTTTCTTTTCCTTTTTTTAAAAGGCCCTTGGGGTCAAAAACGGGTATGCTCTTTGTCCCCCTGACGGCAATGGCTTTGATGTTCTTTGAGCCCAGAACGGCGCCGATGCCTATCCTTCCTGCCTGTCGGCCGAAGTCATGGGAGATACAGGCAAAATTGACAAGATTTTCCCCTGCCTCGCCAATGGTCAAAATCTGGAAATCCTGGCCCAGTTCTTCCTTCATGGCCTCTTCCACCAGGGTTGACCCTTTGCCCCAATACGCTTTTGCCGATCTTATTTCAATGGTATCATTGTCAATAAAAATATAGGATGGGGTTTCGGCCCTGCCTTTGATGATGGTTACATCATACCCGGCATATTTCATGTTCACCCCGAAATGACCCCCCATATTGGAGTCACCATATCCCCCCGTGGCCGGGGATTTTGTACAGAAATGGGTTTTCCCGCTGGCCGGCAGAAAAAGACCGCTCAAGGGGCCCATGGCAATGATAAACCGGTTTTCCGGATCAAAGGGTGCCACCTGGGGAGGGTTCTCATCGTATAATATTTTTGCTGTGAATCCGCGTCCGCCAATGTATTCGTCAACCCACTGCTTTTTCAGGGGCTCTTTTTCGACCAGACCCGAACTCAGATCGATTCTCAAGGTATTGCCTGCATATCCGTATAACATATCTTCCTCCATATTTATTCAAATGTTAAAGCATCTCTTGGACAAACGCTGACGCATTGTTTGCAATTGATGCATTTATAGGGGAATCCTTCATCATCAACCTTCACAAGGCTGACAGGACAGGCTGCCACACAGGCCATACACTTATCACATTTTGATTTGTTGATTCGATAGGTCTGCCCTTTGAGTTCAATGGCACCTAAAGGGCAAGCCTTGGCGCAATCTCCGCACTGGTTGCAGATGTCCACAAAATATTTTCCCGGAACCGGAAACTTTCCATGGACATTTAAAAGGGCCCTGGAAGGATTGATTTCCTTTAAATTCTGCAAGGTGCAGACAAGCTCACAGGCCTTGCAGCCCGAGCAGGTTTCGTTGTTAAATTTAAGTCCCATCTTTGATTCCTCACAAGTTTTGTCTTTATTTGTCTTTATTTATTTCTAAGTATCAATTATATCAGAAAAAACAACCACATGTACAACGCATGGTTTTCATGGATGGACATGAATTTTATTCATGATAAAAATGAATTTTAGTCCGCAGTGATGGTGAATGGATACAGATCATTGGTCTGGACACCATCATTTCTTATTGGAACGGGTCCCGGCAGATTCCGGGTCCCGGCGGATTGTGAGGGGTATTATGGATTAATGCGGCAGGGAGGGGGAAACTCCGATGCAGCCTGGGCGAACCCCTTTCAGATAGTGCGTGCAACAATCGTCATAGGATAAAAGTATGTCAGCCGTTTTGATGGTGGCTATGATTTTTTTTCTTCCTCTTTTTGTTTTCAACATATTTGATTAATTGCGCTTCCGTTGAGGGATCAATATCAGGTTTTTGATAGGCGGCTAATCTTTGTTCCAGCAATTGGGAGGCCCGTTGGTCAATCTGTCTGGGTTCCATTTCAAACCATTTGGCATGAATGGTTCGGATGTTCAAATCCGGAATAAAAAATTCAGTTCTGCAACGCTGGGCAGTGTGCTGCTCAAGAAGGTAGTTTCCGGAAGTTCCCAATCTTTTTATCATGTCCATTGCAAAATCTTCTTGATTGAATTCAATGGGTTTCATCAGTTTTTTAATGGCACAACAAAGATCCTCATCTGCTAAAAATTTTTCAAAACTCATGGCCAGCATGGAGCCATAGGTACCGCAGGCATGGAGACTGACATGAACACCGCTTAATGCTGCGGTTGTGAGCATCATTGCAGACTCCATTCCAGCCTGATAATCAAGGCCAAAGGATTCGGTCAAGGCGCCCTGGCTTCGGCAGGGAATGTGATAGTAGCGTCCAAGGGCTGTCACAATGGCAGTATGCTTGGCATCTTCGGGGGAGGCGTTGACATATCCACCGGTTTTCATATCTGTGGGACTGCCGCCCAGGCCATAGATGATGGGGGTGCCGGGGTTAACCAACTGGGTAAGACAAATGCCGGCAAGGGTACAGGCATTTGAGATCACCAAAGATCCTGCAATGGTTATCGGCCCGGAAGATCCCATGGAACAGGAAGAATGGATGATCAGGGGTTGGCCTGCCCTGGCATATACCAGCAGCGCATCTACACTTTCCTGGGCATATTGCAAGGGGGAGAGGGAGTCTACCAAGGAGAGCATAACCGGACGGTCCGTATTTCCCCATATAATTTGGGCCATTTCCAGTGAATCCTGGGCACAGGCCTTGGAAGAGGTGCTCCCCATGAGGGGCTTGTCCGTGAGCAATATGGTTGACAACAGCATATCCAGATGGGCGGTTTCAGCGGGTACATCATTGGGCTGGGCCACGATGGAGCTGTTAAAATCCAGGGCCTTGGATGTTTGGACAAGTTTACAAAATTTTTGTGTGTCGCTCAGTACCGCAGGCCGCATTTCACCTGATTTTTCAATGATGAAGGGAGGGCCGTACCCCGGTGCCATTCGATAATTGTTATCCCCTATGAGAAAACTGTTCGCCTGGTTCCTGGCATGAAGTTCAAACTTTTTCGGGATTGTTTTCAGGGCCTTTTCGATATCATTTTGTTGGAAAAAAACCATTTCCCCGTCAGTTTGAAACCCATGTTGTTTAAAAATATCCAGTGCTTCCTGGTTTGGAAACCGGACGCCTGTTTCCTTTAAAAGTTCCAGGGAATTGCTATGGATCTGATCCAGGGTTTCCCGGTCAACGTTAGCGAGTACACGGTTCATCTTGTCTGATTCTCCTTTGAATGCAACACCGTCTTCATCCGCATGATGGGTATACACTGTCAGTGTCTATCTATATCCCTATCATGAAATTTAATCTTATCCCTTTTCCCGCCGCAATGGGCAAAAATCAGGCAGCGGTCAGTTTCCGAATCAACTCAACGGCTCCGGGTGCATTGTCGCTGAAACCGTCGGCACCAATCTGAAGGGCATAGGCATCTGTTACCGGCGCGCCGCCAATGATGATTTTTGCTTTGAGGCCGCTTTCTTTAAAGGCTTCGACTATTTTTGCCATTGTCGGCATGGTGGTGGTTAAAAGGGCTGACAGACAGACCACATCGGCATTATGGGTCTGGGTTTCGCTCACAAATTTTTCGATGTCCACATCCACCCCCAGATCAATCACATTGAATCCGGCACCTTCCACCATCATGGTCACCAAATTTTTGCCAATATCATGGAGGTCCCCTTTGACCGTGCCGATGATGACTGTTCCTTTTTGTGTCAGGGCATCTCCGGTCAGATGGGGTTTTAAGACTTCCAATCCGGCCTGCATGGCTTTGGCTGCCTGGAGCATTTCAGGAACAAAAACCTCCCCATTTGAAAAACTTTCACCCACCACATCCATGGAGGCAATGAGGCCTTTGTTTAAAATATCATCAAAGGAAACCCCATCAACGATAGCAGCCTTTACATTTTCAACCACTGCAACTCTATTCAATTCAACCACTGCATTTAAGATATCTGATATTGCCATTTTTACTGCCTCCGAATACCACCTGTTTGAATCCTCAGGGTAATATTATTTTTGTTAAAATTTTTATGATTTGTTCCACTCAAAATTGATCACTTGCGTGTCCATGGCCAGATAATTTTCCTTGGGTGTATAGGGGGATGATGTCCCCGCCGTGGAAAAAATATACCCGCTCATCCCCTTTGCCCGGTTAAGGTGGTCAAGTGTTTCCTTTGCCACCGCTTCCGGGTTGCCGATCAGCAGGGGACCATTGGGATTGATATTGTCAAAAATACAGATCTGTTCCCCCACTTTTTCTTTTAACACCCGGATGTCCAGAACCTTTTCCTGGGTCAGGTTGCCCGGCATGATACCGTGGATATCCATTTCCAGCAGGTAATCCACTATTCCTGTTTTAACGATATCTCCGCACATGTGGGGAAGCACCTTTGATCCCAGACGGGACAGTTCATTGCACACCTTTGTGGTGGGGTCATGGACAAACTCTTTGTAATGCTTGGGAGACAGCAACACCGGGCATTCCATGTCAGCTCCGTAGAAAATATAATCCACTCCGGCTTCAATCAGGGCCTTGCCCACAGCAATGTCCAGGGGAACAATGGCATCTTGAAGGCTGTGCACCAACTCCGGATTTTCATAGATATCGTTCATGATTTCATTGGTCCCCCTCAATCGGGTGGCAATGGTGAAGGGGGATATATATTCACAGGCAATGGGTACTTCCCCCTTCAATTCTTTTTTGAGGAGTCTGACCCCTTCAAGGAAACTGTCCATGCGCTTTGTAAACATATCTGCTTTTGCAATACGCTCCACATCGGCCATGGAAAAAACACTTGTTTTTTTGATGATGGGAAACACATCCTGGGGATATTCTACCTGGCACTCCAGGGCTTCTGGAATAATACCGCCAATGAGGCCCATCCCGAGCATCACCCAGTCAAATTTAAATTCTTCCAGGCTTTTCATATGGGCTGATAGCATTTCAGGCCCCTCCAGAAGGGAATCCTTAAAGGTGGATCCAAAATACTGGCATACCGGTGCTTCGGTAAAGGGTGCGTTGGGCACCCTGTCCACGGGCTTCATGTTAATGGCAGCTTCCATTCTTTCTCTTGCATTCATCTATCATTACTCCTGTAGTTGTTATTTTATTTTGATGTGGTTAAACCTTTGAAAATCTGTTCTATTTTTGTAAAAGGTGCCCCAGATAGCAAAATTCCACCGGCCCTGTCATGATGGCAATATTCTGGTCCGTAAGTTCGATGGTGACTGATCCCGCCGGCATCATCACCCGTACGCGTTTTTCTTGGGTCAACCCTCTTCTGTGGGCTGCGGCAACAGCCACACAGGCTCCGGTGCCACAGGCCGTCGTCAGGGCGCCGGGGCGCTCCCACACCGACAGTTTCAGGGTGTCAGGCGTTAGGAGCTGGGCCACCCCGATGTTTGCCTCTTCCGGGAAAAGCGGATGGGTCTGGAGCTGTTTTCCATATTTGGGAACATCGATGGCATCTACATCCTCCACAAAAAAAACAGCGTGGGGATTGCCGATATTCATCCCCACAGGGTCCTTCAAAGGGCCTGCCTCAATCTGCAGGTGCAGGGTATCCATCTCTTTTGACAAAGGGATCTCCTGCCAGCTGGTTTTTATTTTGCCCATTTCAACGCTCACCTGTTTTTCACCGGCAAGAAAGCAGGTCAGGACACCGCCCAGGGTCTGGATACAAATCTTATCTTGATTACATTCCTTTAAGAGTAGCCATCCGATGCACCGGGTGGCATTGCCGCAGGCTTCCACTTCCCGTCCGTCGGGGTTAATAATCCGGACAAAGGCGTAGGTTTCCGGGATTCGGGGTGGCTCCACAATCAGCAATTCATCGGCTCCCACCCCCTCGTGGCGGTCGCAAATGCGGACAATCTCCTGGGTGGATGGATTGTAAGGGTCCTGCCGGCCATCAACAATAATAAAATCATTGCGCAGCCCGTGCATTTTCACAAAGGGCCTTCCCGGTTGCAGGATCCCCTCCTTCATGTTTGAAAACCAAGTTTGCATATTAATAAGCTCCTGACATTATGTTTTAATTATCTTGTTGTTCGGTTTTGTGTTTAATTTGTCCTGTTTTAAATATGATCCTGTTCTAAATTTATTCTGGTTTTAAATTTGTTTTGGTGAAGATGACAGGCACAATAATGACCTGCTCCAAGGTCGATCAAAGGGGGTTCATGGGATTTACATTTTTTCATTACCTGGGGGCACCTTGTTCTGAACCTGCATCCCGATGGGGGATGAATGGGGCTTGGGATTTCACCTTCCAGAAAAATGGTTTCCTGCTGCTGGTTTGCGGATACCTGGGGAACTGCTGAAATCAATGCCTTGGTATAAGGATGCGCCATCTGACTAAAAATATCTTTGGTTTTTCCCATTTCCACAATTTTCCCCAGGTACATGACGGCCATGTCATCGGACATGTATTTTACCTGGTTTAGATTGTGGGAGACCCATAAATAGGTAATATCCATTTTATCCTGGAGGTCCTGCATGAGATTTAAAATGGTGGCGGCTGTTGAGATATCAAGACCAGAGGTGGGTTCATCTGCCATAATAAATACCGGGTTCAGGGCAATGGCTCGGGCCACGCCTATGCGCCGGGCCTGTCCGCCGGAAAATTCATTGGGAAATTTTTTCGCAGACTCGGGATCCAGATTCACCGCCTGTAAAAGAGAGATTACCTCATCATAAAGCGCCTGTTTTTCTATCTTCCCCTTTTCCTTCATCAATTTTTTTTTCATCAACAGGGGTTCGGCAATGATCTGGCCCACCGTCATCCGGGGGTTCATACACCCATATTGATCTTGAAAAATTAATTGTGCGTTTTGACGAAAACTCATCAGGGCCTTGGCATCCATCTTTAAAACATCCTGGCCCTGGAACAGGATTTTACCGGATTGGGCCTTTACCAGTCTGAAAATACTCTGCCCTAAAGTGGATTTCCCACACCCGCTTTCCCCGACCAACCCAAAGGTTCTTCCCTTTTTAATGGTCAGGCTGACATCATCCACGGCATGGACGGTTTTTAACCCCTCACCGAATAATTTGGATAAAAATCCCTTGTTTTGATAAAAATACGTTTTCAGATGATCAATTTGAATCAAATCCATTTTAATCGTTTTCTCCCCCGTTTACTGTCTAAAAAGCATGCGGACCAGTGACCGTCGGTGACCTGTTCCAAAGGCGGCACTTCCCGTTTACAGATATTTTCTGCAAATTTGCACCGGGGATGGAAAGAACACCCACAGGGCAGGTTATCCAGGGGCGGGACAATCCCGGGAATGGACAGCAGCCGCTTTCCCCTGGCCTGGCGGCTGGGCAGAGATTCCAACAGGGCAGCCGAATAGGGGTGGGAAGGAGAATCAAAGACATCCTCTGTGGTGCCCAGTTCAAAGATCCGGCCGGCATACATGATCATGATTCGATCGGCAAGTTCCGCCAGCACCCCCAGGTTGTGGCTGACATAGAGCACCGATGTTCCATACTCAGCCGCAAGATCGGATATGAGTCGATTTATCTGGGCTTCGATGGTGACATCCAGAGCCGTGGTCGCCTCATCCGCCAGGAGCAGGGAGGTGCCAGAAGACAAGGCCATTCCGATCATGACCCGCTGTTTCATACCCCCGGAGAACTCATAGGGATAATTGGATAAACGGGCCGAAGGGTCTGCAATTCCGGTACTTCTGAGACGTTCGATTGCCTGGTCCCGGTAAAAACGGGAAGACCGGACTCTTTTATCTTTGTGTTTTCTCTGGGCTCTGAGGATGTCCGTCATCTGTTTTTCAATGGTAAAAACCGGATTCAGGGCATTTTGGGGATTCTGAAAGATCATGCTGATCTTCTGGCCCCGTATCTTCTTGTTCATTTCAGTTTCTGAAATTTTTAGCAGGTCTCTTCCCTCAAAAAGAATCTCACCTCGCTTGATTTCAGCGATTTTAGGCAGAAGCTTGATAATGGAGAGCCCCAGTGTGGATTTCCCACACCCGCTTTCTCCGGCAACGCCCATAATTTCGCCCTTTTCAAGCTGAAAACTGACCCTGTCCAGGGCTCTCATTTTTCGTTTTCCCAGGCGATAATCCAGGGTTAATTTGCTTACTTCCAGCAGGGGGTCTTCTTTTTTCATCTTTCACGCTCCTTTGGATCCAGTGCCACTCTCAATCCTTCACTGAAAAGAGAAAAGGCAATCATTGACAGGGCAATGGCCAGTGCAGGCCAAAGGATCATCCAGGGGGATACCTGGATATATTTATAGCCGTTTCGCAGCATAATACCCCAGGACGCCGTGGGAGGCCTGACACCCAGGCCCAGGAAAGAAAGTCCAGACTCCCATATGATCATGGTGGCCATGTCCATGCCAAGGCAAACGATGACCGGGGCCATGATATTGGGGGTAATGTGTCTCAAAATAATGGTTAAAGGTTTTTGTCCCATGGCTTCTGCCGCTTTGACATAATCCGCCTCCTTAACCGAAAGGGTTTGCGCCCGGGCAATTCGCCCGTAAAAGGGAAAAGCGGTAAACGCCAGGGCCACAACAACATTTACAAGAGAAGGTCCCATGACGGCGACAATGGCAAGGGCAAGAATAATCTGGGGAAAAGAACGGACAATATCAAAGAGCCATATAATAAAATAATCAAATTTTTTTCCTTCATTATATCCTGCCATTACGCCCAGGAAGACACCCACAACCGAAGAAAGCGTGACAGAGCCAAATGCGACCAGAACAGCAATTCTACACCCGTAAACAAGACGTGATAAAATATCCCTTCCCAGATAATCGGTGCCCAGCAAGTGAGAAGCCCCCGGGCCGGCAAACCGCTGAACAATATTCTGGGCATTGGGATCATAGGGAGAGATCCACTGGGCACAAAGGGCAGACACTAGCATGATTGAGATAAAAACAGCCCCAATCAGCCCGCCCTTCACCTTTGCAACAGACTGAAACGCCATGACAATGGTTTCAGTCCATCGGGGCGTAAGACTCATCTGACGTGGGCTTGTTTTGGATGATGTCGTATTCATAGTTGCGCCTTTGATAATGGTTAGCTTTTGTATGGTCGGGTTAAACCAGCGGGAAAATATGGGTTAATCATATTGGATTTGGGGATTGACAAATCCGTAGGAAATATCAGCCAAAAGGTTTGCCAGTACAAATAAAACCGTTGCCACTAAAATTCCTCCCTGAACAACAGGGAAATCCCGGGCATAAACCGCATCCACGATCATTTTGCCAAGGCCGGGCCGGTTAAATATGATCTCCACAAATACGGCTCCTCCCAATAATTTGCCCACACCCAGTCCGATTACGGTGATGGTGGGGATAATGGCGTTTTTCAATGCATACACGTAGGCAATGGAGCGTTGGGGAAGGGCAAAGGCTTTTGCCGTCCTAATATAATCCGAATCCAGAACATCCACCATGGATTCCCGGGTTAATCGGGACAGATATCCCACCCAGCCGATACCCAATGCAGTGGCCGGTAAAATTAGATGCTGGGCAATGCCAATGATTCCGCCGTCACTCCCGGCACCGATGGAGGGCAGGATGGGAAATTTGACACAAAATAACAGCACGAGCAAAAGGGCTGCAACAAAATCCGGAATTGCAACGCCTAATAAAGAAAGGAGGGTCACCATTCTTGAAATGGGGCTGTCCTGCCGGATGGCACCAAAAGCTCCCATGAAAACACCAATGATTGCGGCAATTCCCAGGCTTGCGACGGCAAGCAGGGCTGTGTGGGGCAGGGCTGACGATATGAGTGAACTAACCGAATGGCCTGACCAGACAGAGGTGCCAAGATCACCTTTCACAACGCCTAACAAATAATACCCCAATCTTGTGGGCATATTTTTATTTAAATGGAGCCTGTTGTTTAATTCTTCCACCAGCTCGGGGGTTGCCCTGGGACCCAGCATTGCAGATGCCGGGTCACCGGGCATCAAATAGGTCAAACTGAAAAGAATGATGAGTACACCCAGTAATGTCGGAATCACCCATAGCACTCTTTTGATAATGTATTTCAGCATTGTTTGGTCCCTGATTTATTGGTTTTGGCACAATTTCCCGGGTTAGGATTTAGGATATCAGATGATCAAAACAAAGGGGTAATCTTGTTTTGACCATCTGTGTCTGTTTTAAAAACACCTAGTTAAAACTCATCTCCCATGGTGCTAAACGTCCATTGGGATAGATCGGCCCCATATTTACATTGCGCTGGGAAATCCAGAATTTAGTCCCATGGGTAAGCCATATGGCCCAGGCATCTTTATCGGTCAGTTTTTGTGCATCTTCATAAATCTGGTGCCGCTTTTGAGGATCTGCTTCACTGGCCCCGGCTTTGATCAAGTTTGTAAATTTGGCATTTCGCCACTGGCTGGGATTCCAGCTTTCTCCGGCAAACCATTGCATAATATAATTGGGATCAATGGTGGAGGTGTAAAACTGAATGTAGGCATCGGTTTGCCCCTTGTTTGCCGCTTCGTTAAAGGCCCCAATCTCCTTCACCTCAATGATCACCTCAATGCCGGCTTTTGCCGCATCGGCTTTGATCACTTCAGCCATTATCCGCTCTGCATCGTTGGCAGGAACAAATAAATTAACGGTAAACCCATCTGGTTTTCCCGCTTTTTTCATCAAGCTTTTCGCCTTTTTGATATCCTGGTTGTATACGGGTGCGTCTGCCCAATAATCGGGAAGACCGGGGGGCAAAACAGTATTGGCTCTTTTTGCTGTTCCATAAAAAGCCGCTTCCACCAGCGAGTCCACATTAACGGCGTAGCGAAATGCCTGGCGAAGTTCAAGTTTGTCAAAGGGAGGTTTATTCACTGTCATGCCCAGCCAATAGGTTTTTAAGGCAGGTTTGGAATACACCTTAAACTTTGAATTTTTTTCAAAGCTGCCAAAGGTAATCATGGAAGAGCGTCCCACCTGGATTTCTCCTGTTTTGAGAGCTGTTTCGCAGGTAGAATCCTCAACAATGGGAAGAAAGGTCATTTTGTTTATTTTGGGTGTTTTGCCCCAGTAATTGTTGAATGCTAGCAATTTTACATGCTGTTTGGGTTTCCAGGATGCCAACGCATAGGGCCCTGTTCCCACAGGGTTCTTTCCAAATTTTTCATGTCCCATGCTTTCAACCGCTTTTTTGGAAACAATATAGCCGGTATTCATGGGAAGAACCGAGGTAAACAGGGTCACTTTACGGGATTTGAAAAAAAGCTTGGCCGTATATTTATCAACAACTTCCACATGGTCAAGCAGCTCCCACTGGCCTTTTTCCGGGGATTTTACAGCCGGATCAATGATTCTTTCAAAGGAAAATTTTATATCTTCGGCGGTCATTTCACCAAAACCCTTATGAAACTGAACGCCTTTTCGAAGCTTAAAGGTGACGGCTTTTCCATCGGGAGAGATCTCCCATGATTCAGCCAGGTCCGGTACGACCTCCCAGCTGCCTTCTTTGTATTTAACAAGCCCGTTGTACAAACATGACATGATGACCAGTTCTCTTTCCCCACTGGTCATCCATCCGGGATCGAAGGTACTGACATCCTCCCACATGGCGATCTTCAACTCATCTTTCTCGGCAGTTTCGGCGGAAAAAGCGGTGGAACTACCCATTAAAAGCAATCCAAGCAAGAAAACTACCCATGTTTTGATTTTCATACAGCCTCCTATTGTGAAATTAAAGAAATGATCTAAAATCGAATACAAAATGTAATTCACTTTGTCAACTGATTTAATAACTATTCCAAAATCTATGGGTCTGATTCAGACTTTTTGACGCTAACAAGCTGTAATTAAAAATTATTTCACCCTTAACTATATAAAGCACTCCCGGCTGAGCAAAGGCTTAGGGATGAAAGAATAAGTTGAATTGAGCAGTCTTTTGGTGGGGAATACTGGGTGATTATAGCGGTAAAACTGATTTTTTAAAACGGTTAGAAAATGATTTCTTCTACTTCTGAAAGTCGTTCGTCTATGCCATTCAACGCATTCTTATGAATTTCTTCTATGTGTTTTTGAAGAAGGAGGGTCGCCGTTTCAACATCCCTGGATTTAATCGCATTAAATATGGCTGTATGGGCAGCGGCTGAATCTTCCGAGGGACGCGAAAAAATAAGTTCCTGACCAAACCGCAGATACAAAAAATCAAACAGATGTTTTAGAATTCCAATGGAGAGGGTCTGACCTGATAATTGGGCCATGGCCATGTGAAATTGAATATCTTTCACCAATTTTAGACGCAGAGACCCGTTTTGACATGCAGCAAGATATTCATCCAGAGCTGTTTTGATTTCCCCCACTCCTTGGTCATCTATTTGCTGAATTGTCTGGGCCAGCATAGTGGGTTCTATCAAACTTCTGAGCCTGTAAGCCTCGTCGATTTCCTGTGGTGTAACCATTTCCACGAAAAAACCCTTGTTTTGTTCGTGGCGTACAAGTCCCATAAATTCCATATGTTTCAATGCCTGGACAACGGGAGTCAAGCTCATATTTAACCCTTCAGCCATTCTCCGATAGGGAATTTTTTGTCCGGGTTTTAGTGCATTGGAAAAAATCATTTTCCGAATATCGTCGTACGCTTCCCTTGTGAGGCTTTTATCCTTGGTGGTTGAATTTTTTTCTTTTGCCGCCAACTCGAACTCCTTATTGTATTCAATTGATAATTCACATTTAAGGCCTTATTTCAGCGAAAATTCTATCAATTCTAATTGAAAATGTCCAATATTTTATCGTGTGTTAACCCATCCGGAAAAAGACATTAATAAATTAGAAATAGTTTTGTATTACAAAATGAATTCATTTATAGATTTAAAAATCAGCAGTCGTCACCCGTCATTTTTCAAGAGGAGGGAAGCAAGATGTTAAACCCGGAAGAACAAACCAAATCCGGAAAACTTTTTGGCAGGATTCACTGTCACAGCTAAATTCCAATGAGATTTCCATAAAATCCCAACGCGTCACCAATGCGGTGAATGAATCCCTTGCAGGGCTATCGGTAATCGAAGACCTAGTCCCCTGATTAGTCGATTGGTGCAGGAGCGGTGGAAAATTCGATGTGGTTGGTAAAGGGTCCGCAACAGAAAATTGAATGGAATAACCGCGGCCGGTAAGGTTACCGGCCGCGGTTGTTTTGCAAGTTGATCCCGATTCCGGGGTTAGCTTACAATGGCGCCTGAACGAACCCCTTTCAGGTAGTTCATGCAATAGTCGTCATGGGATAAAAGCATGTCAGCCGTTCTGATGGTGCCCATGATCTTT
>JADGEQ010000060.1 GCA_016744295.1 Desulfobacteraceae bacterium | reverse complement strand
GCCAAAACCGATGCAACAATAAGCGCCGTAAATGCACCGATCATATATATTTCGCCATGGGCAAAATTGATCAATTCAATAATACCATAAACCATGGTATATCCAAGGGCTATCAGGGCATAAATACTCCCTCTGGTCAACCCTCCAAGAAACAATTCCAGGAAATAATCCATGATTTTTTTCCACGCCTCTAAATTGAAACAAACTGCCGATATTTAATTTATTGCAAAATAAAATACCAGACCATGTTCAAGATTAATTAATTCATATACTAAAGGCCGGGGACATAATTGTCCCCGGCCTTGGAAATTGACGACTTACTTTAATTCTACATACACGCCATCTTTAACCTGGTAAACAGAGAACCCTGCTCCGATTGCATCCCCTCTTTTGTCAAAGGAAATGCTTCCAATGGGGGTTTCAACATACTCGGACTGAAGTGTTTTTGTCAATGCCGCATAATCAGTAGAACCTGTTTTTTCAATGGCATTAATCAATGCAAGCATTGCAGAATAGGCATTGATATAGAATGCGCCATGATCTGTTTTATAGGCTTCTTTATGGTCTTTAACCGCTTTTATATTCAATGCATTCGCAGACGTATCCATGGGGCCTGAAGCATATACGCCTTCTGCATATTTTCCGGCAACCTTGATGAAGGTGTCATCTTTTACACCATCATCTGAGATAAAATAGGCTTTCAACCGTTTTTTGCGCATCTGGCTTACAATTTTAGAGGCTTCAGGATGATATCCGCCAAAGATAACGGCGTCAACCTTTGCTCTTTTGATCTTCTGAACAACGGCGGAGTAATCAACCGCCCCAGGTGTAACCCCTTCAAAAAGAAGGACCTCTGCCCGGCCATCGTCTTCAACGAATTTTTTTGCAAACTCGGCAAACCCTTTTCCATAATCGCCCTTATCATGGATAACAGCAACTCTTTTCACCTTGAGGACATCAATAGCAAAATCCACATCCAGCTTTGCCTGGGCATCATCCGAGGCAATTGTTCTGTAGAAATTGGGATAATCTCCGCTCTGGGTCAGACCCGGGTTCGTAGCAGAAGGGGACATGACAATGACACCGGAATCTTTATAGATTCCCAAAGCAGCCTTTGTTGCGCCGCTGCAGATATGGCCCAAAACAACCTGGGCACCTTCAGATACCAGCTTGGTTGCAGTGTTGGTTGCAACTTCCGGCTTGCAGACGTCATCTTCGATAAGAAGTTCAATCTGTTTTCCGAGGATACCCCCCTTTGCATTCACTTCTTTGACAACAAGCTCAGCAGCCTTTACCGTGGGAAGACCGTATGAGGCCAGATCACCACTGTGGGCACCGGCAACACCGATTTTAATCGTATCGCTCGCAAACCCTGAACCCGCAAATAAAAAAACACCCATGATGGATACAGCACACAATTTACCGAATGAATTCATTTTCATTTCCCTCCCAGTTTAGTTTTAATATACGAACACATAAAAAAGCTGTCTTTCCTTAGCATTTTCAAAAAAAAAAAGATAGCATACAAATTCCGTGCAAAAAAATTATTTTGAGGAGGTGGCAAATACCACCAATCCCATAATTGTATTAAGAATACCGGTTACGCCAAGGAAATTGGAAAGGGTTGACGCTATCCGAGCAATTCAAGGATTTCATGGGTGTGGACCATGTCCTTCAACCATTCATCGGGAATGGCATCCGGGGCGCTGTGAGCACCCAGAATAAATCCTGCAAGCATCCCCCTTGCAGCGCTATCCCCGCCTGCCATGATATTTTCCACCAGGGCCTGTTTTAGATTCTCTTCATATTTAGCAATCAAGTGAATGGTACCGGGAAGGGCGGCATCCACGTCGCACATCTGGCCAAACTTCGCAATAGCAATCCTTGTGTCCTGACTTTTGCTTTCAATTCCCTTTTCCACGGCCTCTTTTATATCTGGAACACCCTCCATTGCACCCATTGCATTAATTGCTGTAAGGATGGCATCAATGGGAGTTTTCCCAGCCAGGACAAAAATATAGGCCCTGGCAAACAGTTCTGAACAGGCAGCCACCCGGGGATGGGTGTGGGTCATACGGGTCTGCTCCCGACAGGCCGCGATAAACGCATCCGGCTGATCATGATACCAGGCCGCCAGGGGAACCATGCGGGATGCACCCCCAAGATCCGAAGATTGAGAGCCTGCCTTGTCCGGCGCCATCCCCGCTGAAAAATTGGCCAGGGTTTCCCGTGTGGCCTGATCCATATGTCCGGAATAATTTTTAAAAAAATCCTGCCAATTTTGTGCAAACAGCTCCGAGTCAAAGCGATTTGCCTGGGAAAGGGATTTAAGCAGCAAAAAACTCTGGTCGCCATAGTGGGTAAAGGCACCTTTTTCTTTGCCACGATGCCATTTGGCAATCTCCGGTGCCACCATGAATTCAAGGCGACCATATTTTTCGTCAATATCAGATGTTCTATAAACCCAGTGAACGCCCAATGCCAGTGCATCCGCTACAAAAGCTGCCATAATTGCCTGTTGAGTATGTTGTTTCATAGAATTCTCCTTTACAGATGATAGGAAGATAGATTTACGATCCTTGTATATGAATAAGCACTTATCCGGAAAAATGCTACCTGTGCGTTTAAGCTTTTTGATAAAAGTGTTCAACATCCTCTTTACCTCATTAACCTTTAGCGATCAAAAGTTTTTAGAACTGCTGACCTACTCCAAAATTAAAAAATAATTATGATCTTCTATTGTTGACACAGAATTACGAATTTCCTATCGTAGCATTATGAAAATAAAACAGCATTATCATGGATTGTTAATCGTTGTTTTTCTTTTAATTTTAGCAGGATGCGCGCAACAGAATACCCGTCAGGCCCCCTTGGCTGTTAACGGTGTTTTAGATCTTGCATCATGGGATCTTACGCAGGATGGCAATCTGAATCTGAACGGGGAGTGGGCCTTTTACTGGCAGCAACTGCTCGGCCCGGATGATTTTGCATCTGCCGACCAACCTGCCCCTACTGGTTTTTTCACTATTCCCGGATGCTGGAACAAATACCCGGTGGATGGAAAACCCCTTGTTGGCGATGGGTTTGCTACTTTTCGGTTGAAAGTGAGGATTCCCCCAAACGAATCCCTCAAGGCCGTGCGCATCCTGAATCAAGCGACTGCCTACAAGCTCTGGATAAATGGCAAACCAGTTGCGTGCAACGGTGTTGTGGGAAAAACCCCTGAAACCGTCACTCCCCAGTTTTTGCTCCAGGAAAAGTATTTTCACGAGAAAGGTCCTATCCTGGACATTATCCTCCAGGTTGCAAACTATAATCACCGCAAGGGCGGGGTCTGGAGCCCCATTCTCTTTGGACTTGCCGGGCAGATACAAACCCGACACAATCTGCAGTGGATTTTTGATCTGCTGTTGTTCGGCAGCCTTTTGATCATGAGCGTCTATCATTTCGGCCTCTTCTCCCTGAGGAAAGAGGATCCTTCTTCCTTCTTTTTTGCCGCCTTTACCCTGGGTTTTGCCGTCAGGATTCTTGTGTCCGGAAATTATTATCTCACCCTGGTATTGCCTAATATTCCCTGGGGGCTTGTGTATAAAATAGAACTACTGACAGCGATGATCTCCCCGCCAATGATGCTCTTATTTGTATCTTCAATTTTCAGCCGACAAAAATATATCAAACTCATATACATCCCCCTTGGCCTCGGAACTGTCTTCAGTCTGATCACCCTTATCGTGCCTGCCCGAACTGCAAGCTATTTGGCGATGCCAAACCAGGTTGCCATTCTTTTAAACTTCGGTTTTATGCTCTATATACTGGCAAGAGCACTCTGGCATAACAAAAAAGGTGCCTGGATTGTCCTGGCAGGAATTGCAATGGTCGCATTTACCGCCATCATTGATATCCTCAATGCCAATCAGCTTCTACACACAATTGACCTGACGCCCTTTGGGGTTTTCTGCCTGATCTTTTCCCAGTCCTATGTTTTATCCTCCCGGTTTGCCGACGCCTTTAAAGGGATTAAAAAACTCTCCAATGAACTGGAACAAAAAAATATTGCCCTTGAGCGGATGGACAGGATCAAGGATGAGTTTCTGGCCAACACCTCCCATGAGCTGCGGACCCCCCTTTCCGGAATTATCGGGATTGCTGAATCCATGCTGGCCGGGGCTGCCGGCAAGATGCCCGGGCTGGCAAAAAACAATTTGACCATGGTTGTGTCCAGCGGCAGGCGACTGGCCGCTCTGGTAAACGACCTGCTCGACTTTTCCCGCCTGAAAAACAAAGACCTGGCTCTCAATTCCGAGGCAGTAGACCTGGGAACTCTGGTTGATGTCGTGTTAATGGTACTGACTCCCCTGGCCGGCGCTAAGGAGCTGTCTCTTACTAATGCAATACCGGATCAGATTCCACCGGCTTTGGGCGATGAAAACCGGCTGCAGCAGATTTTATATAACCTCATCGGCAACGCTATAAAGTTCACCGAGCAGGGCAGTGTCACAATATCGGCAACAGCCGGGAATACGCAAATTGAGGTGGCCATTATCGATACCGGCATCGGCATTCCAACGAACAAACTGGATGATATTTTTTTCTCCTTTGAACAGGTGGATTCAAATGCTGCCAGAAAATTCGGCGGCACCGGACTGGGGCTGCCCATTACCAAACACCTTGTGGAACTGCATGGCGGTGATATCCGGGTGGAAACGAACATCAATCAGGGAACAACTTTTTTTTTCACCCTTCCCATTGCCGAAACAGATATGAACCCCGCCACACCGCTTCTTACCAAGATCATGAACGATCCCGCTTTCCGTGATAATCCTCAACCCGCACTATCCCTTACTGTCGAAAGCCCCCTTCAGGGTAACGGCCAAAGTGGATATTCCGTACTCGTAGTTGACGATGATCCCGTCAATCTTCAGGTGGCCATCAATCATCTCATGGTGGCAGGACATGGAGTACGGACTGCGACTGGTGGACCCCAAGCCCTGGAAATTATAAATTCCAATGAAAAACCAGACCTGGTGCTGCTCGACATCATGATGCCCGGCATGACCGGTTACGAGGTCTGCCAAAAACTCAGAGAACATTATACCGCCTCGGATCTGCCGGTTGTCATGCTTACGGCCAGGAACCGGTTGTCAGACCTGGTCAAGGGATTTGAGACCGGTGCCAACGATTATCTGACCAAGCCTTTTTCCCGGGAGGAACTGCTATCACGGGTCAATGCTCAACTGCAGCTGAAAGAGGCTTTTCAAATCCTGGCTGAAAATGTCCGTCTCAAAAAGGAACTGACCCTTCGCCAGGAAACCGAGCACCAACTGCTGATCATGCAACGCCATCTCTCCGAACTGCTCGACACCGTGGACGATGCCGTATTTGCCGTGAATGAAAGCCAGGAGATTACTTTCAGCAACCGGGCATGTCTGGAAATGCTTGGTTATTCGCCAAGGGTTTTGCTTGGCCGTCCGGTCTGGTCAATATTCAGCCCTGAGGCAACACAGGCCCTACGCCCGCTCCTGAACAACAGAAAATCCGGTTCCGTTAATGTATCCGTTCAAGATGTGATTTTCCGAGGAGTCGATGAAACAACCGTGTCCGCCAATATCTTGATCACCACATTGAAACTTGAAGACGAATACCTCAGCGTCTTTCTGATTCGCAACTCTGCTCATTCTTTTAACACAGAATCAAATTCACTGGTAACCGTGCCAACCTTGACCCTGATCACCGAACTGAACAAAAATCAGGACCGCTTACGATCACTGGAAGAGACCTTGAGCGCCACGCTGCCCAAGGTGGCTCAACAGGCACCAACCGTTCAACAGGAAATTAAGGCCATCGATACAGCCCTGGAGGCGGTGAGCAGAACCCTTCTTTCTCCGAAAAAGCAGGAAACCCGCAACCAGCTGGCTGTCCTGGTGATGAGTCTCAGCATTGATTACTGGATTAAGACTACCCATACACAAAAATCCGACCTGGCCCGGCAGTCCGGTTTGTGGAATGTATATACCAATCAGGACGGCTGGGAGCGCACCCAGACCCTGGACAAATATCTCGACATTGAGACTCTGCCGAAACGACCCCGCTGGAAATTGGTCCTGGCCACGGCCGATTTCGTCCTTACCTTCTGCAATAACTCTTCACCCTATCGTGATCATCTTGAAACCGCCCTGGTTAAACTCAGGCTTGCCAGACGCTAACCCCTAATCTGGTTCTTTACCCTCTGATACTGCCTGAGAAAAGCCACTCACAAACGTATCACAAACAACTAAGCCGTAAAATATATATAAGCCTGCTTATGCTTTTTTCCTTCATTCCAGATGCTTGACCTAACTTTAACAATCTTTAACAATCAAGTTCCTTGACTTTGTTTGCTCTTTTGCAGTTACAGTAAATGAGAAGAATGCCATGGCAGAACCAAAACCTTAGATTGTAAAATTAACGGCTCAATTTCAACAAAAAGGAGAAAAAAGATGGGGAAAATTTTTAAATTTGGTGGGGATGGCGGCAGTACAGAAAAAAGAATAGTAAAAGCAGATATTGCTGAAAAAAGCGTGGAATTCTGGGGTGGGGATGTGATTGAGAGTCTGAGAATTATCCATTCTGCAAGCAATATTGAAGTTTTAGGCGGAATGGGAGGCAAAATTCTTGGAAGTGTTATATGGCCAAAGGATGGTGTTATTAATTTGATAGAATTAAAAGCAAACAGCTATGGAAATTATCATGCAGTGAGTTCTATTTTTATGCAAGACGGTGATGAAAAAAAATCCTTTGGTAGCAAAGGCACAATCTCATGGGATTGTGACACTGGTTTAAAGGTAAAATTGAACGAGGTGCATTATGGAATTTATATCGATGCCTTAAAATTTGAAATAGTACCTTAAAATTGAAGGAAATGACTACAATGCCTTAGATCGGCTAATATCTGGGAGATCTGGGGGACATCTTACTTCATTATTGCCAATCATCAAAACATTTGATTTGCGTTACCCATGGCATGCGCAGCAAGGTTGATAGCCCCAGGTTTTCCAAAAACCAGGACCAAAGAAAAAAGATAAGTAAGATGTTCCCCGAATTTAGCAGATAACAAAATAAATCGTGACACTTTTTTAAAATACTAAACAGGAGGATGGAAAATGAAATTTTTAGCAAGAAGGAATTTGTTCATATGCACAATATTATTATTCTTATGCTCATCTCCAGTTTTTGCAACCCCGGTTGGCTATACAGATTACACTTTGTTTATGAGTGCATTGCCCGGAGGAACCTCTTCTGTCCTGAATTTTGACAGCCCCACCCACTGGAATAAAACCATCTCCAGCGGAGATACTCTTGAAAACATTACATTTACCTATAATTTGGGAACAGATAGGTATGGAAATGATATTAATTTGGGGGTGGACATTTTTTATAACGTTGCTTTCACTTCACCGTGGGGCGCTCTCGGTTCAACTTACTCGGGTAATAATTACATGATCAATAATGATGCATGGTCCCCCCCCTCCCTTTCATTTGAACCGGTTAATGCCATCGGCATGTATTTTATTACAGCAGAGAACCTTTGGGATTATAATTTAGGTATAGAGGTGGACAGCTCTTTGTTTTTTATGGATGGAGATGCCTCCATAACCACAGATTTTGGATACAATGCATATTTTATAGGCATAATTGATGACCAAAACACCTTTACCCAGGCTGACATTTTTTCACCGTTTGGTTATTTTAGCTATACAGTGGATGACATCATAACAGCAACAGCTTCGACGGTCCCGGAGCCGTCCACCATGTTGCTCTTTAGTCTCGGCCTTTTAGGTCTTGCCGAAGTTAGTAGATCGAAAGATCGGAGATCGCGATCGGGGGACCTTACTTGATTATTGACAATCATCAAAGTATTTGATTTGTGTTGTCCATGGCAGGCGTTGCAAGAGTGGAAAATCCCAGGTCAAAAATGCAATCATTTTGAGGAACGGGCAAAGGCAGTTAATCCCAATCCTGTGATAATAATCCCTGCGACACCCACGCCATTGGGAAGTCCCGCACCCAGAAAGATAACCTCCCCGGCCAGGGCAAACACCACTTCGCTGCATTGGGTGGCATCCACTGCTGCCAACTTTGCCGGTGTGTCGGCTTTTCCCCTTGCATATAAAAACAGGGAGGTTGCAACCACTCCCGACAGCATGGCCACAAGGGCGGTATTCGCCCATTGTCCCGGCGACGGTTGTCCCGGGTCTGTTAACAAATAGAGTATCACCCAAAAAGGGATACTTCCGGCGGACAAGAGAAAGACCTTGGCAAAGGGATTGTCTAAAAGATAGCTGTCTATTTTAGGCAGCCCTCTCCTGCCGGTCCCGGCCTCCCAGACCAATTGGTTGCCCAAAGGATAGCAAAAAGCGGCCATAACAACCGGGATTGCACCCATTAACAGCGGTTTGATGTGATTTATTTCAAAATAACTCAGGTTCACCAGACAGACCCCCCCAAAGAGAAGCAGGGCCCAGATCCATATTTTTTTGGGAAATCGTCGGCCAAACCCCTGGAGCACAAAAAGGGAGGCAATTATGGTCAGCTGCCAGGTTGTGGCAACTACCCAGCCCGGGGAATGGTCTGCGCTAAAACAGATCAATGCATAGAAAGCACCAAAACCAATGCTGCCGGAAATTATCCAAAAGAATCCATTCAGATACAGCTCTTTTAACATGGCTAAAAAAAAAGGTTTGCCTTTGATGGCGCCAATTCCTATTCCCAAAAAGACAAGCATATACCCATAGCGCAGAGCCCCTGACCAGAACCAATGCCCTCCCCCAAGACTCATCACCCGGTTCAGCACAAAAGTAGTACTGAAGAAAAAACCGGATATCAAACCAATTATCATCAGACGAATCATACCGGCCTTTCATCTCCCTAGGAGTTGGGGTGCAAAAACAAAAAACCCGTAGAAATGTGATCCCACGGGCTTTTTTAACTTGAATTTTTAATTAACCGAATCCAATTGACAGGTTAAAGGTCCTTTTTCAGGTTAATAAACTCGCTGCGGGTAAATCCCAGCTTTTTAAAAAAGGACAGCACATCAATGGAATCCCAGATAACAGATGAGTAAATAGATTTCACCCCTTTTTCCCTGTAGATATCACAAATCCTGTTGGCAAGCTTAAGCCCAAGACCCTGGCCCATATAATCGGGGTGGACACCAATGGAAACAATCCATCCACTTTTCCCTATTCCAAACCCGGCGTAGAGGGTTGTGGATATCATGTAACCGGCCACCTTACCGTTTGTTTCGACCACCAGACTTGTTTTGCCATTCCCTTCTGAAACATGCTGTTCAACCAATTTTTGAAAATCAACCTGTGCATCTTCTTCAGAAATAGCAACCCTTATATCCTGAATGGCTTGTGCATCCTCCAACCGGATTTCTCTAATACTGATGCTTTCTTCCACAAGCGTCTCCATTCTTATTCTACTTTTATTATTTTAACAGTGTGCCCCACCCAGTTGGGGGGAAGATAAATCCTGCCGCTGTTGCCCGAAGACTTGACCTCTTTTTCGATCATTTCCTCTCCATAAACCTCAAATTTCACCTTGGCCTGGGGACTGGATCTTTTTTCGAAACTCTTATCTTTTCTATCATTATCTGCCATATAACATCCTATCTTTTAAAAAAAAATCCTTTCTTACAGTTTTATTTAAAAAGTGTCAATTCATTTAATCATTGTTTCTGTTGTCTATTTTATAGCGACATTATAACTTTAAACCGATATTTTCAATAACTATATTTATTACAAACTTCCCAAAACAATGGAGCAGGATAGAAAAACGATCTCATCCTGCCCCATCATTTATTTTTTGTAACCACGTTTGCTTCTAATTTCTTTCTAACAAAGGCTTATAAACTGCACTTTTCATTATGATGTATCGAACAGCCAAATCACCTGCAAATATGGCCGCCAATCTCAAAAAGATTAAAAACCCATGGGTATCTCCCCCCCACATCATCAGGGTAAAAATCAGGGGCAGGAGTACAGCCAGCACCCCAACTCCGATGAAGGTGATTTTCTTTAATTCGTCACCCACCATCATTCGAATGGATGCCTGGCCAATTTCATTGGCATGCCAGGTTCCCCACACATAGAGAACCAGGCAGAGAAAATAGGCAAAAAAGAAAATTTGCGCCCACACTTCCATTCCTGAAGCCAATGCGGGTGAACCGCCCACAGCAAACATAAACTGCAAAATTTGCTGCCCCACCCAGACACCTGAAATGATGGAAAAGGGCAGTACAATATTGGAGCTCCAGGCAGGTAATGCCCGGATAACGTTCATGGTGGCAAATCCGTGGGAAATAATCAGCAGACACAAGATTCCCATGATCACATTAAAGATAATATTGAATCCGCCTGTTACCATTTGAAGAAATCCAAGGGCTGCAAAAACACCGATGATCCATATTCCCCGGGACAATTCCGAGGTATTGGGCTTCATTATCATCCGCCAGGCCCGAAAGGGATTTCCCAGGTAGAGAACATGGATCAACCCCCCAAGAATCAGGGTAACCAGCCAGCCAAGGATCAGCCCGGGTTTGTATGCATAAAACAGGGATACAAAATACAGGCCCGCCCCAATTTCAGAGAAAAAGAAGGCCAGCCAGAGAAATAGCCCCTGTTTGTCTATCCATTGCCGCTGACGGGTCGGGTTAATCATCCATTCATAGGGTTTAACCCCGCTCCCGTCTGGAGGAAACATTATTTGTTCAAGTTCGTGAATTTCTTTACTCATTTTATTTCCTCCCTTCAGATTTTATATATTTTAACGGCAACAGCAGTTTCCATGTTGCCGGCAACGGGATCAAAATATCTCAGCTTGGATGGCAGCAGCTTGCAAAAGTTTGCGCCTTTACCCTTGGCAATGGGCCTTCCATCCGCCCACAAACCACCCTGACCTGCAATCCCGATCACCTTGGGGCTCTGGGCTTCCATGGTTTTCACAATCCCGTTCTCCGTGACACCAGCCTTGGTTTCAATGCAGATGATATCTCCGTCTTTCAATTTTCTTTCCGCTGCCATTGAGGTGTTCAAGGTAATGGTAAAGGTGTAGGGGCACATCTTGGAAACTTCATCAATATAGGGATTCTGAAAGGTGGTGTTGTTGGTGTGCAGGATATCCCTGTAGGAAAATGCCAGCAAATCAAATTCCGAATCCAGATCCTTATGGGATTCCGGCCAGAACCAGGAGGGAAGAGGTGAATACTGGTCAATATCAAATTCCAGATCAAAACCGGTTTCTTCAAATATCTCTTCCATACGGCGTCTGTCATGGAGCAGATATTCCATGTAAACCGGACACCTTGTATCAATATCCCATCGCCAATACACATCCTCAATGGCCTTATTCCAGGTTGCATATCCCTGGTCCTGAACTTTTTGATGGTCCGGGCCATATATCCATTGTAAAAATCTTTCCCCAATCTGTTTCCAGTTTAAGACTTCCCCGGGTTTGATCGTAAGTTCCGGATCGGTAACCCCATAGTAATCGTTGAGCTTGGCATTAAACTTGTCAAGGACACCGCAACGATTGGCCACATCAATATACACATCCATGAAGAATCGAGATTCGCCGATGGGTTCGGCAACCGGCTGCTGCATGTGCACATACCATTCTTCGTGGGAGGGAGACCCGGAAAAGAAAAAGGCATCGATTTCCGAAGACCAGCAGTCTTTTTCCAGATAGGACACGTCGGGCAGAATAATATCCCCAATGGCCTGGTCGGTTTCATTGACCCACAAATCCATCTGAACCACAAAACAGTCTTTGAAGTTTTTAATGGCAGTGTCCCAGTCTGAATTGGAAATAATAAAATTGGCAGCAATTCCAAATATCATTTCCGGTTTGGATTTCATCCCAAATTTTTCATGGATGTATTCCATCTCATCCACATAGGGAATATGGGAAAGGGTGCAATGGGTCCATACATCCACACACCCCATGTTGGTGGCGGGAAGGCTGGGCGCATGGACCGGCCATGGATCATGGGAATAAAATACCGAAGGAACAATCACCCCGTCCTTACCGGCTTTACAGGTTTGCTCATAATTGCCCCCGGGGTACGCCCGTCGTATGGCGGGCCATCCAAGGGTTCCACCGGGTACGTCTTCAGCACCCACCAACTGGGCCATCAAATCTATGGCAGCCACCTGGTGAATCCCGTTGGAGTGACCCTGGGATCCTCTGAAGGTCACCGAGGAAACAGGGCGGTAGGGATAGGTCCTCCCGCCAAGGGTTATGGTGGCACCGATCTGGGCATTGTCCACCCAGTCCTTGGCCACTTGCAGAATGGTGGCCACGGGAACCGTTGAAATTTCCGATGCCCATTCAATGGTGTATTGTTTTAAATGTTCCTTAAAGGGAACAAAACAAGGTTCTACCCGTTCACCGTTAAATTCATATTCGCCGTCAAGGGCACAATCTTCCCAGGCAAGTGTCGGATCGTCATATTCCTTGATCTTTCCTTCCCTGCTGTCAAAGATCATCGGCTTGTCACTTTCTGTATGACGAATATAAGTGCCGTCTTCTCTGATCAAATAGGGGAAATTTGTTTTGGCCTTAAGATATAGAATATCCATCTCACCCCGGGTGTTGGCGATATAGTTGGCAATTGCCAAACCAACTGCCGTATCGGTGCCCGGAAGGATGGCAACCCATTCGGTGGCCTTGCCCCCGGCAAAATTACCCATGGGATCAAACACCACTTCCTTGATACCCCGCCGGATCGCATCCGCCCGAAGCCTTGCATTGGTCATGGCCGAATGTCCGGAGCCGGTACCCTTGCTGGAACCCCATTTTAGAACATACTTGGTATATCTCCAGTCAGGGGCAATGGACCAGGCACCGTGGATCAACCCGCCCAGCATATGGCAGGCATTCCCACAGTGGAGGCTTCCACCGCCAATAATAAAGTTGCCATTATTTTTCACCCCAAAGGCCTGGGCATAAAAATAGGGGTGGTTATGGGGCCCATCGGAAGCTCTCATGGTCTGGTTGGTGAAAAGGATCTTGTTGGGGTCATCCTCCATGATTTTTGTCATTTTGGTGGAAATAATTTCAAGGGCTTCATCCCATTCAATCTCTTTCCATTTGGGATCCACACCGATCCCTTTTTCCGGGTTGGTTCTTAAAAGCGGTTTTTTTATCCGGTTGGGGTCATGGTAGTACATGAGACCTGCTGTCCCTTTGCCGCATAGTCCGGGGCCGTCACCGCCCATGGTACTATCATTAATCCCCTCCACTTTTATCGGCACGCCATTGACCACCCTAACCTTTGCGGCACAGCCGCAATAACATACACCACAGGTGGTATTTACCCATTTATCTTCCCAAATTTCATCTGTTTTATAGGTCATGTTTCCCCCTGTTATTAATCAATGTAATAGACCGCAGGTTCTGTGCCGAATTCCGGGCGAAGCTGTTTTCCTTTGTTCTCCATGATCAAGCGGTTGATCTTAGAATTGGGATCATCCAGGTCACCAAATATCCTTGCATTAACTGGACAAATATTGACGCAAGCTGGAGTGGCGTCTTCATCCACACCCGGTTCAAGACCTTTTTTCATTCCCTCTTCAAGTCTTTCTGTGCAGAAGTTGCATTTAATGACAGTTCCCAACTTGAAGGGATATAATTTTTCCCCTATCAATTCCAGGGCAGTTTTTCCCTGGCCGGGGAAATATTCACGATCTTTTACCTCTTTATCATAGTAGGTTCTCTGCTGGTAGGGACAGGAAACCAGACAGGCCCTGCAGCCTACACATTTTTCATCGTCAATGGCGACGATTCCATCTGCCCTTATATAGGTGGCTCCTGTTGGACAGGCTTCCACACAGGCGGCTTCTGTACAGTGATTACAAAGAATCGGTAAAATCAGCTTACTGGATGAGGGAAATTTTCCCCGCTCCCCGATCAGTACCCTGTTCCAAAATACCTTGGGCGGCAGAAAATGCTCCTCTTTGCATGCAATACTGCAGCCCCAGCAGGCGATACACCTTTTTACGTCGATTACCATTCCCCATCTAGGCATAACAACTCCTTTTACGATTAAAAAGTTATCCCTTCAGCACCCTTGCGACCCAGCGCCTATAGATCAAAAATTTCCACTTCTTCAAACCCTCTTTTTACACAATTGATATTGGCACTTAATTTTTTACCTGAAAAATAATCCTGGAGGGCTTCGCAGCAGGGCTCAATCGCAAGCAACCCCGACATTCGTGCAAATGCCCCCACAATAACCGTATTGGGTATGGCCAAACCGATCTCTTCCAATGCGATTCGATTGGCGTCAATAACCCCAAGTTTTTCTAAATTTTCGTGGGAAATATCCGTTGTGTCCTCGGAATCATTGAGCAGCATCATCCCCCCGGGCAAAAGCCCGTTAAACACAGCGGCCCAAGCCCTCTGGGACGGATCTAAAACCACCAGTATATCCGGATTATAAATTTGTGTTTTCTCCCGGACCGGCTTGTCTGAAAACCGGCCGAATGCAGTTACAGGGGCCCCGCGCCTTTCAAATCCGAACATGGGAAAACTGGCACCAAATTGTCCGGTTATAACAAAGGCATTGGCCAAAATTTTAGATGTGGTAACAACCCCCTGGCCTCCCCTACCATGAAATCTGACTTCACTCATTGTCTTGTCTCCTTTAATCTTCATCCGATAGGGGAAGCTGGCATTCAGCCTCCAGTACACTCAACCCGCCAAGAACGCAGTATTCGTAATCAATATCATCCTGGAGAATCTGGAGATCGGCTTCACTCAAATGGGCAAATTTTTTCATCAGTTGTGTATAGGTTGCCACAGGTTTGGGTTTTTTAACGGTTTTGGTCATGCGGATTTTGCCGTTAATGGCTTCCCACAAAGGAAAGTAATTGGTGTTGACCGCCCTGCGACAGGATTCGATGGTATGATCCGGTGCAAGTCCCCACCCCGTTGGACAGGGGGCCAGAATATGTAAGAAACAAAACCCCTGACTCTTCATTTCCTTTGCTTTTTTCAATTTTTTAGCCAGATCATCCAGATCGCTCAAGGTGGCCGTGGCCGTGTAGGGAATCTTGTGCATGGCCATTTTAAGGCCAAGATTCATCCGTCTAAGATTTTTACCCTGGGTGGCCGATGCCCCGTAGGGAGTTGTTGTGGTGGTGGCGCCAAAGGGTGTGGTGCCGCTTTTTTGGATACCTGTATTCATGTATCCTTCATTGTCATAGCAAATATAAATAAAGGGCTCGTTTCGTTCAGCCGCCCCGGACAGGTTCCCAAATCCGATATCTGCTGCAGTTCCATCCCCGTTGAAACAGACCACGGTATTATCAATACCCGCTTTTCTATAATACCGTGCAAGGCCTGTGGCATTTGCCGCAGCACCGGTCATCAAGGTTCCAAAATAGGAGAGGGTATGCCAGGATTGATTATTCTGCCCCAAAAGGACAGGTGCTGAACATGAGGGTGTGCCGGTGATGACAATATCATTTCCCATTACCCTTGGAATAAGTCGCAATAACAGTTCCAGCCCGCAGCCAGGACAAAATGCAACCCCCTTGGAAAAAGGGTCCTCATGGACAAAATGATCCAAAATCTTAGTTGGTTTGACTCGCTTTTTTTCGGCCATCTTATTGCCCTCCTGTTTTTCGCAAATCATCTTCATGGGCTTCGGGATAGCAAACCCAGGTGACTTCCCGGACATCTTTTCCTGCGGCAAGATCGCAAAGGGTATCAATCATTTGTCCCACGTTGGCTGTGGTGATGTCTGTATTGGCGATGCCGTCAAGAAAGCTTATCATTTTAGAAGATTCCAGCTGGGTTTCAAAGGCTTTAAGCTCTGTATAAATAGGGCCACCTTTAAACCCGAAGGCAAGACTTCTGTCCACAACGCCAATGGCCTTTTTGCCCTTGAGGGCTGCCACCAGAGATTCTGACGGAAAGGGGCGGTACATTCTCAGTTTCAATAGGCCAACCTTAATACCTTGTTCCCGACGTTTATCAATAACGGTTTTTATGGTGCCGCACATGGAGCCGGAACCCACCAGAACCACATCGGCATCCTCCATTCTGTACGCTTCAACCTGCCCCCCATAGGACCGTCCAAATATCGCTTCATATTCTTTGTCTATAAGATCAAACTTGTCCTTTGATCTTTCCATGGCTGACATGTGTTTGTGACGCAATTCCAGATATCCGCCCAGGATGCCGTGGGAACCGCAGCCCAGCCCTCCGCCGGGTGTAAGTTTTGTTCTTTCGGGCTGCTCTTTTAAAACAGAGAGAAAGGTGTCCACATCATCTTGGAAGGGAATATCCACCCCTTCGGACAGATAGGAAAGATAAAAACCGTCATAGTGAACCATCACCGGTACCTGGATATCATAATCCTCAGCCAGGCGATATGCCTGGAGAACAAGGTCCATTACCTCCTGGCAGTCTTCTGCTATTAAAAATATCCAGCCGCTATCCCGGGTGGAAATCATGTCCTGCTGGCCCGAGGACACTGCAATGATACCCGGTGTTTCCCGGTTCACATTGACCATGACAACAGGGGCTCTTGCCCCTGCTGTTGCAAGAACCGCATCATACATGAAGGCAAGACCCCAGGACGAGGTTGCGGTAAACACCCGGCCTCCTGCAAGGGAGGCTGCCATGACAGCGTTCATGGCTGAATTTTCGCCCTCAACCGTGATCAGCTCGCAATCCATTTCGCCTATGGCATGAAATTTGGAGATCTGTTCAATTATTTCTGTCTGGGGAGTAATGGGATATGCGGCCACCACATCCGGCCGGGCAAGTTTCGCCGCGATTGCTGCTGCCCCGTTTCCGGTAATTACTTTAATCTGTGTTTTGGTTTTGGCTGTTGTAATCATTGTTTGAACTCCCCCTCTGATATCATGGCAATGGCATCTTTGGGACATTCCTTGGCACAGATCCCGCATCCTTTACAGAAACTTAAATCTGCCTCAAAATGGGTATCCCCTTGCATGGTTACTACCTGGATGGGACAATAGATGGCACAAAACCCGCAGAATATGCATTTATCCTTATCCACCACCGGACGTTTGGTTCGCCAATCGCCGGTATCACTGCACATCAACGGATCATTTGCATCGGACCACGGGCCTTCGTGCTTAAAGTACTTGTTAGACGGCATACACCCCCCCCCTTTATTTGCGAATATGATAACCCTTTATGAAATAGACTAGACTTTGCAGCTAATTTTTACAATTAATTGCTACAACTATTTCATAGCTATTACATAGCGACAGAATAATTGCATTGTCAAGTAAAAAAACAAGTAATATCCAAATAGAATGTTAGTTTTAAACTGTAAGAAGTGATACTTATAGGATCCATGCATCTTTCCGAATATTCCAATTAGTTGATAGATCAACTAATTAAAAATAGGATAATCTACAATACAAAACCCGAGGCGTATATGACAAAGGCTAGGGACCGAAACGATGTTGGAACCCATCTGGATGTGAATGCGATAATGAATTCCCAAGTATTCGAACGATAATGTGTGGTTTCATCCTTCTTGGGGCTCAGCTACATTGGCTGGAATATATAGTGTCAAAAATCAACGTTGATCCTTCCAAAACTTTAAAATCAGTAAAATTAAGGGAGACACATGAAAGAAGAGATCAAATATATCCAATGGTTTATAAAAAACCCCCTCTTTAATCATGAGGATTTTTTCAAAAACATGGGGCATGGGACTCATGGGTGTCAATAACATAAAAATCGCTGCAAGGATCAAGGTTGAGTATGGAAGTTTATTCAAAAATTTCATTGAGCTCCAGACGACGAAGTTGTTCCGAATTTTTTTCAATCTTTTTAACGACGGCCCCCACGCCTTCCTCTGTTTTACGAAGTTGGGGAATCAATGCCTTGTTTAATTCTTTTTCAGCATCAATAAGTTGATTCATAAAAAGAAGAAAATCGCCCTTGTGGTTTCCATAGGCAGACCGTACCAAGGCCTCGTAGGTATCACCCTTGGCCTTCAGCAAAGAAATGTAATGGGTGGCCATCACCTTTAGCAAACTATTATATTTGTCCGTCACTTTGACCTTCAGGTTTGCTTGGGTTGCAAGGGTTGTAGTATCCGGTTTTCTGCCTTGGTCAATGGCTTCTTCAGCTTCATCCAAGGCCTTTTTTCTGGAAAGAAGCCAATTGTCCAAAAACGCTTTTCTCTGTTTTTTATAGGCAGAAAAATCCTGAAAATAAAAAATAAAAATAAAGGGAATAAAAATCATCCAGGCACTCAGTTTTGGTTTAACCAGCACCTGGTTGGCAAGGAGGGCTGCAAATTTTTTTTCATATGCCAATACAAGTTCTTTGTTGTCCATATTTCCAGTACTTTCTTTTGATGCCATTGGTTTATTCCAAAATGAATCGCCAGCCAAATCCTAAAATCAAGAAACAGGAAATGATGCCGAAAAAAAAGGCTTTGGTCATCCCGTAATCATCCCGTTTGGAATGTTTAAAGGAATCTGTCAGATAATATTCACCGTCATAGGAACCAACGGTATCCATATACATATAGGCTGCCGAATCGATATCCCGCTCTTCAACCACCTGGACAATTTGATCATAGATGGGAATATTCTTTTCTATATAGGGTCCCACAACCCACCCGAAAATCCAGATGAGCAAAGAGAAAAAAACAAACTTTCCCCATGCTTTTACTTTTGCCTTTGGATTATTCATTGGTATAACGAACATATTAACTTCTCCTCAAGGAATATTAGCAGGTTCTTGGCACCCGGGACAAGACAAACCCCATCCCGGGTGCAGCCTGTGAATTTAAATGGTTGCTGTCAGTTCAGGAAATACCACGTAAAACATGATATATGCCATAACCAGTGTCAGAACCAGGTTTAAGGATTGACCAAAGGCATAAAGAATCAGCGGTTTTCCGCCTTTAAAATGTTCCTTCAGTTCACGGAAGTTGGTTGCAAGCCCGATGCTGACAAAGGAAAGTGTAAAGAACCATCCCCTGAAAAGATCGGAACCGCCCTTGATGGTGCCCTTATCAATCATGGCACGCCCAAGACCGTCCAATTCGGAATTAAACCCTGAATAGATCATGGAAAATATAATGGAAGCCGCCATAAACCCGATGACAAATTTGGGAAACCTGAACCAGATCTCTCCCAACCCAACCTTTGCGCCGGTTTCTTCCACTTCCACCCGTGTGGTAAAATACAGGGCGACAAAAAACGCGATCACACCGATGAGAACATTCTGGATCATTTTTATGGTGGCAGCCACATACAAGGCTTTTTCACCCAAAAAGGCTCCGGCAGCAGCAACCGCACCAGAGGCATCGATGGTACCGCCCATCCAGGCACCGCCAAGGATCATCTGTTTGTCAACGGGGAAGGTGCCCTTGATGACAGCCGGCATCACAATCATCATGATGGCGGTAAATACCAGGGAAAGCCCCACTGCAAGGGTCAGTTCCTCTTTTTTGGCCCGGCAGGCCGAGGCTGCTGCAATGGCGGCAGAAACGCCGCAGACCGACATATCGGAACAGATGACCGCATTGAGCCGTTTGGAGGGCATGCTGATTATTTTCTGGCCAAACCAATAGGTAACCAGCCATACCGTGGGGGTTACCACCCAGGCAACAAAGATACCCGCCGTACCAATGGTGATGATTTTTTCAAAGAGAATTTTGGCTCCCAGCAGCACCAGACCGGTTTTAATATAATATTCGGTCTGAACTGCGGGCATGACCCATTTGGGGGTGCCGACTGTATTTGAGATCAGCATGCCCAGAAGAATCGCCCAGGCGGCATACCCGATACCATAATGCTTCATGGTTGCCTGGTTACTGAAGAACCATGCCACAATAGCCACCCCAAAGATAAAGACAAAGCCCATGGCAAATTTTTTAAAGGGAACTCCCATCACTGACATGGGAATACCAAAAAGAATACAGAAAAACACCCCCAGCCCCATAAGTTTGCCAATCTGATTATAGGGTTTTAGGCTGGTTTTCTTTTTGGCAGCACCGGCCGCAAGCTTTGCATCTCTCCACTTGTCAATGGAGACAGAAGCGGCTGAATTTAAAATAGTATCTTTGAACCCTGCGGATTCAGCCAGTTTTTCCGCTGCAAGGGCCAGGGCAAAACTTGCATCTTCTGCACTCTTTTTCTCTGCATATTTAGCCCTGGCGTTGTCGGCCTTGGCATCTGCTTTTTCCTGGCTCATGAAAAAGGCATCCATGGGATTGTCTTTCCACTTATGGGTTTTGCCGGTGAAGCTGGTCAACCACTTGCCAACTGAAATCTTTCTGGCCTCTGCTTTTTTCTTGGCATCGGACAATTTATGCCAGGCAATGGTTTTGATGGCGCTGGTGCGCTGGGCATCCTGGCCATATGTTGCCTCTGCCTTGTTGATAATTTGTTCCATTTCTCCCACATGGGGGAAATAAATAAACATGGCCGTAACAAGGAGAAAAAAACCGATCCATATTGCCCACCAATCCTCTTTTTTCCACATTTCCGACCATTCCCACCGCCCCTGGTCTACTACGATTCCGTTACCTTCTGCCATAAAAGCCTCACTTTTTAACGGGTTTATAAAAACGACAATTCTCTTGATCTATATATGAGTAGGTAAGAGCAAACTCTGTGCCACTCCTTTTCTTTTCAAAGAGCCTTGGCATCAGGGACGATTAGAAATTTAGCCTCTCCGGAATGGAAACTTGAGTTTTCACCCATGCGTTCTCAAGGAGTCAGTTTCAATGACATCTCTTGCAATTTTCAAAAGAATGCTGTTATTTTAAGGAACACCCCAGGGAGAACTTTTAAATGATGTCACCCACATTCAGCTTAAGATTCAAATTTATCACAGGATTGGTATTGTTTGCCGGAGCTCTGGGTGTCTGCATCAGCATCATCATCTACTTTCACCTTAACCATATCATGCGGTCGGAAATCAGCCAGCGCTCCAGGATGCTTCTGGCCCAGTCCAATGCCATACAAGACTATGTTAAAACCGTTTTAAGGCCTGAAATGTTCGACACCCTCCCCCCGGGCAGCTTCCTCCTCAAGGCCATGTCTTCCTCCTACATTTCAAGGGAGATAATGGGTCGGCTCCAGGTAGATGATACAACAGCCTATCATTACAGGAGGGTTTCCATCAAACCCAGGAATCCTGCTTCAGCCCCGGATGAGTTTGAACGAAATCTCATCTCAGTTTTCAACAGGGATAAAAACTTGAAAACCTGGGAAGATGATACCCTGGTGGGAGACGAAAGATTCCACCTGGTGGCAAGGCCGGTGACCTTCACCCAATCCTGCATGCAATGCCATGGCAACCCCGAGGATGCCCCCAAAGAACTCAAAGACATCTACGGAGATAAAAACGGATTCCATTATACCCAGGGAGAAGTAGGAGGGGTTGTCGTGGCAGGATTTCCCCTGGCAATGATAGAAAATCCCGTAAAGGAGGTCACCCTCCAATACCTGACCCTCTATTTTTTGGGAATCTTTTGTTTTGCCGCCCTGATCAGCCTCTTCTTTGACCGATTGGTCATGAAAAACCTTCACAAGTTGACCCTTATCTTTAAAACGCGGTTTTCAGGCGAACAGGAACAGGGGATCATCACCAGATTAGGTCAAAGGGATGAAATTGAAGGATTGATCGAAGGGGTTGATGAGCTGGCAGGCTGTCTTTCAGATGCCCGGAACAAATTGGAGGATTATGCACAAAACCTTGAACTTAAGGTGGAGGATCGAACCCGGGAGATCAAATTAAAGGCAAAAAAACATTTGGGCGATGTCCATCTTTTTGTAAAGATCCTTTCGGGGTTCGGGGGATCCATGGATACAAGGCAATTGATTTTAGGGGTTCTTGAAAGCGTGGCCAACCGTTTTGATGCAGACCAGGTCATTTATCATTGCACGGTTGTTTCGGAAAAATCCTATTCCTGGAAACCGGACAATAATAGGGTCCCCCTGAATCCCGACATCAAAGAACTGTTGTGGAAAGATGAAATTCTCATCCAAAACAACCAATTATATATTCCCATAAAATCCTCAGAAAGCCACTGGGGCATTTTGCGCATTTCCTGGTCCAAGGTAATGGTCCACGAAAATCTGGACCCGGATATCCTTCTGGCCCTGGGTCAGCAGGTGGGAATTCTCATCGAAAATATCCAGGCATTTTCCAATATTCGATTTCAAAACAATATGCTCCAATCTATTTTTGAGGGAATCTCAGACCCCCTGCTGCTGATTGATGCCGACTGCCATATTATCATTGCAAACACGGCAAGCAAAAACATTCTCAAAAAAGAGAAAAGAGCTGACCAGCAAAAAGAACTCAAAAAATTTCTTTGCTTTGGGGATGGATCCTGTGATGAATATGATTTTTTAGACCAGGTGATCCGACAGGAAAATCCCATCAGCCAGGAAATTAAAACCCCGGATGAAAGATATTTCAGCATTGATCTATATCCATTGCCAAGGCATGACAAGTCAAGCCTGAGGATAGTTCTTTATGCCCGGAACATCACCCTGGAAAAACAGATGATGGATCGGATGCACCAGGCGGAACGCTTGAGCGCCATCGGCAAAATGGCCTCGGGTATTGCCCATGAAATCAACAATCCCTTGGGAGTGATCCAATGCTATGCCGACCTTGTTAAGGATGGTGTGGATAATCCTGACACCCACAGGGATGTGGATGTAATCCTAAAGCATACCAGAAGCGCTAAAAAAGTGGTCCAGGATTTGTTAAACCTGTCCCGGCCAAAACAAACATTGTCAGGTATCTGTGACATTAATACCGTGATAAAATCTGAACTTGAGGTATTCAAAGCCCAGGCAGAGTCAAAACAGATCTTTTTGACCACCAATCTTGGAAATAATCTTCCCCAAATCATTTGTGATACAGCCGTCATGGAACAAATTCTCACCAACCTCTGGATAAATGCCGTGGATGCCCTCCAGCAGAAAGGAGACCAAATCACCATTGCCACCCAAAGAACCGATAACCATGGTGTCATGCTCAGTGTTGAAGATAACGGCCCCGGCATTCCCGAAAAAATCATATCCCAAATATTTGATCCCTTTTTCACCACCAAGGATGTGGGAAAAGGAACAGGACTTGGACTTTCAATTGTATATGGATTTGTCAATGAATTGGGGGGACGGATTGAGGTTGACAACGCCCCCCTCACCCGGTTTAAGATTTTTTTTCCGGCTGCCCTGCCCGATAAAGATCAGATCAACCCGATAAACCACCTAATTAAGAAGGAAGAACCATGAAAGAATTTTCAATATTGGTGGTGGATGATGACCCGGATTTTCTCAAAGGAATTATCCGCCAACTGAAAAAACAGTTTACCCAGATTGGGATCATTGGCAATTCAAGCGGGGAACAGGCCCTGGAAACCATTAACACCCTTGAAATAGGAGTTCTGCTCACAGACCTTCGCATGCCCGGCATGTCCGGCCACGATCTTCTGCTCAAGGGACTAGCGGTAAATCCCCACTTGTGCGTCATCATGATCACAGGATTTGCCACCATTGAAAATGCGGTCACTGCCCTTAAAATGGGCGCATGGGATTTCATCACCAAACCCCTGGAACGTCAGGCACTATACCATCGGGTTGAAAAAGCCATCCAGCACTATACCCTTGCCAGAGAAAACAAACGACTCCAGGCCCTTGTCTCCTCCTTGAGTTCAGACAAATTTTCCCAATGGGAAAGCCCCGCCATGAAACAGCTTTTGGAAAAAATATCCGCCGTTGCCATCACCGACTACACCATATTGGTGACCGGGGAATCCGGCAGCGGAAAAGAGTACATTGCCAGGGAAATCCATAAACTTTCCAAACGAAACAAGGCCTCCTGCCACGCCCTCAACTGCCCGGCCATTCCGGAACAATTGCTGGAAAGTGAATTGTTCGGCCATGTTAAGGGTGCCTTTACCGGGGCGGAAAGGAATAGGGACGGTTTTTTCATGGCGGCCAACAAGGGAACCCTTATCCTGGATGAAATAGGGGAAATCACCCTGCCCATCCAGGCCAAACTTTTAAAATTTCTCCAGGACAAGGAAGTTAAACCCGTGGGTTCCAGCAGTTCAAAAACCACGGATGTGAGGATCATCGCTTTGACCAACCAGAACCTGGAAGAAAAAATTTTAGACAGCAGCTTTCGCCAGGATCTATACTACCGTCTTAATGTCCTGTCCATAACCGTCCCCCCCTTACGGGAGCGACGGGAAGATATCCCCTTGCTGGTCAGAGAATTCATGGTAAAAACCTGTGGCGAAATGGAAATGGACCCCATGGAAATAGACCCCATGGCCATGATATATCTTGCCCGGCAACCCTGGCAGGGAAATGTCCGGGAGTTGCTCAACTATGTCAGACGTCTGGCAGTGTTCTCCAATGGTCAGACCATCGATCTGCCCCTGATCCACCTTGTGGATGGCAACCCGCCCCCTGCATCCACATCCCGTGTTCTGTACAGGGAGGCCAAAAAAGAAGTGCTGGATATTTTCTCAAAGGATTACCTGACACAACTGTTCAAGGACACAAGGGGAAACATCTCGGAAACATCCCGTATCAGCGGCCTTGAAAGGGCATCCATCCAGAAAATAATCAAGCGGCTGAACATGGACATTTCCCAATTCCGGGATCCAGGCCCCGCCTGAGCCTAGCTTGTTTAAATCCAATATCAACCGACAGGCCACTCCTATACAGATATAGGGTTGGCTGGTGATATTGTAATAATTCTGACTGCCCGTCAGGGCATGGATGTTATTAGAAATAACTTAAAATCACCTTATCAAAATAAATTTCCTGATACCAAGTTTCAGACGGGAATGTCTTTCAAATAAGTGGACTGCCCTACCTTCGGGTCAAAGAATTTGAGGACACCAAATATGGTGATCTGAAAATTATAAAAGAAGCGACCAATTACAGGGATAATCCGGGGTCCATTTTGAATCCTGAAAAAGGTTAGCTATAACCAGAAGTCTGCTCCTGGGTCACATCGTTTTTATATATTATAAAAAACACTCTGGAAGAATGTTCAAAAATGATACCTGCGGTTCATATATTTGATTGGAAAGTTTTATTCTGAAAAAGCATAAGACACCAGATATAGTAGTTCCCAAATGTTGTCAGGACTGAGTTCTATGAATATAAGAACCCACCGATCTGATTTTAAGTTTAGCCACTACAGGCGAAAGAAGTCAACGCCCAACCTGAATGACTGTGGACGTTTTGTTGCAGACAAAAGGGACTCTTCTTACTACCCAAAAAAAACTGATTTCTTATTCAAAATTGGCCTAATTTCAATTGTACTATATTAGTGTAGGATGACTTTTTGATGAAATAGCCGTTGGTTATTCAGATTCGATCTCTTAATTCAGTGATATCCGCTTGGAGGAATGAATCCACCCGTGACCTCCCGCATCAGTTTTGCCAATTGAATCGGTGTACGGTCTTCAAGGTAGGGCCCCACAATTTGAATCCCCACGGGAAGCCCATCGGGTGTAAATCCACTTGGTGCGATGGTTGATGGTAAAAAAACAATATTGGTAAGTCCGGTCCAGCCCATCATGTCTGAATAGGGACGGTGTTGATTGTTCACAAAAATGCTTCGGCTAAACCAGGGGGTGTGGGTGTGAGAAAATGCCGCAACCGGCGTTACCGGACAGAGAAGAAGATCAAATTCTTTAAAATACCTTGCCCATTTTTCTCTCAAGACCTGCCGTTTGCAATCTGTCATTAGCCAATCCCGATGTCTTTGAATAGCGCCTTTTATCTGCCGGGTTTGGTATTCATCTTGGCTTTGGGTATCATTTTCCTTTTTTAACCATTTTTCAAACAATGATGGAGGGACGCCAAAACCCAAGGTGCCATTCAAAATTTTTATAAAAACATCCCAGCTTTCTTCAAAACTGATATCAGGTTTTTTGTTGGAAATAGTTGCGCCCGATTTTGCCAGTAAATCAATTGATGCTTGCAGGCAATCCCCAACAAAACTGTCCACCGGGCAAGCAGGATCATTCAGCCACACGCCTATTTTAAAATCTTTCAATGCAGTTTTTCTGGGTTCAGGTAATTTAATGCGCCATGCTTTTTTTTCCGGCAGTTCTGGTGACACCAGTATTTTTAAAGCCAAGTCCAGGTCTTCTGCACTTCTTGCCAAGGGACCGTTTACGGCAATATCTGTCTGAATGGAATAATCACCGTTGAATAGGTTTGGCATGGGTGGAATGAGTCCACGGTCCGGAATGATTCCATAGCTTGGCTTATGCCCATAGATGCCGCAAAAACCGGCGGGAATTCTGATGGACCCGCCAATATCGTTACCCATATCCAGAGCGGTAAGCCCCGCAGCCAATGCTGCGGCTGAACCACCGGAAGACCCTCCCGGCGTTTTTTTAAGATCCCAGGGATTGTTGGTTTGTCCAAAAACCCTATTATGGGTTTGGAAATCGTCTCCGAAAAGAGGCAAATTGGTCTTTCCAAAAACGATGGCGCCTTCATCGATAAGGCGTTGCACAAGATCTGCATTCCTGTCAGGCATGTGACCAATTAGATCCGAAGATCCAGATGTACATGGCATGCCCACAACTTCTATATTGTCCTTAATGGTTATGGGCAACCCATGGAGCCGGCCCCATTTTTCACCTTTTTGAAGTGCTAAATCGGCTTGTTTCGCCTTTAAACGGGCGTTATCCATGTTTGTGTTGATGAGGGCATTTATTTTTTTATTAAACTTTTTATATCGCTCAATGTATATTTCCAGCAATTCAACAGAAGATATCCGGCGGGATGTTATCATTTCCATGAGCTCGGTCGCCGATTTAAACGCTAATTTCATAAACATCCTTTCCAAAAAAATTTTCTGGTTTATTCTTATATTTTATTCTTTTTGCAGGATAATAACAGAACAAGCGGCTTCTTCAAATCCGATAACGCCTCCCCCATTTTCCTGAAGGGCGAACTCCGCATTTTTCACCTGTCGTTCTCCGGCTTCACCCCGAAGCTGGGTGGCCAATTCATATATCATGGAAATACCGGTTGCCCCGACCGGATGACCTTTTGATACAAGTCCGCCGGAGGTATTAATAGGAATCTTCCCTTCAAGGGTAGTTGCACCGGATTCCACAAATGCCCCCCCTTTACCAATGGGACAAAACCCTAACATTTCCACTTGATATATTTCACAAAAAGAGGTTGCATCATGAACTTCAGCCACATCAATATCCCCAGGTTTGATACCCGCCATTGCATAGGCTTTTTCTGCTGCCACACAACTCAAACTTGGTTCATCAAAAGAGCGATACTTTCCGCCGGTAAAAGCGCTGGCCCGTATCCGAACCGCCCTGTTTTGTATCTCGGACGGCAGATTTTTTAAAAAGTCACCTGAACAAAGCAGCGCTGCTGCCGCGCCATCGCCTATGGGAGCGCACATTGAACGGGTTAAGGGATAACTGACGATTCGGTCTTCAAGAACCTGGTCCACCGTCTGGGTAAACCGGTATTGTGCTTTGGGGTTCAACGCGCCCAAATTATGGTTTTTGGCTGCACCGAAGGCAATCTGGCGCTGGGTTGTTTTGTTTTTCCACATATGATATCTGGCCTGCATACCATAGGTGTCCATGAACATGGTACGTCCGGGGGCTATTTCAAACGGTTGACCGGTGATTTTACCTGCTTTTTGATAGTAAGCCAGGGTGTCATTGGGTGTAAATAAATCCATTCCCTCCTCAAATCCCTTGATCATACCCTGGGGATCTTCCGGAAAAAATAATTTTTCTGCCCCCAGGGCAAGGGTGAGATTGGACTGGCCGCTTAAAATATCTTTCCAGGCTGTGTGAAAAGCCATGGAAGCGGTTGCACAAGCACCTTCAACGTTTATTATGGGAACCCGCTCTGGAAATAACTTTTCGGTTATCAACGGGATAAAACAAACCTGTCCCCGGATCATTGGTTGACCCGCAGCATGCATGCGGCAATTACCAAAATAGGTAAAATCTATTAAATCACCATTTTCCATGCCAGCGTCAGCCAGTACGGCAAGATAGGCTTCCCGCACAAGTTCCCGATAGCTTTTGTCGGGATGTTTTCCAAAGTCAGTTGAAGAAACACCAATCACATATACATTTGTCATTATTATTCCCCATTGTCTTAAATAATTTATGAAATCAATTTTATTTGGTTTAAATCACCATTCGATTTTTACCCTGCCAGTATTCTGCTCTAATTTGTTTTTTATCCAATTTTCCTAAATTTGTTAGGGGAATTTTAGTGCGAAATTCAATTTTTTTGGGAGCAATAAGACTGCCTTTTTTGTTTTTGACAAAGGCGATGAGTTCTTCTTGTGAAACCGTTTGACCGGTATGGGTTTCCACCATGGCCAAAACTTGTTCACCCCATTTTTCATGGGGTATTCCTATGACAGCCGCATTTCTTACTGCCGGGTGCTCAAAAAGAACATCTTCTATTTCCCTGGGAAAAATATTAAATCCGCCACTGATGATCATATCCTTTTTCCGATCTACGATATAAAGAAAGCCTTCCTCATCCTGACGGGCAATATCCCCGGTGTGCAGCCAACCGTCCCGGATGGTTTCGGCAGTCGCTTCAGGATTTTTAAAGTAACCGTCCATCATGTTGGCACTGCGAACAATAACCTCACCACTTTTACCGGTTTTGACCTCACAATTGTTCTCGTCCACAATTTTAATTTCTGTATGAAAGGTAGGCCGGCCGGCTGAACTCAAAATCATCATTTCCCGTTCAGGATCGGTGACCACATGTTCCTGTCGGGGCAGGGAACTAAGGGCCATGGGGGCTTCTGTCTGGCCGAAAAGCTGGGTGAATATGGGGCCGAATGTTTTGATTGCCTGTTTGAGTCGATCCGGTGCAATGGCGGATGCACCGTAGATAATATTGCGTAAACTTGAAAGGTTATACTTATCCCTTTCCGGCAGATCAAGCAGCAGATAAATCATTGTTGGAACCAAAAAAGAAGAGGTGATTTTTTCTTTTTCCACGGTTTCCAGAAAAGATTTGGGATCAAAATGGTCCAGAATTACACAACGCCCTTTCCGCAGGAGCACCGGTAACAAAAGGCACCCGCCGCCATGGGTCAAGGGTGCGGCATAGGCAAATACTTCTTGTCGGCCCATATCAAAGTCAAGTGTCTCTGCAAGTATCGTATAAACCCACGCCCTGTGCGAAAGCATAACCCCTTTGGGTTTCCCGGTGGTTCCGCCGGTAAAATATATTCCCATTAAATCTTGGGGCAGCATATCCACATGCACGGGTGTTGGCGGATATGTTGCCACCATCTTTTTTAAACTGCGATGCCCCTGGGGCAACGCTTCTTTTTCGCCACCAATCTGGATGAAATGCTCTACGGTTTTAAGATCAGGAATCATTTTATTAATTCTATCGGCCATTTTTGTATGATAAATAACCGCCTTACATTCGGTCAGATTCATCATGTAAATATGGTCCTCGGGACTTAGCAATACGGCAAGCGGCGTCCGTACACATCCGCATTTGGCCAGTGCATATTCACAAAAAATGTATTCAGGACAATTGGGCATTAAAAAGGCCACCTTGTCCCCTTTTTTCAGCCCCATATCCTGTAATGCGGCGGCCAGGCGCTTGGCCTGATCACCGATTTGATTGTATGAGAAGGATTGATTGCCATAGGTGACCGCTGTGTGTTTTCCATAAAATTGGACACAGCGGTCGTATAAATCACCTAGGGTTAAAGATATCATAAATGTCTCCTGTCGTAATTTTTACGTTGAAAATCTTATATTATAATCGTGTGTTATGAAAAATATGGCGGTTACATAATTTTAAAAAATTTAAAATAAATGATTGGGCAGCCACAGGACAATTCCCGGAAATAGGGTAAATAATATGACCGAAGCACACATAATTAAAAAAAATGGGACTGCCGCCAATGCGATTTCACCGATGGATGCTCTGGAAATTGATTGAATGACAAACAGATTAAAGCCCACTGGTGGTGTCATTAATCCCAACTCTATCATGAGGATCAAAAAAATGCCGAACCAGATGGGGTCAATTCCGGTGGCAACAGCAATGGGCATGGTTAACGGTAATGTTAATACGAGAATGGAGACACCATCTAAAAACAAACCCAGCAATATATAGAACAACGCCAGGGCAAAAAGCAGCATTGTTTTACTCAGATTTAAACCCACCACCCAGGAAGCAATGGCCTGGGGTGCACCGACGATCCCGGTGGCAGTTGACAAAACTGAAGCCGTTATAACAACCGCACCAATCACACAAGATAGTTGGGTTGCTGCAAAAACAGAATCCATAAGAAATGTTTTTGTCACTCTTTTTTCAATAAATGCCAAAACCAATGCACCGCCCACGCCCACAGCGGCAGCTTCCGTGGGAGAGGCAATTCCACAATAGATTGACCCAAGCACGATGAGAATAAGAGAAAAAATAGGCAGCAGCCCCAAAAGCGCTTGCCATTCAAAAACAATACCGTCGGTATTTACCCGGGGAGAGGCGACGCCGATGTAGATCGAATAAAATGAGGCCACGATGAGTCCCGGTAAAAAACCTGCAGCAAATAACCTTACAATGGATACTTCGCCAAGAACACCATAAATAATCAAGCCGATGGAAGGAGGGATCAACAATCCAAAAGACCCGGAACCGGCAAGGGATCCCAGGATCAAAGACCGGGAATATCCCCTTTTCAATAATTCCGGCACGCTGATCCTGCCAATGGTTGCAGTGGTGGCAGCGGATGATCCTGATACTGCAGCAAATACGGTACATCCTGTGACATTTACATGGAGAAGTCCGCCGGGAACTTTATTAAAAATGGTTGAAAGCCCGTCAAACAGTCGCCGGGACAAATCAGCACGAAACAACAGTTCTCCCATTAGCAAAAATAAAGGGATTGCTGAAAGTTCCCATGACCGGGATGAGCGAACCGTGATTTTTGCAATGAGTATCCCTACTTTATCCAAACCAAAGTCAGCGCCAAAGGCCATGACGAGGATACTTGCGATGAGCAGGGAGAAAAAAGCCCAGATCCCCAGGGCAAGTGAAAGAAAAAACACGAATATAATAATGAGAGCCGTATATAATTCCATGGTCAAGCCCCTTCAATGGCAATGAAAAATTTTGAGAGTATATGATGGGTCAAAACCAGGGCCAATATAAAAAGTCCGAAAAAAGAAACGACCTCTGGTATCCATAGGGGAAAAGGCCAGGCGCCGTTGGATGCTATCCCCCGGTTATAGAACCGCCAGGCTGCCCGAAACACGTATCGCATCCAAAAAAGTGTCAGGCAAAATCCCAGGCCCAATGTCATAATTTCCAGGAAAGCCAAAGAACGTTTTTCCAAACGATCTGTAATCATGGTCATCTGAATCATGCTGCCTTTGTGAAAGGTGGGTCCCAAGGCTAAAAAGATGGATGCGGAAAGAAGATAGCCCACCAACTCTTCAACAACCAGCAGGGAGTGATCAAATACATTCCTAAGGACGATTTCCAAAAGGATGAGAAAAACCATGAGGCCGACTGCAAGCGCTGCTCCGCCGGAGCATACATTGCAAAAACGATCAATCATTCTTTTATAAAATTGCATAAATTGATTTCCTGAAAAATATGGATTCCAAAAAAAAGTGCTAAATCTAAAATAAGCTCAGGAGGACGACGGGTATCGCCCTCCCAATATTATGCCTAATTTTTATTGAAAAACTGATCTGCGATACCCTTTCCTTCAGGCCCGACTTTTTTGGCCCAGTCAGCCGCAAAAGAAGATGCAAGCGCCTGGGTTTTTACAATCAACTTTGGGTCAATATTTTGATGGATTTTTATGCCGTGTTTTTCCAAGGTTTCAAGATTAATCGCAACTCGCTGCTGGGCCGCCTCCCAGTTGGCTTCGGTAAAACGCTTGCCTGCACTGAGAATTGCATCTTTATGAACAGCGGATAGATTTTCAAAAGATTCTTTTGATATATGGAGCAGGGTGATGGGTGTAGAATAGCCAAGATTGCTATAATCCGTCATCCCCAGATCCCAGATATTTGTTACCACCCCGCCTTCGGATGAGGTCAGGACAGCATTGATTACACCCGACGACAATGATGAGACAACATCGCCCCAGGGAAGTTGAACCGGTGCAGCACCCAGCTTTCGCAAGGCTTGGGCACCAAATGCATCATATGTGCGAATTTTCAGGCCTTTAATGCCTTTTAGGTCATAGGCCGCATGTTCTGCATAGATACCGACCGCAGGAAAAGACCCCCAGCCAATCAATTTTTGGTCATTGGATTCAAAAACTTTGGCAAACATGTCAAAGGACAGGGATATAATTTTCTGTACATCTTCAGGTGAGGAGGTAATAAATGGCAAGGAGAGGAGCCCGAAGATCGGATCAACACCGATAAGACTTCCTGAAATCGTTTCCGCAACTTCTACAATCCCGTCTCCCACCACCTCGAAATTGTCCCCGTTTTTAAAACCGAGGGATCCTCCGGAATTAACCTCTAATTTAAAACTGCCATTGCTGAGTTCAGAAAGCCTTTCCACCATTGCTTTAAAGGCTACCCCCGAATTGCTGTTCGCCTGGTAAGCGGTTGTGGCCCGCCAGGTGACATCTGATGCATGAGTGACTGATGTGACAACGACCATAGCCAACAAAATAGTGAAAAAACGTTTCAACTTCATCATGTTCTCCTTAAAATTATATTTGGTTCTGTACACCTGAACATCATTAACAAATCAATTTCACGGTTTTTGAACAATTTTCATGGCACGATTCTATTTTAAATATATATATACATACCTAATATATGCTGTATAGTATTTATATAAAGTTTTTATAAAGTCAAGGCTTTTTTATAGCTATAATATAATTGTTTTAATTATATTAATATGCTAAGTATCATATATTAATTAAGCATATATAATAAAATCACAGGCGACCCCATGAACAAAGAAATACCGGATTCCACTTACCTATTAATAACAGAACTGATTTACTACGGACACATGGAGTTGGTAAGGCAGGCTGATGAAACCTTATCCCGGAAAGGATTTGGCCGGCCACACTATCGTGTGCTTCACATTATAAAAAACAACCCTGGAATGACGACTAAAAAATTATTGCTGCATCTTAAGATAACGGCAGCCAGTCTTAATCGAACAATGAA
>JADGEQ010000018.1 GCA_016744295.1 Desulfobacteraceae bacterium | reverse complement strand
GCCGGAGCTACCAAACAGCTATGAAGCATTTGACTATGTTGAAACATTAAAAATACCGGTTGACGAATCGGGGAATCGAATCGGGCTTGTCCATGAAAAAATTGAAGGCAGGGATTTTTGTCCCTTGAATCCGGATGAACCGGTGATCTCTTTATTTGACGGTGACAACATTTATTGGGATGGAGACTATGAAGCCTATCCATTCTTTATTAATGAAGCTGCGTATTATGAAGAGAATATTGCCATGTCGATATCGAAAAAAATAATTGTGGATATTTAGGGATCAAATTATTGCTGCTTTTGAGCATAGCTCACCAGTAATTCCCCAAGTTCCACTAGTCATTTTTTAAAATACATCCTTGGGTAAGGCCTCGACTCCCAGAATCAAATGCTGGAATCTGGGAGTCTGAATTATCGTAAATTAATTCAGGGAAATAAACCGGTTTTTCATTGCTCGGTCTTAAATCGAAAATCATTAACCTTTTGTCTCACTTGACACAACTACAATTATCGAATATGGGTTATTTCCTTTGTCAAGTGCAGTAATTGGTTGTATGTGTCATCTATTTATTTTAAGGTGTTGCAAACAAAAAAAATATAACCAATGATACCTTTTGCAAAGGACACTAAATTAATGAAAATTTCCCAGATAACCAGAAGTCTGTTGTTTGCAGGGTTGGGCCTGCTGTTGATTTTCAGCCAGGGCCAGGCTGGGGAAACACCTTTAAAGGCCTTTCCCGAAAGGATTATCTTAAATATAACCCAGTCCCCGTACAGCAGCCAGGCCATTACCTGGCGAACCCGACAACAGGCGGCCTTTCCCAGGGCCCAGGTTATCAGGGCGTCTGAATTATTCCATCAGGGAATCAGCCCAAATACCGTTGGTGCCCACACAACTGCCGTTGATATTAACAACCAAGCCCTTGTGTATCACCATTCAGTGATTTTAAATGCTTTAGAACCGGATGTCTTATATGCCTATCGTGTGGGGGATGATGACCATTGGAGTGAGTGGAACCAGTTCAAAACAGCCTCAGACAAGCCTGAACCCTTCACCTTTATCTATTTTGGAGATATCCAGGAGCAGGTCCATTCCATGTGTTCCCAGATATTTAGGGCAGCCTTTCAAGAAGTACCGGAATCAAAATTCTGGCTGTTTGCCGGTGACATGGTGGATAATGGCCCGGACGATGATGAATGGGAGGGATTTTTCAATGCCCTGGGCTGGATACCCAGGACCATGCCGTTGACCCTTTTACCGGGAAACCACGAATACCCGGACCGGCGATTCATTCCTCCAGAAGACTATCACATAACAAACCTATGGCGACCCCATTTCACCCTGCCGGAAAATGGCCCAAAAGGCCTTGCGGAAACCGTATTCAGTTTTGAATATCAAGGGGTTTGTTTTGTCATGCTCAATGGAAATGAACAGATGGAAACCCAGGCTGCGTGGCTGAAAAAAACATTATCAATGAACCGGCAACCCTGGATTATTGTGGCCATTCATCAACCCGTATATTCCATATCAGAACGACGGGACAGAAAAGAGTTCCAGAACCTTCTGGTGCCTGTCTTTGACCAATTTTCAGTGGACATTGTATTGCAGGGGCATGACCATGGCTATGCCCGGACTATCCCGCTCAGGAACAACCAGAGCGTATCCGGCAAAGAAAAAGGAACCGTTTATGTCATATCCAATGCCGGCCCTAAATTTTATCCCCCAAGTTCACGGTATGATCATCTCATGGCTAAAACCGGTGGCCGGCAACCACTGTTTCAATCCATTCGGGTAGAAGGAGATATCCTGCACTATACGTCTTACAATTATATGAAACAGGTTTTTGATGTTTTTGAAATACGCAAATAATCTTTTTAAAAATCCCAGCACCTGCAGCACCATCAGCAGCGGCTTATATCTGATCTTTTTTTGAGCCATTACTTCCGACCGCGGGTTTCCCATAATCTGCCCAGACAGAATATTGTAGGAAAAATAATCTTTTCTGTACCATCTCCCCCGTGTGGATGTGGTTTTATAGATACCCACAAATACTGCCAGAATGGACAAAGTATTGTCAGAAATGACAATCAAGGTTCGTAAAACAGAAAAATCATAATTGTAAATCCAAAAAGCATTTAATTTTTCACGGAAAAATTGAATACTTAGAATAAAAAACCAAATAATTGAATTGTTATTCAACAATGGCATAGTCTATGCGTTGAATGAAAATCGATTGAGAGTTTGTAACTCATTAACACTATAAAAAAAGGATTAATCTGTTGGTAAAAAAAGATATGCTATCACTCAAGAATAAGGTTGCTGTGATTACAGGAGCAACCTCAGGTATAGGTTTGGAAACTGCACTATTGCTTTCAACATATGGAGCAAAAATAGCAATGCTCGATATAAATGATACGGGGAAAAAAGAAGCTCAAAAGATAAAAGAGGCAGGCGGAATAGCTGAGTTTTATAAATGTGATGTGACTCAAAAAAATGAAGTTGAGAAAGTCGTAAACGAGATTAAAAGTGATTTTGGGAAGATCGACATCCTGTTTAACAATGCTGGGGTGACAGTTCGAAAAAATATCGTAGAATTGGAAGAAAAAGAATGGGATTTTGTTATAGACGTAGGATTAAAGGGGACATTTTTACTATCCAAATTTGTTATACCGATAATGATAGAAGCCGGTGGCGGCAGCATCATAAATACCGGTTCCGGATGGGGACTAAAGGGTGGGGATCAAGCAGCAGCATATTGTGCTGTTAAAGGTGGAATAGTTAATTTGACCCGCGCTATGGCAATAGATTTTGGTCCACAAAATATCCGCGTAAACAGTGTGAATCCTGGAGACACTGATACTGCTATGCTTAGGGATGAAGGCATTCAAACCGGCATAGTAACCGATGAAAAATCACAAGACGAGTATCTCAGTGAGTGCGGTACAGACAGGCCATTGAAAAGAATTGGCATGCCCAACGATATTGCCAACGCTGTTTTGTACTTAGCCTGTGACCTGTCAAGCTGGGTGACTGGAACGGCATTGGTAGTCGACGGTGGAGGAATAGCCTAACCTTAAAATTGAAAATTTATCCTGACATTTTATCAGAAACCCAAAAAAATGATCGATTAGGAGAATAGTATGGATTTCGGAATATTGGCTTTAATTCCGCCATTAGTAGCAATAGTATTGTGCTTTAGAACAAAACAAGTCTTGATTTCTTTATTTGTTGGTATCTTAACCGGGGGCATTATAATCTCTTTTGGTAATCCGTTTGGTGGAATCACATACACACTCCAAACAATTATCAATCAGATCAATAATGACTGGAACGCCAAATTACTACTCTTTACATTTTTTATGGGTGCTGGAATATCATTTATCTGGAAACTTGCAGGAAGTAAGGCCCTAAGCATTTGGGCAAAAGAAAAAATCAAATCAAGAAAAGCCGTGGGTATTGGTGCATGGTTGCTTGGAATCGTGGTTTGCATCAATGATTGCTTAAATTCAGCCATAGTCGGGAATGTTTTCAGAGACATAACAAAGGAACAAAGGATCTCTTCGGAAAAATTTGCATTTATATTGGATGCAACCTCAGCTCCTGTTGCCGCATTGTTTATTTCTGACTGGATTGCATTTCAAATCGGAATGATCAAAGTTGGGATAGATACCGCCGGAATAACCGGTGTAGGAACGGTTTCCTCCTATTTTAGCAGTATCCCGCTAAATATTTATTGCATCCTTGCGCTAATCTTCGTTGGAATAATTGTCATCAGCGGCAAAGACTATGGGGCCATGTTAGCGGCGGAAAACAGAGCATTAAAAGAGGGCAAAATTCATAGAGACGGCTCTCGACCCATGCTGGATGTCGGTTTCGAATTGGGAGAACCCAAAGATATTAAACCCAGAATTATTTATTTTGTTCTTCCCCTGGTGGCAGTTATCGCAATCTCGATATTTGGATTACTCTGGACCGGAAGAGCCGGAACCGGAGTCATGCAAATTCTGGAAAAATCAGATGCCGCCACAGCTTTATTGTGGGGAGCGTTTGCAATGGCAGTTACAGGTGCTATCTTGGGCATTGGCTACAGAGTAATGGATCTCAAAGAAACCATGGATACATTTATAAATGGATTCAAATTAATGGTGTTAACAGGATGTATTCTGGTTTTAGCATGGTCATTGGGGAGTGTTACCAAGGAGATGCAACTTGGAAATTATATCGTCTCACAATTAGGAAACAGCCTGTCTTTTGAGATTTTACCCATAATTTTATTTATAATAGGCATGCTTGTCTCCTTTGCAACTGGTACATCCTGGGGTACAATGACAATAGTTACTCCCCTTGCAATTCAGTTGACATATAGTATCACAGGCGATGCAGCAATATCAGTTTCCATGGCAGGCGTTGTGTTCTCAGGTTCTGTATTTGGGGATCATTGTTCACCGATTTCCGATACCACGGTCATGGCTTCAATTTTTTCCGGAGCAGATCATATTGATCATGTTAGAACACAAATTCCATATTCGTTGACCATAGCAGGGGTATGTATGTTCTTGTACCTGATATATGGAATATTCAGGGTAAATCCATTCATTTTAATCGCAACAGGAACTGCTCTGTTAATATTTCTGATATACCTGTTTTCCGGTTATTCCGCTAAACAGTATAAAGCTGAATAGGATAGGAATACCGCTTTGGGCAAGGAAAGTGTGAAAAAATTTTAAAAGTCCCAAATATGACCTCCCCAGGGTAGGAACACAAGAAGCCGTGTTTGTACCCTGCCGGGGTATTTAACGCCAAGGATAAATTACACCTCAATCCCCAATATCAGGATTTCATCTAAATGGTATGCAGTTGTGATGGGCCACCACTGGACAGGGCCCTGCCCACCATGTCCATAAAGTTTGCAAACAGCTCCTCATAGCTGATCCCATAGGTCTCCTGAAAATGAGCCTGGCGCATGAGGATAATCTGCATGACCCCAAAAACCTGACCCCAGAGCAACAGCATCAGCGGCGCCGGTTCAAGATTGGTTTTGATACGTTTTTTTTCAATCCCCGCTGCAATGAGTCGGGTCATCAGATCTGCCATGGCGTCGGTTTCCTGCTGGCAAAGATACTTGTATGATTCAGGATCTGCATTTTTAAGCCCACCCGGATTATACACACAGGTATTTGCCTCATAGACCATGATCAGCTTTAAATAATCCGGATGATCCAGGGAAAAGTCAAAAAATGCACGGCCAAGACTCTGGATGGTCGGATCTTTAGCGGCAGTCTCCAATCGCTTGTACAATTGGGTGAGCCCCCTTAACACCACAGCCAGAAAAATATCTTCCTTATCTTTAAAATAAAGATAGATGGACCGCTTGTTATATCCAGAGGCCTTTGCTATTTCAATAATGGTGGTAAATTCATATCCATTTTTGAAAAATATGTCCTGGGCCTTATCAATGATTCGGCTCTCACGCTGCTTTTTTTCCCATGTTTTTCTATCCTCACCCATCATGTCCTCTCAGCTTTAAATATAGATCATGGGAAACAAAATACACTGGAGTGAAATCCAAGTCAACACATTGAAACTACCCACAATGCCTGGGGAATCAGGACGCAGCCAAGGCCTCTACTTTATTTTTCAGATCATCACCCGGGAGGCTTTGGGCAATTGATTTTAAGACCTCACGGATGATCCCTGTTTTGGGCTGGGGGGAAAGCATCTGGATCTCAATGGTTTTTATATCCATCAGCATCTCCTCCAAGTGTGCATAGGGGGTTATGCATCCCCCCATGAACGTCTGTATTTCTTTCAAAATTTTCCCCAGGGATTCTTTCCCCTGTGATTCCATTACAGGACCGGCTCCCAGTTGAAGCCCTTCATCAGCGCTGTAATCAATCTTCATATCCAAGGCCTTAAGCCCCTCCCGGGTAATCCCAATACCGCCGGCAAGGGTTTTCAGCTCAGCATGTCCCTCAATGAAAAGGGCCTCGGCCAATTCCCCGGATTCGGCCCTCTCCAGCCCCAGAACCTGGCCCACCTCATACATGGACACCGGGGTTGCGGGATCTCCCTGGGCCATGGAATAAAGTTGAAATAGATATGCCTTTTTCTCGGGATTTTCTGTGTCCATTCTGTGTTCCTTTGTAAAGAGATTAGTCTATTACCTTGTTTATGGAGACTGCTAGGGAAACCGAACCTGTCATTTCATCTTTTCAGGAAGACATACACCCTTCATCCTCTTTAATAATTTTGGTGTAACATTCATTCAGTTCTTTGTCCGATGTTGATGTTTTATCGCAGTCGCTCATTTTTTCTACAATTTTCTGCTGATCATCTGCATCACAATAATCTTTTTTTTCTGAATTTTCAGTCATGGGATTATCTCCTCTATTTTAATGGATCAATACATACCTCAACAGCAACGAAAACCATACTTAAAGACTAACGATGCCTGGTGGAATGTCAACACCCTATCTTTTCAAGCCAGCCTTGACTCAGCCGCCTGAACATGGCATTTATCTATTTTTTTTTATCAACTTTGAACACGAATTAAATAAGGAACTGCAATGAAACGCCCCATTGAGAACTATCATGCCCTCAGGCTTAGCGCACTGGCAGAAAAACTCACCAAAAATAATTTTGATGTGCATCTAGCCGAAAACAGCCAGGCCGCCGTGAATATAGTCATCAACAAAATCGTTCCTGCTTTGGCTCCTCAAACCATTGCCTGGGGCGGTTCCATGACATTTATGGACTCCGGCATCGCTTCAGCCATAACAGCCCTAGGCCCTAAAATTATAAACGCCAAGGAAGAAGGCATTTCTAAAGAAGAAAAAATAGAACGACTCAGGGCCGCCATGACGGCGGACCTTTATTTTACCGGCACCAATGCGGTCACCCAGGCTGGCCAGCTGGTCAACCTTGACATGGTTGGGAACCGGGTAGGGGCGCTTACCTTCGGTCCCAGAGAAGTGGTTGTGCTGATCGGTCAGAATAAACTTGTGCCCGACCTTGAAACGGCCATGAGACGGATCAAGGACTATGCCGCACCTGCAAATGCCATGCGCCTTGACATGAAAACCCCCTGCGCCAAAACCGGAGTATGCATGGACTGCACAAGCCCTCAACGAATTTGCAACACCTGGACCATAACGGAAAAAGCCTTTCCACCCAAACGGATTAAGGTGATCCTGATCTGTGAGGACCTGGGATTGTAATGAAGGAATCCTGTTCATTGGAAGATGCGGCGCTTGAGATAGGAGTTGGTCCCAATCAGGTTTTACAACTTATGGATACGCATCCGGAAATTTTCTCCGGGGTTGAAACAAGGGAGAATATGCCAACTATTTGTGTGTCGGTATCATCTTTACAAGCATTTAAAAATTTATATAAAGATGCCTATTCATTTATTGAAATAGCAAACCGGCTGGGCGTGTCCATCAAGAGAATTCAAAAAGTTAAAAGCACCCCGGGTACCCATTTTTTGGAACGGTCTTTTTGTTCCCAGCAAACTTGTCCTAAATCCGGCAGACCGTCGATTCGACGAAATTTTCCCAGGAAAGATGCTGAAGAATTTATTAAGTATTGTGAAACCCGGTCGATTTTTAAGTTTATGCAACCCAGCGTGCAAGTAAAAGCGTTTACATATGCGACGCTAGAAAAAGAAGATATTATTTGTGCGTCTAAAGCATATCAATTTAAAGATGCAGCCCAGGATGGTTTAAATCCCCAAAAGTATAAATCTTCCGAGATTGCCCCTGGGGAGTATATTGGAAAATTAGTTTTCAAGGTCTGGGGGAAAAAATCTGTTATTCAATGTTTTTTTGTCCTTGAAAATAATGAATTCATTCGGTTGACAGCTTTTCGGCCATACGCCACCCCATGGAGAGGTTATACCCCCCGGGATGGCAAGGTTGATTTTTCCGAGGCCGGTATTGAAGGGACACGATATAAAATCACTACGGGTTTAACGGAGAGGGGAATTGTTTCTTTTTTATCGGCAGGGGTAATCTAACTAAAAATACAGATAGTCAACCGGGCAAAAAAAACCTTGACATACTAAAAAAAGTTTTATACTGATCAATTATTATTGATAGCCTATTATAGACATCCTATTTAAAATTATCAAGGAGCTATCATGCCTAAAAAGACCCATTTAACTATAAATGATTTTCTTGAAACCGCCGTTGATATGGTTGGAAAAAATGGTTGGAAAAAACTATCCATCACTGCCGTGGCTAAACATATGGGGTGCTCCACCATGCCCGTCTATTCCCATTTTGAAAACCTGGAAACACTCAAAGATGAGGTGGTCAAAAAAGGGTGGAAAACGGTTAAAGATTTTGAGTCAAAGCAATATACCGGTGATGCTTGGATCGATCAGGCAGTCGGATACGTCCGCTTTGCAAGGGAGAACAGCCGACTGTTTGGGTGCATGCTCGACGGGCGAAACCTGGAACTGGAACGTCGAATGCTGCAAGAACATTGGGACTTTCTCACCACCCTTCTCAAAGGCTACCAGGGGTTCGAGGGGCTCAGCCTGGAACAGCAGAGGATGACACGTTACTCAAGGGCCCTGTTCACCCAGGGAGTGGCCACAACGGTAAGTAAGGGATGGGGTAAGCTGTTAACTGACAATGAAGCAATTGAAAGATACCTGACTATCAGCAGTCAAGCCATTTTAGAGGGATATCGAAAAGTCTACGACCACAGCAATGGGGAGATACAGTTCCTGGATGAGAATTTTCAACCCCTAGGAGATATATAAGATGGCATTGAGTTCATTAACCGGTCCTTTTGTAATCATTAAACAAAAGGGTTAAACCGTTTCAACAAGATGAGTATCCGATTTTATTCGGTGATCTGTATATATATTGTTCGGGCGCGCCTGTTTTAACATTAAAGCAAACAGGGAACAGGTTTCTTAAGGCTTTTGGATCCCTAAAGAAATCTAAATTTCCCCTAGGGAGAGCTTCGCATGGAAAACAAGGCCACAAAAATCAACAGAGCACGAGGCGTAAAATCTTACCATTTTTTTTTCGTACTATTTTTTTGGGTCAGCATGCTGTCTTACTTTCCGCTGGACCCGGCAGGGGCAGCCGGGCCGGAATATGGCGGGACATTGATCTTTGGGTCGGAAAATGATTTCCGCGGGTTTGACCCTTTAAAAATCAATGCACTTTCCATCTGCGGCTCCGTTGCCGGCAGCACAATACATGAACGGCTGTTTGATACAGATTCAAAAGGGAACCTGATCCCCGAACTCGGGCTATCTGCGACACCTTCAAAAGACGGGAAAAAATTAATAATTGCACTTCGGAAAGGGGTATGGTTTCACGACGGAACCCCGTTTAATGCCGATGCGGTTGTGCACAACTGGTCCCGACTTTTAAATCCGGCAAATAAATTCAGGGGCCGCACCTCTTTGGGACCGATCCAGTCTGTGGAAAAAATAGACGAGCTCACCGTCCGATTTCATCTGTCCCATGCCTGGCTTCCGTTTCCGAAAATTTTAACGGATACCCGGGCATTGTATAGCTATATGATGTCTCCCAAGGCCCTGGAGGAAGACACTCAATCCAGGGCGCCTGTGGGCACCGGACCATTCATGTTCAAGGAGTGGAAATCCAATGATCGATTTGTGGTGGTGAAAAATCCAAACTATTGGCGAAAAGGAAAGCCATATCTGGACAAAATCATTTTCAAACCCGTACCTGACCATCAAACGCGGTTTGCTAGCCTTACATCCGGACAGATTGATATTATTTTCATGGATCGCGGGCATATTATTGAACGGGCAAAAAAAAATAATTCTTTGGTGCATTATCACGGAGAAAGCAATGGTGCGGAAATTGCTGTAATCAACACAACAAAACCGCCCCTGGATAACCCCCTTGTCCGCCGGGCCATTGCCCATGCATGGAACCAGAAAATTTATGTCGATATGAGTTATAAAAATTCCATTCCCCTGGCACACCATCCCTTTGGAAACGCGCTGCCATGCGATGATGCAGGGTATAGAAACCATGATATTAAAAAAGCAAAATTATTAATTGAACAATACAAGAAACCGATTGAGATTGAATGCATCCATACCAATACCAAGCGCGGAAGGGAGTTTGGTCTTATGCTGCAGCAATTTTGCAAAAAAATCGGCATCACGGTCAACACAAAAGGGATGGATATCTCTCCCATCGTTAAAAATGTGTTTTCAAAAAATTATCATGTATCGTCCTGGCGCATTCCGCCCATGACGGATCACGGGCCGTATCTTTATAAATACTTTCACTCGAAAAGCCGCATCAATGCCACCGGTTATAACAATCCCAAAATGGATGAACTGCTTGTTGCCCAAGAAATCGAGACCGATCCTGAAAAACGGGAGAAAATACTCTGCGATATTGCAGGGCTGCTCAACGCCGATGTGCCGATTCTATACCGCGGAGGACGCAGGGTACATATCATTGCAAAACAAAAAATCATGGGCATACCACAAATCCGCAACGGTGTGATTGATATATCGGATGCCTGGATTGAAAAATAGAAAAAGGGAAGTTGCCAAAGACATAATTAAATTCTAAATCTTAGGACAGATACCTTAATTGAAAAACACCATAACAACCTGCAAAAAATTATTTCGTGTTTTTGGGGTTATTCTTGCTGTTACGGCGATTACCTTCGTCATGGTGGATTTTCTGCCCGGAAATGTGGCCTATGAAATTGCCGGGCAAGAAGCGGCAAAGGAAGAGATTGAAGCACTCCAGGAAGAACTTGGCTTGGACAGGCCCGTCATCATCCGATATGGGAACTGGCTTGCAGATATTGCCAAAGGGGATTTAGGAAAATCTTTCCGCACCCAGGAACCGGTCCTTGACGCCATACTGTACAGGCTTCCCGTTACCCTGGAACTTGTGGTACTATCTCAACTGTTTGCCCTTGCCCTTGCCGTCCCATTGGGGATTATCTGTGCCTATAAACCAAGGACGGTTATTGATAATGCCTTAAGTTGTGTTGCCTTTGCCATGATGTCAACTCCGGTTTTTGTCATGGGCATTGTCCTGATTTATATTTTTGCTATAAAGCTTTCCTGGCTGCCGGCTACCGGATACACACCACTTTCAGAAGGCATCTGGAACAATCTTCGATCCTTTATCCTTCCCTCATGTTGCATTGCCATGGTGGAATGGGTCCCCTTCATGCGGGTGCTTAGAAGCGACATGATCGAAACTCTCCAGGAAAACTATATTCTGATGGCAAAATCCAAGGGACTGCCGGCATCCCATATCCTTTTCAAACATGCGCTTCGCCCCTCCTGTCTGACGCTGATAACGATCCTGGGAATCCACATCGGCCACCTTTTAGGGGGAGCTGTGATCGTTGAAATAATTTTTGCCCTGCCCGGGATAGGCCGTCTTTTAATCGGATCCATTTTCAGCCGTGATTTTGCCATGGTCCAGGGATGTATCCTCTTTATTACCATTGGTTATGTCAGTGTTAATTTTTTAGTTGACACTTTCTATGCCTTACTGGATCCCCGCATTCGAATATCAAGGATGGATTGATTATGGGCATTTGGTTGAACAGGAATCAAAAAAGAGATTTTATCACAAAACCAAGGTCTGTTGCGGAAAAACTCGGTCTCTCTTTCTGGCTTTCCATGATGTGGATCTCCTTTGTGGTGTTTGGTGCTGTCATTGCAGACCGGCTGCCGTTGCCTGAATACGATGCCATGGACTGGATGAACCAGGCTTCTCCCCCGGGTACCACAGCAAGCACACCCTCATTGAACAGCTTAAGGGAAGGAGACCCCTTTGTCTACCTTTTCGGAACCGATACCATGGGTAGAGATATTCTCTCCCGTTTGATATTCGGTGCCCGGGTATCTCTCCTTGTGGGTTTGATCACCCCGGTCATCGGCCTTTTGGTCGGCGGGATACTGGGGATGCTGGCAGGATTTTACCGGGGACGTTTAGACACGTTTATCATGGCAGCCATGGACACCATTCTGGCTTTTCCAGGACTCGTACTGCTTCTTGCCATTACCTTTTATATGGGACAGAACCTGACCAACATTATCATTGCTCTGGGATTTTTAACCATACCCTCCTTTTCAAGGGTTGCCAGGGCAAACACCCTGATAGTTTCACAGCGGGAATTTATCCAGGCATCACGGATGATCGGGCAGAATGATGTTTATATTCTCATCCGCGACATCCTGCCCAACATCATTCTGCCCTTGATTGTTTATGCGCTTTTCCTAGTGTCATACATGATTGTAGCCGAAGGCACCTTAAGTTTCCTAGGCTTAAGTGTGCCAGCTCCCCTCCCCAGCTGGGGCGGCATGATTGCAGAGGGTAAGGAAGTGCTTGACGAAGCAGGCCATGTCAGTTTTATCCCGGCTCTGGTGATGTTTCTAACAGTGCTGTCGTTTAATCTTATGGGAGATGCATTCAGGACTGTCATTGATTCAAAGGACGGGCAATTATGATTCACCGGCCGGAAAATCAGCCCCTGCCAATCCTGTCCATACAAAATCTTTCCACAACCATTGCAACCCATCACGGGATTGTGCGGGCGGTTAACCATATTTCCTTTGATCTGTTAAAAGGCCATACCTTAGGCATTGTAGGCGAATCCGGAAGCGGGAAGAGCATCCTGTCCAAAAGTATTTTAAAATTGCTGCCCAGGAAGGCACACGTATCCTGCAAATCCAGAATTTACTTTGATGGCCTGGAATTAAATAAAATGAGCCAAAAGGCCCTGAATACGGTCAGGGGTAAAAGGATTGCCATGATTTTTCAGGACCCCATGTCATCTTTGAATCCGGTTATGACCATCGGCAACCAGATTGCCGAATCCCTGATCCATCATTTGGGGATGAAAAAAAACAGGGCACTGAACCGTTCTGTCGAGCTGCTCACCTCTGTGGGTATTTCCAACCCTAAACAGCGGGTTCGTCATTACCCCCATCAGCTTTCCGGAGGAATGCGCCAGCGGGTTGCCATAGCCATAGCGCTTGCCTGTGGACCTGAACTATTAATAGCAGACGAACCGACAACCGCCCTTGATGTTACAGTTCAGGCAGAGATACTGGATCTTCTGGCCCGCAGGCAGGCCGAAGAAAACATGTCAATGATCCTGATCACCCATGACCTTGGCGTGGCTGCCGGCAGAGCCAACGATATTATCGTTATGTATGCCGGCAGAATCGTTGAACAGGCGAAGGCTAAACAATTGTTTTCAGCGATGCGTATGCCTTACACACAAGCCCTGATGAATTCGATTCCACGCCTTGAAAACCGGCCCCACACTAGGCAAAATTTCATTGAAGGCCAGTCCCCGGACCTGACAAACCTTCCAAAGGGATGCAGCTTTGCACCCCGCTGTTCCCGTGTGCAGAAACGATGTAAAAGAAAAGAGCCTCCCTTATCATTCGACAGCAGGCAGGATCATCTGTTTGCCTGCTGGTATCCTGTTGGGGCAAATTCATGAGAAAAAATCTGCTCCAGGTACAGGGACTGACCGTCGGGTTCAAGCAAGAAGGCAAACAAAGGGTACAGGCTGTTTCAAATGTCAGTTTTAAAATTGCCAAAGGTGAGACCTTAGGCCTGGTCGGTGAATCAGGGTGCGGTAAATCCACCATTGCCCGGGCAATCATGCAGCTGCCCAGGCCAACTTCAGGCCGGATCTTTTTTGACGGCGAAGATCTGACCCAGGTGGGAAAAAAACGGTTACAACAATTAAGGCCGCGCTTTCAGATGATATTCCAGGACTCGATTTCATCCCTGAATCCCAGGCGCAATATCATTGACACCTTGACAGCTCCCCTTAAGGTCATTGGCAAGACAACTCCTGGCGAAAAAAGACACCGTGCACTGGAAATGATGGCCTCAGTGGGCATTGATCCTGGGGCCTGTCATCTTCGGCCGTTCCAGTTTTCCGGGGGCCAGTGCCAGCGCATCCAGATTGCCAGGGCGCTTATGGCAAACCCGGAACTTCTGATATGCGACGAACCGGTCTCCTCTCTTGACGTCTCTGTTCAGGCACAGATTATAAACCTATTGGAGACGTTGAAAAAAGAGCACCAACTTACCATGTTGTTCATATCCCACGATCTTGCCGTGGTAAAGAATATCTGTGACAGGGTTGTGGTGATGTATCTTGGGAAACTTTGCGAAAAAGCCCCTTGTGAAAAATTGTACAAGACCCATCATCATCCCTATACAAGAGCCTTGCTCAGTGCCATCCCAAAGCCGAATCCAGGCCTTTTGCCAAGTATAAATCTAAGAGCAGGAGACCTACCTTCACCTGTCGATCCGCCATCCGGGTGCAGGTTTCGCACCCGGTGTCCCCGGGCTGAAAAACGATGTGCTCACAAGGAGCCGGTATTCCAAGAAATAGAACCGGGACACCATGTTGCATGCCACTTCCCAATCGTGTGAACCCAAAGCCTATGAACCACGGCTGTACATGAGGAAATGAATGGAAACAATGAACGAAACATCCTTTGAAACCCTGGTGGAAAACTTCCTTGGAACAGGATTTCCCCGTCATTTATCAGGGACTATTTGTCTGACTGAACTGCCTCCTGATACCCAGGATTTTATCCTGCGCCTCCTATATCTTATGAAACGCTCGAAATATTGTGTATCCGGGTTTAATCCCGTTCTCATCCGCTGGTTATCCGCCACGATCCCAAGCATACTGCCCGGAGCTTGGGGGGGACGTATCCCGCCCATTACAGTACCGGGCCGTCACAGAAAACTCGACAACTATGTTGCCGGGCAAAACTTTCTTCCCGATAGGGGACAAAATATTTTTGTGGATATCGGGTGCGGTTTTCCACCTGTGACAACCGTGGATACGGCGTGCAGGTTTCCAGACTGGCAAATCTGTGGGGTGGACCGTTCATTTGCCGATTATGTGTTATCCGATACCGCCGGACATTACGCATGTTTTAACCAGGAGGGTGAGTTTTTGTATTTTCAGGCATTTTCGGACCTTGCCGGGCGGGCCTTATACGCAGACCCGGAAGGTACAAAAAATCGATTCAGTCAGCTTTTTGAGGATCTTTTTCCCCTGCTCCAAAACCGTGATCCTCTATCCTCTGAAACCGTGGAAAAAGATGGAAACAAACTGATACATAATCATATCATGGATTTTGAGACAGACAACCTTCGGTTCATAAAGTCTGATCTGATGGACCTTGGACCCATGACAGCAAAGGTCATTCGATGCATGAATGTTTTCATTTATTTCACCCGTGATAAAAAAAAAAGGATGCTGGGTCACATCAAAGATCATTTAAAGACAAATGGCCTGCTGATCATCGGAACAAACAGCTTTGACATACAGTATAGATATGCTGTTTATCAAAAAAAAAATGACGATTTATTTGTTCGTGAGTTTGCTTTCAGCCTGGATAATCTTGGGCATATACCCTTCATGCCCTGGTTCACTATCCATGAGGATGATCCTGAAGCAATTCTGCTGGCAAAGCTCACGGGCACAATCCGTTCCGCCCCCTCCTTTTGGACACCATTCACCCGGCATCTGGATCAATTGCTGGAATACCACGGATTCTGCAAGCGTAAAATCGACGGATTTTTACATTTTCCGGAAAAAGAGATGTTGCCCAATGACTTTTTGGAAAAGAATGCCCTACTGTGGAAGGGGATGCAGGGAAAAGGTTATATGGGAGGTGCAGTGGATGTCCTTGGAAAGGCAGGGTATGACGCATGGATAAATTCGGCAGGTGATATTGCCGTCCGGCCTCCCGTCGGCGATTTAGTGTCCTAGGAATATCCCATGACACTAAATCGGTTCACTTCATACTAGATAAAAAAACAACACACCCATCTTTCAAAAAGACATCAGGGCGTGTTGTTTTACCTATAATACTTATTTTTCATCCACCGGGTATTTGGCCCGGAACCATTCCCTCCATCCGCCCTTCAGGGCATGAACATCCGTGTATCCTTCGGCCATGAGTTTTCGTGCCAGACCGGCACTGGTAGCTTCATTCGGTCAGGCGCAGTATAGGACCAATTTTTGATTTTTGAGATATTTATCTTTCCAGGCCATGAATTGCCCAGGATCTGCTCGATGGGCATCCACAATTTTAAATTCAGAAGAGCTCCAGTCCCTTCCCTGGCGGGCATCCAGAATGGTGACCTCCCCCTTATCCACCCAGTTTTTCAGGGTATCCTTGGTGATGACAGAGACAGAGGCCGCCCCTGAATAGGAAGCAAAAATAAGCATGGCAGCAAATGGGATAAGCAAAAAGAAAAATTTTTTCATAATAAACTCCTTATTATAATTGTCATGGTTTGATTAACCTTTTTGTCTTGATGATTTCCATGTGAATATAAGTCCCGGGAGAAGACCTGCTCCCAGGGTCAAACTAAAATATATAAGTTGCAACAACCTTTCCTCTCCGGACAGGAGAAGAAAACAAACCCCGGTCAGGGTAATTATGGACGCCCCAAGGTTGGTCAAGGAAATCTTGCGGGTTAAAAAACCCAGAGAAATCAGCCCGTAGGAAAACAGCCAGGCAAGCAAGATTGCCCGTATCCAGATTTCCAGTTTGTAACTGCCTGCCATTCCTGTGACCATCATCAGGCCAGTGGTCAGGGCCAGGAATATGGGCACCACTCCTTGTTTCTTAATCCATTGGGGCAGCAGCCCATGGCCAGCCATCTCACCGGCATTGACCCGGCAGGCCAGAAATAGTCCGTTGACAGCCCCCAGGGTCCCAAAGATAATAATCCCTCCCATTATCCAACGGCCTGTATCCCCCAGCAGATACCGGGCGGTTTTTAAATGGGGAAGGCTGGTTGAGGCCAGTTTTTCCAAGGGAACATGTTGGATGGAAACCATTGCCCAGAGCAGGAACAATACCCCCGTACCGCCAATTGTCCATACCAGTGGCCCCCTCATTTTATTTTTACCTTCCCCGACTGTATTTTGATCCAGGCCAAAGGCGCCCAGGTCAAATCCCACCCACAAGACCAGGGCAAGAAAAAGAATGGACCTATCTGGAATCGGAAGCCAGGAAGACAGGGCCTGGGTGCCCGGGGTGAAAATGCCTGTCAGAATCAATATCAAAAGCCCGGCCAGGGTAAGGGCAACAAAGATTACCTGGGCCTTGAAGCCTATGGGTATGCCCGTAAAATGTATCCCCAGAAGTATGCCAAGAAGTAAAAAGGCGAATCCAAAATTGGGAAACCAATGGAAAAAGACTTCGTTAAAGACAAACCCGGATGAGACCAGAATTCCAGTGGACAGAAAAATGGCGGCAAAACTCCTTATGGTCCATGGCAGATAGACCGCAAACTGCCCTAAACGGGTCATAAGAAAATCGGTTTCGCCAACTTTTTGGTTTAGGGTTTGGTTCAGGGTTTGGTAATTTGCAGCATGGATAAAAAAAACAACCATGGCCCCCAGTATCAGGCACAGCCCTGTCCAGCCAGTCTTCCCCACAATATTTCCCAACAGAGCCAGGGTATCAGGAGAGAGCATGATGCCCATGGCCCAGGCAATTGGAATTGCTTTGGTAAAGAATGTGTTGGCATTTGTCCCCATGATTTTTCCTTTTGTTATGGGAGAATTTCTTGCCTGTTCTCATTTTTGTTATTTCTCTTTCTTAGTCGCTGGGAAAAAGCAACCCTTACACCGGTAAAAATCAGCATAGAAAAAACCTGTATAGAAAAAACCTGTATTTGGCACCCAAACGATTTCATATACATCTCTCTTAGTCTGGATTATTAACCAGTTCGGGTCTGAATACAATCAACCTTAAAATATGTCACAATGTGGTATAGGTCAAGGCAAAAAAGCAGGGGAGGCTTACTTTCAAGAGCAGCACAGACACACCGAATTCAAGTTGCCGCCAGTCGGTCTTTCTGCTATCTTAAGCAAAGCATTCATTTAACATGCGGGAGAAATCATTTGAGAAAATATAGTTACCTCTTTGTATTCATATTTTTATTTTCAGTGGCCCAGGCCAAAACACCGGTCCGGCTGACCACCCTGGAATGGGATCCCTATGCAGGGTCCCAGCTGATCAACAAAGGGTTTACAACTGAAATTGTCCAAAAAGCGTTCCAGGAAAAGGGAATCGTGTCAAAGGTCTCATTCTACCCGTGGAAAACTGCCATGAAACGGGTTGAAGACGGAGAATTCGATGCCGTATATTCTGCCTATTATACCATAGAACGGGCCGGGAAATATTATTTCTCCGATCCCTATGCCGAGAGTATGTTGCTCTTTTTCACCCTGAAGGGACACAGGTTTAATTATAATTCCCTGGCAGATTTAAAAGGACTTAGGATAGGAACCACAAAAGGATTTGCCAACACACCCGAATTTGATGCGGCAACCTCTTTTACAAAAATTGCAGCAGATACGGAAAAGGACTCTCTTGAAAGCCTTCTGCAGGGGAAAGTAGATCTGGTGGTTCTGGATAAATATATTGCCCTGAGCCTGATAAACCGCTTTTTTGCCTCCCGGTCAGATCAGATAGTTGCACTTGAAACCCCCTTGGAAAAAAAGCCACTCTACCTCATGTTTTCAAAAGCCCGATCCAGCTCGCCCGGATTTCTTCAGGCTTTTAACAAAGGCTTGAAAAAAATCAGGCAATCCGGGTTGTATGACCTGATACTCCAGCGGCATCAGTTTATGCCCATAAAGGCAATTAACCTGGCCACCCTTGAATGGCCGCCATATACAAGCGGCACATTCAAGAAAGGCAACATAGTTTCTGATATCATTACCCGTATCTATCAGATCTCAGGATATGAGGTCCAAATTCACGTCCGGCCATGGGCCAGGGCGCTGAAGGAAACCCAATTCGGGATCCATGACATTGCCTTTCCTGCTTATTATTCAGATGAACGAAACAAAACCTTCACCTTGATTCCTCTTCATATTTCCAGTGAAGTTGGTTTTATGAAACAAACGCCCAAGATCCCGGATACCTATCATTCCCTTGAAGATCTGTCATCCTACCGGATCGGGGTTGTGCACGGTTATACAAACCGGCCGGATTTTGATGCAGCCGATTACCTGACCAAATTGAAATTTTATTCTGATGAGGAAGCCATCCGGAAGCTATCCATGGGAGGATGTGACCTAGTCGTCATTGACCGGCGGGTAGCGGCTTACCTGATGGCAAAAACCATGCCTGGAAAAAACCTCTCTTTCATGTCCCCATTGCTGGATTCCAAAATGTTATATCTGGCATTTTCCCCAAAAGCACCGAACCAGAATAAAAAGATTCTGGCATTTAGATACGGATTGGCAGAGCTGAAAAAAAACGGGGAACTTCAGGAAATGATGATCAAGTTCAATCAAAGCAGATAAACAATAGGCGCAAAAAAGGCAATGCCCTGTATCCGGAGACAAAGGCATTGCCTGTATTTGACCAGAAGCGCTTAGGAGTTCAGTATCTTTTTGGCACTCTCATTGTTCACATCCGTCACATGGGGGATGCCTGTTTCCTGGGCTGTTTCCCGGTTGCCGGAAAAAATTTCCTGCCGGGTAATCTGATTGAGAGAAAACTTCCTGGCCCCTGCCATAAGCTGCTGCATACCACATCCCAATTTGTCCGCCAGGGTGTAGAATCCAATGGCGCCATAGGGAATTTTTTTCATTTCATCCTTACCGATCTTATCCGCCAGACTATGGTAGCCTGCAAAAATTTCGTCTGCTGTTTTTCCCACTTCCAACACGTTCTTGGGCAATTCATTCCAGTTACCGTTCACCGCGGCCCTTCTTTCCGGGTAAATAGCCCCTTCAATATTGGCACCCAGAAATCCCGGAATCATAATACCCCGGCCCATGCAAATAAGCTTGGTATAGGGAGCCCCCAGGGCAAGGCCCTTGAAAACATGATCTTCCAGGGCAAAACCGCCGGCAAAGGACATGTCCACCACATTTTTACCCTTGGCAGACAGGATACTGGCATATTCATGGGCCTTTGCATGGAGGTTGATGGAGGGAACTCCCCAGCTTTGCATCATATTCCAGGGACTCATGCCGGTCCCACCGCCGGAACCGTCAATGGTCAGAAGGTCCAGTTCTGCATCGGTGGCAAATTTAATGGCCATGGCCAGCTCTTCCATGCCGTAGGAACCGGTTTTCAAAGTAATTCTCTCAAACCCAAGGCCCCGAAGGTATTCCACACTATTCATGAAATCTTCCTGGACATGGGTGACGGTGGGCAGATTTGTTCCGCCCAATCGGCTGTGCCGGGCAAAGGATTTAATGGCACCCTGTTCAAACCCCTGCTGAACTTCGGGAAGGGAGGGATCAGGATCCACAACATATCCGCGGTCCTTCAGAAACATGGCATATTCCAGGCTTCTGACCTGGATTTCGCCTCCAATATTTTTGGCACCCTGACCCCATTTGAGTTCAATGATGACCTTGTCCCCATATTTGTCCACCACATATTCCGCCACCCCATTCCGGGTATCCTCAACATTGAGCTGGACAATGATGGCGCCGTAACCGTCAAAATATCTCAAATAGGTATTAATACGGCGATCCAGTTCCGGGGCAGATTTGATCTTGCCCTGTTTGGTTTCCCCCCCTTTGATCTCGGAATTTTTATCCACCCCCACCACATTTTCTCCGATAACAACGGGAATGCCGATGAGAGCCCCGCCAATGGCAAAGGAATCCCAATATTTTTCTGCAATAAGCGTAGACCCCAGAGCGCCTGTCATCAACGGCATGCGAACCTTTGTTTTCCGGCGTTTTCCAAACTCGGTTTCAAGGCTTACATTGGGAAAAATACAGTCATCTGCGCTGGTGGTCATCCCCCCGGTCATCCCCTGGGCCCCATAGGCATATCCCTGGATCCTAAGCGAATTATAGGAAACCCCGACATGACTGGTATTGTTGGCCCCGGCTGTAACAAGGCCAAAACTTCTGGGATACAAAAGCTTTCTACCCACCATGCTGGACAGCCAGGTTTCACATTTTCCCTTGCAATCTGCCCGGCACAATGTACACAGGCTTGATTCACAGGCATTTCCACGATTCGTCGTTCCAAGCGCATCATTTGACTTTGAAAATCTCATTTCCATGGGTTCCTCTCTCCTCTAAGTTTATATATCTGAAACAAAAAACTTTTTTGATCGCCCTCCAAAACGCAAAAAGGCGTCTCTCCGGAAATACTGCCGGAATAGACGCCTTTGTCTTTTAATTTAATTTACTTGCACGCCATTGTGCAGATAAATTTTAAAAAAAGTTAGCCTGAATAACCTTTAATGTCAACTTATTATATTGAAAAAACCTATATTTACTCGATTTTTAATTTAAAAAAAACCGGAATAAACAGAATATCTACACACAAACCCAGTATAATTAAATCAGGTATAATCAAATCAGAAAAGCCCGAACCTAAAATAATATAGTCAAAAAGTATACCCCATGGAAAAATGAAAACTGCCGGCACTTTCATCGGGCCGGGGATCAAGTTTCCAGCCATATAAAAACCCAATGGGCCCAATGGGGGTAAGATATCGAAGTCCTATGCCAGCGGAATCGCGCAACCCGTCGGATCCGTCTTTGCCCTGGGTTTTTGTGACGGCTCCGATGTCGTAGAACCCGGTCGCTTCAAAATTCATTCCAAGATCATATCTGGCTTCGATACTCCCGAGGATGGTTTCCCGACCTCCGATTGCCTGACCGGCTGCATCATAGCGCAAAAGGTTTTCGCCAAAACCACGAACACTTGCGGTGCCCCCCAGAAAACACAATTGATCCTCCGCCACAAAATTACCATCCCCATAGGAGTGAATAAACCGGTACCGCCCACGCAGGGCAAGCACCAATGGTTCAAACAGGGCATAATAATACCGGGTATCCAGCCGGTACTTGATATGGTCATCCAGATGATTATCAATTCCCTTTGAAATATCCACATGAAAAGAGGAAAAGCTGCCTTTTGTGGGTCGGACATAGGAATCTGTCGCCCGATAGACAATCCCCGGACTTGCCAAAATAATGTGCCTTGGCTCGTATTGCTCGGTTTCAGCCTGGGTCAGTGGCTTGAACCGGGTTCGGTATTGTTCTCTGGATTCATATTTAAGACCTAGGTTGATGATCAGTTTTTTTGAATAAAATTGCTGATAAAAATCCTGGGAAACCCCATAAACCCTGGTTCCAAAATCCTTATTTAATTCTTCTGATTTTTCACCAAAAAGCCGGGTGCTGGAGCTGGTCCGGGTGGACAAAAACCGAGGTTCCAATAGGGATACATTTCCCTTATATCCGATCTGGCTGATCTCTCCTTCCAGTTGAAGATCAAGGTTACGGCCCAAAAAATTATGATCCCCCACTGCCGAATTAAGGTAAAAATGACGCTGGGTATCATACCCGGTACCCATTTCAAAAAAATAGGGTTTTTTCTCCTCAACCTCCACAATGATATCCGCCTCCCGGGCATTTTGTTTCAGGCCTATGGTTCTGAGCCGCACTGAATCCAAAGCATTAAGGTCCATCATATTTATGCGGCTCTCCAGCAATTTTACCAGGGACACGGGGTCACCCGGCGTCACCCTAAGTTCATTGTCAAGAATCGTTTTTTTTGTCCGGAAATTTCCCACATAATAGATTTGTCCGATCTTTACATGGGGCCCCGGCAAAACCGTGTAGGCCAGATTGACCCGGGACCTGTCAGGGCTGAAAGTTATGGTGGTTGTCACTTTATTGTTGGGATACCCCAGTTCTGAAATTCTTTGGGCCAGGCTGTTTTCATCATGTTCGATCATATATTCCCGAAATGGCTGCCCCGGCTTCAGGGAAATCAATTTCTGGGCAATGCTCTTGTCAATGTCCTTGTTCAGGCCAGAAAAGCCTTCAAACCGAACCCTGTCAACCCGTGTCTGAATGCCTTCATCAATGGCAATCTTAATCTCCACCTGCCGTCTCGCCCCGGCCGAATCCTCTAGGTCCGGGTCCACAATATCTAAAATCCGAACATGCTTATCAATCCGGGTCCGGGTGAAGCCTTCTTTGAGGTAGAGCGTCCGAATGGCATTGATGTCTTGATCAAGGATTTTGGAAACATAGATGCCCGGATTCCCAAGGCTTGGCATCCGGGTCAGAATGTTTTTGAAAATCTCTTTTTCCAAGATGAAACGGTTCCCAATGATATCAATTTTAGAGACCAGATATTCCGGACCTTCATTAACGGTTAGGGTCACCTGTTTCACGGGGGACTGGGGCAGATCCCCTTCTTTTATCACCGAGGACACCCTTACATCGGGGTATCCTTTTTCCCTATATTTTTGTTCCAGATTGCGGATACTTTTACCGAGGGCAAAATTATTTTTATTTCCCTCCCTGGACAGGGTCATCTCTTTGTTCAAGGTATAATCCCAAAACCGTTCATTCCCGTCAAAGACAAGCTGGTATTGGGGGCCTTCTTCAATATGAAATACCACATTTACCTGTTTTTCCCCGACCATGATCACTTCCGGACTAATGTTGACATCTGCAAACCCTTTTTCCCGGTAAAATGCGATAAAATTTTTCACATCCCTGTCCAGCTGTTTCCGGATAAATCGTTTGGCACTGCCGAACAGGACAGAAGATTTCCAAATTTTGGTCCTCAACTTCAGGCGGGATGAAGAAAAGTGATGATTTCCGACGATATCCACCCTGTTTACATGGAAAAATTCCCCTTTATCAATATGAACCGATACCACATAATTACCATCTGCCACATCTTTTTGGGCGGACAGAGTAACCCTGGGATCAATAAATCCATTTTTCTTAAACAAGATGACCACCCGCTTCGATTGTTCATCAAGTTTTTCCCGGGAAAAGGCATCCCCGTTATAAAGGGTCATGACATTGACCACCTCCCGGTCAAACATGGGAAATGCATTGTAAACCCGGATATCCTTAATCCGTCCGTAGGGAACAAGCTCAAAAACAATTTTTAACCCCTGGGCCGTCATTAAAGGATCCGGAACATGAATGGATTGAAAAAGGTTTGAATCCACAAGACGGCCAATGGCCTGTTCCATCAGTTCAACCTCATACAGATCCAAAGGACTGAACTGGATCAGATTTCTGGCCATGGAATCCCAGTTTCCTCCCTTTGCACCAAGAATATTAATGTCAATTTGGGAAATTATTTCTCCGAAATTTTTACCGGAACCAGCACTCAATCCGGGCAAGACAAATAAAATCAGGACAAGGCTTGCCATCACCCGTTTAAGGCGGGCGACCCGATTATGACTACAGATCCGAATCATCTTCTGCCCACCATCATCTGCCACCAATTTTTATCATGCACCAGGTGCCTATTGTCAAGTATGGGTTCATCTGAATTCCAGCCGATATTTGAGTTCACCGCCAAATTTCCCCCCCGTATCCTGGTATCCGCTCATCAAAAGATGTTCAAGCAGATGATAGTAGGTGGTTACCCGCTGAACCGTTTCCCCGTTTCGAACATCCACTCCATACTTTATGCTGATCTGCCGGGACAAATCCGTCCCGACACTCAGATTGACCCCATCAGAACCGAAATTTTGGGTATCCGTTGTATTGATCTCGATATGTTCCAACCCAGTGGCATCTTTTAAACTTTTTTGCAGGGAATCGGCCGCCATTCTGGCAAGGAGCTGTTCGGGGGCAAATCCCCCCCCATTATCTGCCGTCCGAAGCTCCCGGGTGGTCTTGCCAAAGGCAATCAAAGAGAGGATATCCGCGTGTTGCTCCGGGGGGTTGGAAGAAAACTTAAATTCCAGATTATCCGGGGTGCCTGAAACGGCAAGGGTAATGGTCCAGTCCCGGATCTCTGTTTCACCCTCAATCTCTATGGAGGGCTCAATTTTATAGGGATTGATAAAATCAATCACCCCCTTTTTCACTTCAAATTCAGCTTGTTGAAAATGGATACGACCGGAATCCACCTGGGCCCGGCCAACCAGGATAGGAGTTGCCCCTGTCCCCTTAATGGTTACATCAGGACTCACCTCAAGGTAGGCAAGGTTATTGTCCACCAGCAGGGGGTCCCGCCGGCTGATATGAACATTCAAACCAATGGTTTGCAAAAACTCCCATTTTTTTTCCTCCAAAGGTTTAATTTCTCTTGTCCTCTGGGTAGCCGCGGTAAGAAGATTCAATTCCACATCCTTGTGGTATCTGCCCCCAAGCAGTGTGATTTCACCGGTCAAATCTAAAGCAGGTCTCCTGCCGGCCAAATTAAGACTGCAATTCAGACTCACCTCCATTAGGTCCGGAATATCAAAATTCAGCTGGTGGGCATTCATCTTCAAATCAACGGTTTTGGCAGTCCCCTCTTCTAATGTCACACTGCCCCCAAGATCAAACCGGCCCTGGTCCAGATACCCCTTAACCCCCAGGATTTCAATTTTGTCCGGGGTAACCCTAACCCGGCCCTCCATATTCTTGAAATCCTGTTCAAGCCCATCCACAGAAAGCCCCAGTCCATCAAAGCCAAAATCCCAAAAAAACCGTGGATCAGCGAGGCTTCCTTTGAGGAAAGCGTGGACCCGAACCACACCTGTTGCAGATTCAACCTCCTTTACCAAAGAATTGACAAGCCCTAAAGGGATCTCACCCCGGGCCTCAAAATCGAGTTTTCCCCCATGATCACCCCCCATATCCCCCTGACCTTTAACCGTGATACGGCTCTTTTCCAATAGGGAAACCTGTGTCGGCAAAAGCTGCAACTGCCCCTCTTCAAAGGCCAAACCCGCATCCTCTATCCGGATGAAGGGTTTATCTGCAAAATCAATCATAATTTTAGGAAAATCACCAGACCCGCGTATCTGTTCCGGCTGACCTGCCCGGCCTTCTACCCGGACCCTGCCGGTAATGGCCCCGGTAAATTGAGACTGGCCCATGAGGCTAAAATAAGGGAACAGGTTAAGATCATCCATATCAAGGACAGCCATAAACAACCCGGTATCCAGATCATAACGCCCCTCAATGGCCGGTTCCATATCTCCTTTTATCCCCAAACGCCTGTTTTTAAATTCAATCACAAGGTCAACCGGATTCTGGTCTTCACCTAGAATAACAAGCTTTTGTATACCCAGTCTGCCGTTAACCACGAGATCATTAACGCTGCCCCCGGCCGCAAGGTTCAGGGACAATACCCCACCATTCACTTGCTCTCCATCCCCATCTTCATTTCCATCCCCAATCCCGAGGAAATTTCCATCCGCCGTTAAAATACCCTCCAAATCGGAAGGGTGTCCTTGAACCTTACCCCCAAGAAAAATACAGCCGGTCATGTTTTCAAAGAAATCTTCCAGAAAAACAGACCCCCGGGTCAAGGCCAGCTGGATATCCGGATCCGAAATCAAGGCAAAGTTTTCATCTAAAATCCCGAGTCTGCCTTCTCCTGATATCAAAGATTTTCCCTGGGCCAATTGAAAGCTTTCTAACTCCAGAATCCCATTGGCAAATCCCATTATTGCGCGGGCATCCCCAAGCCGCGTCTGGTTAAAAAAAAGGGATTGCCCAGCAATCTCACCCTTGGCAATGGGATCTCCCAGGCGGCCCCCTACCAGAAGATTGAGTTTTTCCGCAAAAAATTCGTTAATTTTCAGATTGGAACCCGTGGCTGACAGGGAGACGGTAGGACTCAAAAAAGGCCCGTCAATATCCATGGACACCCGGCCCCTTCCCCCTCCCCGAACACGGGTAAGCCTGTCCAGCAACCCAAGATCATCCGCCCCAAGATCAAGGTGGCAGGAAAGGTGCCTGGCTGGGATATCCACCCGACCCTGACCTGTCATAACAATCCCCGGCGTATCCAATCGAATTGATTTTATCCCTGCAACGGTACGATCAAGGTTCATGTCCACCAAAATATTGATATCCTCCATGGGTTCCGGCATTCCTTCGACCCAAAGATTCGTTGCGGTTATCGACGCTGTGATATCAGCCCCTAGCTGTTCAGGAACAATCCCTTTGCCTGCAAATTTTATCCGGCCCGTCAGTAGGCCTTTTTGGGAGGGAGACATCCCATCCAGAGCTGACAAGGGCAGCCCATCCAGAGCAGCATTCACCCCATAGAAAAGTTCGTTCAGATCAAAACCAGCCTGAAACCCCTTGGGGAATGCCTTATTAAGGTTCATTTCACCATCCATGGACAGGTTTCCAAAATTAGAAGACAAACCAGAGGGCAGCATCGTCACCACCCCCTCCTTCATCTCCCAGTAAAGTGCAAAATTCCGGATGGAAACCTTATTAAACTCAATAGATTCAGAAAGGAGGGCAGCCTTCACCTCGGGGAAATCAAGAGATCCTTTGACCGACAGATCCGCCTGAATCTTACCCCGGGGAAACATCTTCTCCATTCCCCCAGCTCTGGCTGCCTGTTCCAGTGCGACCCCGGCCCCCAGAGTAAGATCCAAAAAAGGCGTCGTAAAAACATTTTTGATACGGCCCTGGATCTCCATATCAACCCCCCTGGTATTGGTCTGAATAAAAATATTATCCAACCCGCCCCCCTTAAGATCCGCCTGGATGCGAAAGGGTTCAACTACAACCTCCTCCCGCCCCTGGTACGTCATATTCCCTGTCTTAACATTCAGGCTAAGGCGGGCAGATTCATTGAAAAGGTTGGCATCTGAAATCAGGATATCCATGCCTTCAGCCAAAAGGTCCAAACCGCTGCCCGGCATTTTAAATCGGATGGTTCCTTTGTTTAAAACGAATTCATTCGCCAGAATATTCAAGGGGATTTCATGGGAATCCTTCTTATTTACACGAGAGGGACCGGAAAAAACAAATGCAGACAAAAGGTTGAAGGAACCCTCTTCCGAAAGGCTCAGATCAAATGCAGGAGAATCCAAAAAGATTGAAGACAAACGGATTTCTCCTGACAACAAGCGTATCCAGGACAAATTAAGACTCACTTTTTCTACACGGGCCAACTTTTCTCTGTTGGGTCCCCGGATAAGAAGTCCTTCCATATCAACCTGGCCGGCAAAAACAGCCAGCTCCATTTTCTCAAAGGTGATATGGCCGGGAATTGAATCATTTATAAGATCCAGAAAAAAATCTTGGGAAAACCTGCTTTCCAGAAAAAGGGAAGCACCCCAGACAAAGATCAGGAAAATCCCGCAAACAATCCCCAGCAGGATACTTATTTTTTTTCCCCTTTCCACCAAAAGACTCTCCTCTTTCCCATCCGTGCCAGGATACAGTTGCAACTATACCACCTCGTACAACACAACGATGACTGTCTGATATTTTTTTTGTATGCTCCCCAGAAATTCTACCGCCTGGTATCTTGCCAGAAAACCACCCGATTTAAAAGAAAATAATCTTATTCGCCTGTCCTTTCGCCTATCCGTCTCCCATTTTGAAGGTTCAATTGCCCTGTGATTTTCCATTGCCCCGGGTTCTAATTACCAGGGACTTGATTGTTACAAAAGAATACATTATATCTTAAAAAATCATTATTTTTAGGAATATCCGTGGAATATACATTTGGTCAGATATCCATTGCAGTTTTTGCCATAACAGGCGTTCTTGCCGCCAGCAATAAAGTTCATGATATATTCGGGCTTGTTGTACTGGGCGTAGTAACCGCTCTGGGGGGCGGGACCATCAGGGATATCACCCTTGGTGTTCCTGTTTTCTGGATGGATGATTTCACCTATGTCTGGGTGGCAGCCGCCACCTCTCTAACCGCTTTTTGGATCTACAGATTCTTTAGCAGCACCTACCAGCTCCTGCTTTATCTTGATGCCATGGGTGCGGCATTGTTCAGTATCCAGGCCATTGACAAATCCCTTGCCCTGGGTCACATCGCCCCCATCGCCATCATCATGGGCCTTTTTACCAGTATCGGCGGGGGTATCATACGGGATGTATTGTCAGATCGGCCCAATTTATTAATGAGAACTGAATTCTATGCCACACCGATTCTGGTCGGATGTGTTTTTTATTCCACTCTGATTTATTTTGTCCCCTCCTTTGCCTTGAGCAATATTCTCTCCGTGGGTCTTATCTTTGGGCTGCGCGCGGCTTCAATCCACTATGGATTATCCATGCCCTCCTGGTTGTTGATAAAACCATTCATCAAATAAATAATTTTATGTGGAAATATAAGCCAAGTTACAGTGAGAGACATTTATGGACATGGGAAAAAATATATTAGTAGTTGAAGACAATGGGGATTTGGCAGATCTCCTTGAAATCCACCTGAAGGATCAGTCCTGGCATGTTGAGTTATGTGCCCATGGCCGACAGGGATATAAAAAAGCGGTAAACACAGTCTATGATATGATCATTCTTGATATCATGCTGCCGGGAATGGACGGTATTGAAATTTTAAAAAAACTGCGGCAGAATAATATTTTAACCCCGGTTTTAATGCTCACATCCAAGTCATCGGAAATAGACAGGATTTTAGGCTTGGAATTGGGCGCAGATGATTATGTTACAAAGCCCTTTAGCATCCGGGAACTCATTGCCAGAATCAAGGCCATTTTCCGTCGCATTGAAACCTTGGGTTCGGGCAATTCCGGGGAAAAAAGTCACCTGAAACTGATTGTTGATGATCTGATGATTGATTTTGAAAAAAGAACAGTGCGCATCAAAGAGAAATCAATCGATCTAACCGCCAAGGAGTTTGATTTGCTCTATTTTTTTGCAAAGCATCCTGGAAGAGTTTTTAATCGAACCCAGCTTTTAGACAAAGTCTGGGGATATGGTCATGATGGATATGAACACACGGTTAACTCAAATATTAACCGTCTCAGGTCAAAGATAGAAACAAATCCAGCCCAGCCGGATTATATACTGACGGTTTGGGGAGTTGGCTACAAGTTTAAGGAAAATTAGACGTCAATGGAATGCTATGTTTAAATCCCTATATTCAAAGATTGCAGCCGGGCTTGCTCTGCTTTTTTTAATTGTGGGTTTAATTTTCATTGGAATTACCGTTTTTTCAACGGATATGTACCAACAGGAGGTAAACCAGAAACTCAATACCAACCTTGCCAGACAGATTGTAAAAGAACGGCTTCTGATGAAGGAAGGGAAAGTTGATCAGGAGGCCTTAAGAGATATTTTTCACATGCTGATGGTCATCAACCCTGGAATCGAAATATATCTTTTGGACACAAAGGGAAAAATATTAACCTATTCAGCGCCAAGGGGGAGCGTCAAAAGAATATTTGTTGATTTAGCCCCAATCAACCGATATTTAGACAAAAAATTTACCCGGCCCTTTCAAGGAGATGACCCCAAAAGCCTGACCCGCAGAAAAGTTTTTTCAGCAGCCCCCATAGAACGCAAGGGAAATCTTGAGGGATATCTCTATGTTATTTTAGGAGGAGAGCAGTATGATTCTGCTGTTCAAAAATTAAAAGGCAGTTATATTCTTCAGCTCAGTGCCTGGATGATATTTGCCGGTCTTTTGTTTGCATTGATTACCGGTCTTTTGCTGTTTGCCCTTTTGACCGGAAGGTTAAAAAAACTGGCCCGGGTGGTGGATGCATTCAAACGGGGTGATTCTGTGGAACCCTTTGATTTTCCGGTCCCTTCCAAACCTAATTTTTTGGATGAAATTGATCGTCTAGGATCAACATTCAAGGATATGGCCACTCGAATTGAGATCCAAATGGTTGCATTGAAGTTGTCGGATAAAATGCGCAGGGAACTGGTGGCCAATGTTTCCCATGATTTAAGAACCCCCCTTGCAACCCTCCAGGGATATATTGAAACCCTGCTGATCAAGGAGAATCAGTATTCTTCGGAAGAAAGAAGAGACTACCTTGAAATTGCAATCACCCATTGCCAGCGACTCAACACCCTGGTGAACGAATTGCTTGAACTTGCAAAACTGGAATCGCCCGAAATGAAAACCCTTCCGGAGCCCTTCAATCTCCAGGAGCTTGCCCAGGATGTTGTTCAAAAATTTATACTCCTGGCACAAGATAAACAGATCCGCCTTGAAACACAGTTTGAGACCCCCCTGCCCTTTGCCGTGGCAGATATTTCCCTTGTGGAAAGAGTCTTTGAGAACCTGATTGAAAATGCGCTCCATTACACACCCGAACATGGGATGGTAGGTATCCAAATCCTTTGCGATAATGATCTTATCGTCAACATCCGCGACACCGGCCGGGGGATTTCAAAGGAAGAAATTCCCCACATCTTTGAACGGTTTTATCATTCCGACAAAGGAAGAAAAGGGAAGGATGCCCATTCAGGCCTGGGGCTTGCCATAACAAACCAAATCATACGGCTTCATAAAAGGCAAATCATTGTAACCTCCGAGGATGGTAAGGGCAGTTGTTTCAGTTTTAATTTACCATGCCAATGATAAATGTGATAACTTATGTTACGCCATGTTATTCAACCCTTTATTTTCTTTTGTGATAAACTTGTGATCTTTTGAAAATTAAATTGTGACCTTTCGCATCTATATTAATAGTGAAGAAACAATTAACTTTAAAAAGGAGATGCAAAATGAAATCAACATTAATAATCCTTGTGATGATAATCACCTCGATTTTTGTTTTTGGGTATACCTCTTTTGCCGATAAAAAAGAAACCATGGACGATGATATGGCAGGCCTATCGGTGGCAACCTTTGCCGGCGGATGTTTCTGGTGCACTGAATCGGATTTTGAAAAGGTTGACGGGGTTAAAGATGCCGTATCCGGCTATACCGGCGGGAAAGAAAAAAACCCAACCTACAGGGAAGTCTCCGGGGGCAGCACAGGCCACACAGAAGCCATCCAGGTGTATTATGACCCAATGGTTGTGACCTATAACAAGTTGCTGGATGTGTTCTGGCGGCATATAAACCCGACAGACCCAGGCGGACAATTTGTGGACAGGGGGTTACAATATCGGTCAGAAATATTTTACCATGATGAGGTACAAAAAAACCTGGCCACGGCATCCAAAAAGGCCCTGGCTGCATCCATGGTATTTGACAAGCCCATTGTGACATCCATTACAAAATTTGAAATTTTTTATCCCGCAGAAGCGTATCACCAGGATTATCATAAAAAAAGCAGCCTGCGGTACAAATTTTATAGAGCCGGATCCGGCCGGGACAAGTTTCTGGAAAAAACCTGGAAAAATCAAAAGATTCACACAAACGCTTCCATGGCGGATGATCAAAAATCAATGTCCATGGTCCCCTGGTCAAAACCAGATGAAATGGAAATCAAAAAAAAATTAACCCCGCTCCAATTTAGAGTGACCCAAAAGGACGGAACAGAACGACCCTTTAAAAATAAATACTGGGATAATAAAAAGGAGGGAATTTATGTGGATATCGTTTCAGGGGAACCTCTTTTCAGCTCAACAGACAAATATGTTTCCGGCACAGGCTGGCCAAGTTTTGTCCGTCCCCTGGAACCGGATCATGTGATTGAAAAATCAGATAACAGTCTTTTCATGGTTCGAACTGAAGTCAGGAGTAAATATGCAGACTCTCACCTGGGTCACCTGTTTGAAGATGGTCCGAAACCCACTGGGTTGAGATATTGTATCAATTCGGCATCCCTGAGATTTGTTCTCCGAGAAAATCTTGAAAAGGAAGGGTATGAAAAATACCTGGAAAAATTTTAACCCCAAAAAATCGAACCTGGGTGTCTTCATTAAAACCCAATGGCAGGAAATGGTCGGCAGTTGCGTGGATGTCTTTATAGCAAGCAAATCCCTTATTCCCCGGCCCATTGAATCCAGGATCACGCGTTTGAACCACCGGCCGGACAAACCGGCCCTTATCCTGGATAACCCGGAGTTCTCCGAGGAGCATGCAACCTTTAGGAATCCGGGGCAGATGTTGTTTTAGATGAAATCGGTGAAATGTCCCTGCAGCACCGGTCAAGGATAATGCGGACTTCGGCCATTTTTTTTGCCGAAACACTATTTTAATCATTTACCTCACAGGAGAAAGAATTATGAGAATGCTGGCTGAATTTTTTCCGGAGTTTTCCGAAATGCTGGACAAAATGGATACCCTGTATGCGGATAAACGAACCATAGATGAAAAAACCTATCAGTTTATCTGTTTTGCCTTGTCCATTAAAGCACGGTCAAAGCCCTGCGTGCTGAAACATTTCAAAGGTGCTTTGGAGGCGGGTGGGACGGTGAAAGAATTGTCCTATATACTTGCCCTGGTCATGCGGGAAGCCGCAGGAGCAGATGACTGCTGGACCCATGATGTTCTTGGGGACTGGAAGGAGATCATTAAGGGCAACATTTCCTGTGATTGTCAAAAATAGCCTGCTTCAGCGATATTAAAAGAGCGTCATTTGCCGCCCTCCCATGATTTCGGTGAAACTCTGATCAAAGAACAAAAGTACAGAATCTGCAATGGGTTTTAATTGTTTTTGAATATAATGATTGTAGTCAAGATCCTCGTGGGGAAGATCCATGGGAATGGGCCCCCTCAGTGTCATGACATAGGAAATTTCCCTCAGGTTTTCCCCCTTTTCTTTCAAAAGAAGGGCGGCCTTTACATGGGGAGGGACCAGTTTGACATAATCCCCGGGTGATTTGGTCAGACGTTTTTTATAGACCAGATCATCATCATGGATATGATTTTTCACCTCTGAAACAATTTGCCGTATCCACGGGACGATCTCCTGATCATGGAAAATTCTATGAAACATGTCATATTGAAATTTTTTTGCAAACCGCGTCCAATCGGACCTGACAAATTCAAGTCCGGTAAATTCCAATTCTTCTTTATTGTGTTTCTTCACCAGTCCGGCATACCTTTTCTTGGCCCCGTCCCCCCCGCCCCGGAGGGCAGGAAGAAAAAACCGGGTAAATCGTTTTTCAAATTCAATTTCCAAATGGGACTCCAGGTCAAATTCAGTGGTGATTTTTTTTGTCAAAAAGACATTAATCTCAATGGCCAGTTGTTTGGCCGCACCGTCACAATCTGACAATTGGGTGTTTTTAAGTTGCACAAATACCGAATCCGTATCCCCATATATAACCCCATATCCCTTCTGCTCAAGAAAGGTCCGGGTTGTTTTCAATATCCATTGGCCCGTACCGGTGATGGCCCTGGAAAGAGAGGCGTCATAAAATCTGCACCCCGGTGTCCCCATAACCCCATAAAAGCTGTTCATAAAGATCTTTATGGCTTGGGAAAGATGGGAATCATTCACTTTTTTGGCCTGTTCTCTCTTGTCCAAAAGCTGTGAAATATAGTCCGGCAGTACATGCATTTGCCGTGAAAAGGATATGTTTACAGGTGTGTTCAGAGATTGAACCCCAGCCTTGAGCCGTGACAGGGGATCAATCTTAAAGGTTCGGATAATGGAAGGATAAAGGCTTTTGAAATCAAAAACGGCAATCTGTTCATAAAACCCCGGAGTTTTTGCAAAAACCCATCCCCCGGATCCCTGCCCCTGACTTTCAATATCTTTAACATTGGGTGCAACCATACCCCTGCGATGGATCCGGGGAAGCATGAAATGGTCAAAGGCTGCCACGGACATGCCGATTCTGTCCATGGACAGACCGCTGATAACGGCCCGCTTAAAGGTCAGATCAATTAACCCGGTTTTCTCGAAAATATCAGAGACCAGAATACAATCCATAAGATTATAGTGGGCCAGCCCCCTTTTATCTTCCCGAAATCTGCGTTCAATCTCTGCAACCTTATCTTCTTTCTCACCAATATCTTTCCCCGTTCCCAACAATTGGGTTGCCACAGTTTCCAGCCGAAAATTCTCAAAGGAGTAAAAGGCATTCCTCAGGGCGGGCGGCCCGTCAATAACGATCCTTCCATTGATATTTACAACAAATCTTCCCTTCTTGATTTCTCTGATTCTGGGAACCCCATTGTCCCTTCCCAGTGAGAACGCAAGTCCCCATTCCCGGTACTTTTTTTCGAGAAACATAAGATCAAAGCCGATCACATGCCAGCCGATAATAATATCGGGGTCCAGATTATTCATGATGTCAAGGAAGGCCGACAGCAGATCTTTTTCACCGGGCATACGAAATAGCTTACCGCCATTGGTCAGAATCTCATGGTCATATCCAGAAAGAAGGTTTCGGTCATCCTTCCTGGAAAATTCATGGGAATGGGATTCATGGGCACCCGATTCATGGAAAATAGATTGGTCCCCTGACTTGCCGGGCGCTCTGTCATCTTTCATCAAAACAATCTTGATCTTTTCGCCCCGGGACTTTTCAAACGGAGTGTTACCCGTGAAATGGAGAGCAATGGAGTATAGCTCTCCTCTTTGACCTGTTTCTATGTCCAGAGAGAGAATTGAAAAACAAGGGTAAACCTCGGCCTTACGAATTGTGGGATCCATGAACCTTTGGATTTTACCCCTGGAATTGCAGATCCCCTCAAACTCAATGCCCCCCTGGATAAATCGCTCCATTAAAAATCGTTCTTCCGGCCGCAAATCCCCTTCAAAGGTCTTGATTCCATTTTCCCCGAGTATTTTCAAACCCTTGTACAAAAGATTCTGATTTTTAAAATACAATGCATCCACAGGCTTCCCCTCAAAGGAAGTAAGACCTAGCTGTCTGCGCTCAAAACAAGAAAAGTGAGCCGGGAGACGAGAATCCCGTTCAATAAAAAAAAGGGGGTGATTTTGGGTAATGATAATCTCAAAGGAGCCATGGTCACAGACCCCTGTATAACAAAGACGATGGTTGCCCCCCGCCTCCATATATCCCCGTGTGAGTATGTATCCCCTGTAAAATCCCATGGGTTCAATACCTGTTGGCTCCAAATTGATCATACAAATCACCAGCAGTCTCTTCAATCAGCTCTTTTAGCTCAAGGTTGATCACCCAGTTTTCAGGGAGCATATCGCCCCCACATAATGCGCCTAAAATATTACCTGTAATAGAACCTGTGGAATCACTATCTCCTGAATGATTGACGGATAGCAAAACCCCTTTTTTAAAATCCGCTTTGGCAACAAGCGCACAATAAAGACCAATGGCCAACGCTTCTTGTGCCACCCATCCTTGGCCAATATCCGCGATGACGGAAGGTCCTGGGGTTGTTTTGCCCAGCATTTCCATGGCCGTATCAATTGCCTGCAATGTCTCTTTGCTATTTTTTTCATTTTTCAAAATCCGGATGGATTCACCAATTGCATCCGCGAGTGAATTTCCTGAAATAATCATGGAAATTAAAGCAGCCAAAGTGCCGGAGCTCAAATATCCCGAGGGGTGACCGTGGGTAATTGCCCCACAGCCACACCCTATTTGAAATGCTTTCTGGGTGTCATTGTAGACGTGTCCGACTGGCGCCCCCCTCATGACACCACCGCAACCTTTGCTGTCATTAATTGGATTGTCAATAGTTCCCATCCTTCCAGATTTCAAAGCAGACAAACAGCTATTCCCCGGCGCTCTTAATGAAAAAAGTTCTTTATACCCCGTTAATACACCATCCACGATTGAACAGGTTCCGTGATTCTGAATAAGCGTACCCTGGAGATTTGTTTCCTGGGTATAGAACCATCTTAAAAGAGCATGATAAACAGCAGAAAGGACCCCTTCATCTCCCTTATATTCTTGTCTTACTTTTGATAAAATCAAACCTTCAGCGGTGAATAAACTCATTTGAGTATCATCGGTGATAGCACCTTTACGACCATATGCCTCTGAATAATCAGTCAGCCCATGATGCCCGAAATCAGATCGGATCTGATCAATCGACATAAATTCAATGGGTGCTCCCAATGCATCTCCAATTGCTCCGCCAATCATACAACCTTTAAAATGTTCAATAATTCGCTTGTTTATCATTAACAGCCCTATTTTTTTTAAAACGGCGTAAAAAAAAATTTTCCCATTCCTGGCGTCAAATAAAATCTGAAAAAAGATACAACTGATTTTAGTTACTGGGTATATTGCATTTGGGGAAAGCGAATTCAAGAAAAATTGAATTGAGATAACCATTGTTTTTTGATAATTCATAAGCCGCAATAATGCGTTCCGTTTTTTTAAAAAAAATAACAGGAAAACCATGACCCTCTATTCATTTAAAAATAAAAATCCCAAACTCCACCCCTCTGTTTTCATTGCGCCAACAGCACAAATCATTGGCAATGTTACTATTGGCAAACAATCCTCTGTCTGGTTCCAAACCGTCATTCGGGGTGATTTTGATACAATCACTGTGGGGGAAAGAACGAATATCCAGGATCTGTGCATGTGTCACGCCGATGAAAATATTCCATTAAAAATTGGAAACGGTGTCACCATAGGTCACCGAGCTGTAATCCATGGATGCACAATTGAAAATGACTGCCTAATCGGGATGGGGGCAATTGTCATGAACCACGCTGTCATAGGGAAAGGATCTATTGTCGCTGCTGGTGCTGTGGTGCTGGAAGGGACCATCATCCCGCCATATTCATTGGTCACAGGCTCGCCTGGAAAAGTTAAAAAAACATATGAAAACCGGGAGGATATTGAACGGGAGTTAAGAACCATGTCCGAGACTTATATGGACAGTGCCCGGAATTTTAGTTCAAGTGAGTTCTATGAGATAAAAAATTAATATGCCATGGCAAATGGAAGGGCCTCTATTCAACGGTAACCGTCAAATCCAGCTCTATACTGCCACGTACTATTTTCAACGGCACATTAGTGCCGGGTGAAAAGCTAAGAATCAGTCGCGTAATGGAAGACATGTCATGGATGCTGCGGTGGCCAAGTTTGAACAAACGGTCACCGGACCTTACCCCGGCCTTGTAAAAAGGATAATGCTCGTAGGCTGCCATAACCAGAACGCCCCTGGCATCTTCCTCCTTGGATAGTTTAAGACCAATTTTGTACCAGTGCTTGTCCTTGAAACCTGTTTCCAGTACCTCCTCATAGGTCAACATTTCTTTTTTTGCGGCCAGGATGTCAAGCACTTGCTCTCGTTCCGTTACATTGTTCTGCGCCCCAAGAATGGCGGCAAATAGTTCCAACTCTTGGGTGGGGTTTCTGCTGCTATAATGACCCAGCCTTTTACGTATCAAAATTTCCGCTTCATCATTGTGCCCCGTATGGTGAAAAAGCCTTGCAGCAAGTAACTGAAGCTGCACCTTGCCAGATTGCTTTAGCGCGTATCGGGTCACGGCAAGGCGGTCATCGAATGTCATGCCAAAAAATTCAGTGCCGGTAATGGTGGAAAGGTTATCTGCGTCCACCAACGCATTGGCGAGCATTTGTTTTGCCGCGTTGGCTGCCCGAACATTTTGCAGTTTATCTTGATCCGGCCGGGAATCTATGGCTCGCATAAACGACTGAAAAGCGGCGCGGTAATCTCTCAAAGCTGCCTGGGCCTTGCCCAAAGCGGTAGTGTATAGCGTCATATCAGGATCCGCAACAGCGGCTTCTTGGATCAGGACAACCCCCCTATCCTTGTTCTCTTTCTTAAGCAACCACTCGCCATACCAATAGGCTATTTCTGCAGTACCTGGCGCCAGCAAGTATGCCTGGGCAAACAGATCACTGATTCCCTTGCTGGTTTGCCATTGCCGGTCGTACTGGAGCAGGCGTGCCAGAGTCAGTAGAAGCTTGGCGCGGTCGTCTGCCGGAAAGCCATTGCTCAGCAGGCTAAATCCGTTGACAATCATCTCGGGAACAATGTCAAAACGAGTTTCCGGTATCTGCATACCGTAAAAATCTACTTCATCCAGGAAATGATCGGCACGCAGCAGGAAGACCCTTGCGCGGAGGTGCTGGTCGTTCGGATTGATGGATAACGCGCGTTTCAGGCTTTCTTCCGCATATGTCAGGCTGTCAAGCTCAAGAAAGTGCTCGGCTGCTGCGAAGTATGACGAAGCCATAGTACGCTGCTGCTGGCGCTCTTGTATAAAAAAATAGGCCTCCTTAAGGCCAAAAAACAAACTAAGAATCGCCGTACCGACTCCAATTGCCTTAAATACTTTGTGTGTTGTCTGTTGGAGTTGCGAGGGGACCGCTAATTGCTCTCCGCAGTGATGGCACTTGCGGGCATCAACAGGAACAGATTGTCGGCAATAGCGGCACAGGGTGATGCTGTCCGTCAGTTCGTTTTCAATCACGTCACACCCTCCTTATAACCTATGCTCCCAATAAGCTATGCACCCACCGGCTCTTGTGAACCGCTCGCAAGAACGCTGCTCCGATTGGAGCGAAGCCAGGATCGTTGATTCTCTTCATACCATCCAAAATGAGCTTTATCTATCAAGGAAACCCTAAACTTCGTATTTTCCTGCTATCTCGGGTTAAAAGCGACAAGCTGAGGGGTCCTCCAAATTATCCCAAGATATTGTTCATCTTGTTTCAAGATATGGATTTCAGAATCATAGGGAATTCCATGCAAGGTATACTGAACTTTGACGATGCTAGGGATATCGGCACCTGCGGCCTTAATTGCGACCTGAACCCTCTTGAAACAGCGCAAATTCAGATAGTCAAATACACAAACACCCTGGTCAATGATTTTGTCGTTGGTGGATAATACAATACCGTGCTGATCAAAAAGGACGATATTGTCCGGCGGCAGGTTCGGATGGGGATGGGGGTAAGTATCAAAAAATAGAGTGTTATCTTTTTGGGTTAGACGATCCAGTATGACAATTCCGTTAAATAGCGATTCCATTTCAGATCCCTCTATTCAGTCTTCCGGTTCAACCTACATCTATTATAGGATTCCCATACCATCCCAAATAAGCTTTGTCCATCAGATAAACACTATTCTTTCAATCCCCGTAACAATCCCGCAACAACTTTACCCTCAATGACATTTTTACCATCCTGGTTTTCAATCCAGCTTTTTATGACAACCTCTTCCTTCTCCTGATCAATTTCCACAATCTCAAACCAGACAAAAAGTGTATCCCCGATAAAGACAGGACGTAAAAATTCTAAAGTCTGGGATTTATAAATAGCACCGAATCCTGGGATATGCATACCAACCATGGTTGAAAATAATGATGCCGATAACATACCATGGGCAATGCGCTGGCCAAAAAAGGTCTTCTCTGCAAATGTTTTATCAACATGGAGAGGATTCGTGTCCCCTGTTATAGCGACAAAATGGGCTAGATCTGCATCCGTTATTGTTTTCTTTAAGAATGCTTTCTGGCCAACAGCGAGATCCTCAAATGTTGTCAATTTATAGGTCATGGCGGATTCCCCAATAAAACCTCAGATGATTTTAAGAGATGAAGCAAGCCCGGGCATGCACACATTCAAAAAACAAAAGGACCTGCTTAAATATAAGATACCGTTGCTTTACAATTTAATAATGAAAAATGACAATTATTCCCCAATTATTTTGACCAAAACACGTTTTTTCCGTCTGCCGTCAAATTCACCATAAAAAATTTGTTCCAAATTTTGGTAATCAGTTATAATAATAAAACATATCATAAAATAATTTTCAATCGAATAGGATTAATGGTGGTCAGGAATGAAAAATCATTTAAAGGTATTATTGACCTTGGTTATTATATCAAGTATCAGCACCCCTTGCTCAGCAAACCCGTTATCAACTATATTCTCATTTTTTCAAAGGGATTTGGTAATCAATGTGTTATATAAAGATCATAAGAATCTTATCCAGGACACCGAAGTTTATTTAGCCCAAAATCCCATGGGGCAAAAAATCTTAATAGGAAAGGTAACAAAAGTCTCCTTGATTGAGCCCCAAATGTCCAAAGTTGAAATCATTGTTGCTAAAAAATATAAAGAAAACCTTTCTGAAACAACACCATTTGTTTTGATGAGCAATCCTTTTTCCGAAAATTCAAATTCATATATTGTTGCCATTTCTTCTTTAGAAAAATCGAATAAACCGCTTTTAAAATCAGGGCACTCAATAAATGGAGTTACTTTTTTAGAATACAAAATCGCTATTGCCGGGCAAAAATTTAAAAAAATAATGGGTAGTCTTAAAAAACAAAACAACGAACTTATGGATCAACTTGAACAATATATAGAAAATTTCGATTCCAAAGCTTTTCAAGAAAAGATGGATGACCTTATTAACAAACTATCTGAATTTTCAGCAGAACAAAAAGAAACTTTCAAAAATGAAGTTCTCCCATCGCTGAGAAAAACGTTTGATTCGATGACGGAAAAACTCAATGACCAAGATAATATGGAAAAATCAAAAAATTTAAAAAAACAGCTAATGGAAATTGAAGATATAGTTGATGTCTAATTTGAAAAATCGAAATTTGATTTTTTGAGACCCATAAAAATAGTTATTTTTTATAGGTTATTTTAACTTTGCTTGATTTGTTTTACGAATCCATATTATATAAGTAGCTAATATATCATAGATTCGTAACAATTTGGCTTATCAAGCTCTGCATTTAAAAAGGTGAACCATGAAATCACTCAAAAAATCTATTTTAAATTGTAGAATAAATATAAATGATGACGATATTTTCATAGATGAACTCAATAAACTTGTCAAAAAAAATGGAGCCGATACGTATAGGGCTGTTATCCAGATACTAACCGACCATGATCTTGATTCTGAAGAAGCAAAAAAAAATTGGATTGAAATAATTACACATCGGGAAAATATATCTTCTGCGTTGGGCAGAAAAGTAAGTTTAATGACCGCAATCAGTGACTATTGGGGCCCTAAAAAATATTTAAAAGATCACAAAATAGTTAAAATAAGTGTCTATGAAAAAGCAATAAAGGAATCTACCCATGACAATCTTACAGGACTATTCAACAAAGGTTATTTTAGGAACACACTGAATCAGCACCTCTCTTTAGCAAAACGCAACAACACAGACCTGTCCGTTCTATTTCTTGATATTGACGATTTTAAAGAAATTAATGATACGTTTGGTCATCATTCCGGTGATCTTATCTTGAAAGAGGTTGCACATATGATCAAGCAGGAACTCAGGACAAGTGACATTGTAGCACGGTTTGGAGGGGATGAATTTGTTATCCTCATGCCAAATACCTATAAAGCAGATGCGCTTGTGTTGTCTGAAAGGTTACGGAAAGCCATTAAACAAAACACAATAAAAATAAAAGATAAAAGTCTTCAAATAACCGTGAGTGGTGGTGTGGCTGGTTATCCTGTGGATGCCAGGAAAGCGGAAACGTTATTAAATCTGGCGGACAATGCGCTCTATAGGGCAAAGGGTGCCGGGAAAAATAACATTTCTCTTTTCATAGAAGATAATCGGCGTTTTTTACGCATCAAATTCAACCGCACTATACAGGTAAAACATCTGGGGTTTAATCACACACGCACATTATCAGGAACGAGTAAAGATATAGCGATTGGTGGTATTCTGTTTGAAAACAAAGAGTCTCTACCCATCGGCACAAAAATACAGGTTAGTATCCCAGTTACTGAAGACTCAGAACCTCTTCTCCTTATTGGCACCGTTGTAAGGGTCGAAGCGTTTGGACCGAACAAGTTTGACATTGGCATGATACTATCTTTTAAAGAGATGGAAAAAACAGCTAAGGATGAAATCTCAAAATTTTTAATTCAGCAGTCAGACGAAAAGGGTCGATAAAACCTGCGCCATTTTAACCACCCCAATTTCAAGCGAAAGCAATTTTTTGGCAACACCCCGCCCATGATCATCGCCATGGACAGGATAGGCGGAAGGATACTTGACCGGCACCCGTATTATGCTATTTTTTTGGCCATATGGGCCTTCATAAACGCTATCAGAAAGGTCCGGCGCTCTGAATTCGGCATGGTGGAAATGATCCGGAAAATAAAGTCACAACAGCTCACCCGTTCCATCGTTGCTTTAAAATTCAGGTCAAACACCCAGCTGATCTGGAGCAACTTCAAATCATTCACTGATTGAATCTGCTGATTGTCAATTAATTCCCCGTTTAGAATCCGTTCAAAAAGGCGCTTGGAAATCAGGCCGTCATCCGGGAGATTGAGGGTAAGATACCCGTTTTCCCCAGGATCGGCCCCAAGATAATTTTGAGTGACCACATGAAAAATATCCAACTTGTCTGCGTCCCGCAATAGTCGGGTCAAAAAAAGGGTATCCTTATCCATTTTCAGGGGCAGATGATAGGAATTGTGCAGGGCAATGGACCGGACAATCTGCTTTTTTTCTACCATTGGCCAGGACGACAAAAGCCTGTGTTCCCGTATCACCCCCACCCCCAAAGCACCATGGTTTTTTGAAGCATGATCATAAAAGGTGCCATAGGTCTCAAATTGACTGAACCGCCCGATATCATGGAGCAGGGCCGCAGCCTTTGCCAATCGCATCTGTTGAGGGGAAAGCCCCAGCTTTTCACCCAGAAAGACGATGTTTTCAACCACTCGCACCGTATGTTTTTTTTTTGTCAAATGGGGATGGGCATTGACTGCCTGGTTGATAAACCCTGTGGTGTAATCATCAAAAAAAAGCACTAAAGCCTTATAGTCCTTATCTGTCATTTTCCAGACCGTTTCCTTTATAGTTCCCGGTTCAACCCCTTATTTGTTTCCCCTTGCAATGGAGAAAAATATACTTCCGAATCTCCCATGTCAAGTAATCCAGATCAAATTATGGACAAACTTCAATTCGAAATCTTGCTCCTGGCTATGGATACCATCGTTAAACGCTATGGAACTGTCACAAAAGTCATTTTTTTTCATACGATTTGTGTACTGATATATCCTTCTTTTAAAAGAAAAAAGAGGATGGAATTGAATTTGCATTGGAACACAATTTATTATTCTGTTATTTCTATTGAATAGGCTGTAATATCAGAAGTGTTTTAGTAATTTCATGGCTTGGGAAGCGTGTGGAACCTGGCAAGTATTCTGTTATTCTGACTTCCAAAGTTTTTTTTGATCAAAACTTGATTAATACAACTGGAAATGATGCTAGAAACAAACAAAACTAAATTTAAAATATGGTTCATTTTCAATGCCATTCTGCTCCTAGGGTTATGCTTCATTGGACATGGATTTGCGGCAGGAATAGAATTATCGCTGACTGAACTTAAGTTGACCCAAGAAGAGACGGCCTGGTTGAAATCTAAGGAATCAATAAGAATAGGAGGCCCACGAGCTTTCCCTCCATTCCATTACGTTGATGACCAGGGTCACCTTAAAGGAATATCCGCAGACTATATTGTTGCGATTCTAAGTAAACTTGGGGTTAAACTGGAAATTCAGAAAAACCTTCCTTGGCCCGAAGTATTGGATAATGCCAAATCAGGAAAAATTGATTTGATCCCCTGTGTCGCAAAAACTGTAGATCGACAAATTTACCTAACTTTTTCCACACCGTATCTTTCTTTCCCTTTGGTTATTTTAAGCAGAAAAGATGCGCCATTTATTGGTGGTGTTGAAGATTTGCATGGAAAAAAACTGGCCATAATTCAGAAAAATGCCATACCTGTTTGGCTTAAGAGAGATAACATTAAATTTGAACAATACTATGTCGAATCACCACTTAATAAAATTGAGGCCATCTCACTTGGCAAAGCAGATGCCGGGATAGAGAATCTTGCGACAGCCAGTTATTTCATACACAAACATGGACTGACAAATGTCAAAATAGCAGCACCTACCCCTTATGGGAATTACAATCTTCATATGGCTGTTAGAAAAGACTTACCAGAGTTATTGGGGGTCATTAACAAAATTATGGACCTGATCACACCGGAACAACATATACAAATTAGAAGCAAATGGCTCTCCGTCAGATACGAGTACGGTATCAGTAAAGCTGATATATTGAAATGGATTCTTGCTATCAGTATTTTTTCACTGTTAATTATTGCAATCATTTTATTTTGGAACAGGAAACTTAAAAAGGCTGAAGATCAACTAAAGGAAAGCGAACGGAGGCTATCATCTTTAATAGGAAATTTACCCGGAATTGCCTATCGGTGCGGGTATGATGTAAATTGGACAATGCTCTACATCAGTAATGGCTGTTATGAGTTGACGGGATATGAACCAGTTGAACTCGTAAAAAATCGAATTTTATCTTATAGGGATCTAATTGTTGAAGCCGATAGACAATCCGTACAAGATGAGATTCAAACTGCTATGGAGGAAAGGCGGGCATTTGCTATAGAATACAGAATCCGCAGTAAAAATAAAAACATAAGATGGGTATGGGAAAAGGGCCATAGTATTTGTGACATAAAAAATAACCGTATGACACTCGAAGGTTTTATTACAGATATCACAGAGCGTAAACAGACTGAAGGGATCAAAAAAACTTTGTTTGCTATTTCAAATGCGGTGAATACCACCCGAAATCTCAAAGATCTTTATCGCTTCATCCATAATTCATTAGGCAACATCATGGATGTTACCAATTTTTTTATTGCCATGGTGGATATCAATAAAAACACGCTATATTTTCCATACCACGTAGATACAACGGATGATGATTTTTTTCCAATCTCAAATTTTGCCACGAAGGGTTCCTTAACCGGCCTAGTAGCGTCTCAACGCACCCCTATTTTATTGAAAAAAAACGATCTTGAAAAGCTATCCGCTCAAAAAGGTGTTTGGGGCCCTGTACCATTGATTTGGATGGGAGCGCCTTTAGTTGCCAAAGGTGAGATTATCGGAGTAGTAGCTGTCCAGAGCTACCTGGATTCCAATCTCTACAATGAACAAGATCTTCAACTCCTTTCGGGGGTCTCGGATCAGATAGCCATTGCCATTGATCGCAAACGAACGGAGATGACATTGCTGGAAAGCGAGAAAAAATACAGACACCTTTTTCAGAATGCTCCGGCAGGAATATATGAAATCAATTTTGAGAAAGCCAAATTTATTAATGTGAATGAAGTTATGTGTAACTATTCTGGATACTCAGAAGAAGAATTTTTAACGATGAACCCCATGGACTTTTTAACCGAAGACAGTAAAAACTTATATCTCGAAAGACTTGGGAAGCTGTCTACAGGAGAAAAGGTTTCTGGCTCTTTTGAATACAATATTGTTACAAAAAATGGCCAGGAAGCATGTGTCATTTTGACGAATGATTTTATTTATCAAAACGAAAAATTAACAGGAGCACGGGTTGTTGCCCATGATATTACCGAACTGAAAAAGGCCCAAGAAGAGAAAATAAAGGCTCAGGAAATAGCCGGTGAACAGAAAAAGCTAGCATTGGTGGGTCAGGTTGCAGGAAAGATGGCTCACGATTTCAATAACATTCTGGGTATTATTATGGGGAATACCGAACTCTCTATGATGGATTGCAAAGAGGAAGAGACGAAAAGAACACTTGAATTAATATTTGAACAGACGTTACGTGGGAAAAATTTAACCAGAAATTTAATTGCATTTGCCAAGGACCAGGAACCTAAGCAGGAATTCTTCAGAATCAGTGAGAAAATAGACCTTGTTGTAAATCTGTTAAGAAAGGATCTCCAAGAGATTGAACTGATAAAAGAAGACAAACCAGGAGTACCAGATTTGCTTGCTGATCCAGGGATGATCGAGCATGCGCTTATCAATCTAATACAAAATTCAATCCATGCCACAAGTATGTCTGAACATCCCAGAATAATTCTTCGAACCTATTGTCTGGATGAAAATATATGTTTTGAAATTAAGGATAATGGGTGTGGAATTCCCAAAGAAAATTTAGAAAATATTTATGAACCATCTTTTACCCTAAAAGGAACTAAGGATATAACAGGTTCATATGGAAGAGGAATTAAAGGAACCGGTTACGGAATGGCCAATGTTAAAAAATACATTGAACAGCATAAGGGCAATATTTCAGTTAAATCTGAATTTGGATCAAGTACAACATTCACCATAAGCCTGCCGGTCATTAAAAAAGAATTAACCAGCCAAGAAAAAACAGAAATCCGAAAAGAAAAAATGTGTGTTGATAAATCCATTCTTCTTGTGGAGGATGAACCGGCAATATCAGGCGTTCAGTATAGAATACTATCCCATGATCCCTGTCACCATAAAGTTGATATCGCTAATGATGGGCAAGTTGCAATGGATTTGTTTGATAGAAACCAATATGATTTTATAAGTTTGGATTATGTCCTTCCAGGGAAAATTAACGGTATGGACGTGTACAATCATATCAGGCTAACAGACAAAACAATTCCAATTTTGTTTATTTCAGGGAATATTGAATTTTTAGAATCCATAAAAAGGCTAAAATCAAAGGATGCCCATATTGATCATTTATCAAAGCCCTGTAAGAATAAAGATTATATAAATAGCATAAACAAGTTGCTGGAACAGGCATTGGTAGCACAAGAATAATAACTCGGTTTTAGTATCAATAATTCTTTGTCAACGGTCAGCGACTGACCACCCTTACCTGGGAAAATTGTCGATGCCCTTCAGGTGATCCATGGAAGCCGAAACCACTTTGCTTGGCCCCGACCCAGGGTGCATTACCACCACCAACCCCCTGGTTGATGCCGACCATACCAGCTTCCAATCGGTTTGCCACCGCCTGTGCCTCTTTTTTCCCGAAAACCACGGCCCCCAAACCATAGCGGCTATTATTGGCCCGATCCACTGCCTCATCCACGGTTTTGAACCGGCTCATAGCAATCACCGGTCCAAAGGTTTCATCCTTCTCCATAATCATGTCCGGTGTCATATCCGTAACCACCGTAGGCTGGATATAGGGGGCAAGCTGATCTGATCCCCCAAGCAACACTCTGGCACCTTTGTCTTCGGCATCCCGGATATGATCAATGATCATTGCATGCTGTTTTTTATTGACAATGGGGCCGATGTTGACCCCCGGCATGTTCCATGGACCTGTCTTATATTTTGAAGCGAGGGCCGTGACTTGGGTCTCAAATAGTTCTGCAATCTGTTCATCCACATAAATCCGTTCCGTAGATATACACATCTGACCGGCATTTTCAAATGAACTGGCAACGGCAAAACGGACAGCAGATCCAATGTCTGCATCATTGAGAACAATCATTGGGTCATTTCCCCCCAATTCCATAACCAGCCGTTTTAACCCTTTTGCAGCCCGGGTCATGATATCCTTGCCCACGGCCTGGGACCCTGTAAAGGCAATCAGGTTTACCTGGCTCTCCACAAGGGTTCTGCCTTGTTCGCCGTCTCCGTGAACAATCTGGAGTACATGTTGCGGGAGTACACGGTTTAAGATTTCCACAAAAAAATCCCCCACCAGGGGTGTTTCTTCGGAAGGCTTGAACACCACTGGGTTCCCGGCCATTAAGGCCGGGACAATAAGGTTGTTAGCCATGGCAAGAGGGTAGTTCCAAGGAGAGATTACCGCCACAACCCCCAAGGATCTGTATTCAATTGTTGTTTGACCTCCAGCGGATTTGGGCCCCAGTGCATCCATCGCTTCTTGGGCAATATAAGGCCCGCCAAATACAATACCGCTGGCTTCCCCGGTTGACCTCTGAATGTCTTTACCCATTTCCTTACTCATCAGTTCAGCCAGTTCGCGAATGTGGGGTTCGACACCGGCCCAGGCTTTTTTCAGAAAAGCCAGTCGTCCATCCAGTCCCAGATTTCTCCATCCATTTGCGGCCCCATGAGCAAAGGAAACTTTTTTTTGAATACGCTCCGGAGCGGAGACTGCGACTTCTCCTATTTTATCGCCGTTACTCGGGTCAAATGATCTCAATAGATTTTCCATGATTGGGATCTCCTTTTTATTATTTAAAATCAATCAAATGAATTGTTTAATGATATTTTCTGTGAATTGGTCAACGGTATCAACAGTGACCTTGTAACTGTCCCGGGCCGCCTCTGCATGGGCCAGCAAATCCGGATGCCTAAGGTTGGTAAGTTGTGAAAAGATACCCGTCCGCCGCCCCACCCGCTATAACATCTGCTGTTCATGGTCCATGGCCAGGAACTCTTTAATTGGAGAGGTTATGGCACCTTTGTCTTGGGGTAAATTACCGTCCACCTCCTGGAAAAGATTCAAAATATGGTCGCTTTTGACCGCACTGGTGATTCCCTCCAGGTGCTCAAGAAACATCAGCAATTCTTTGGCAATGTCCACGTCATTGAGCGGGGTAAACTGGCCTGCCTTAACATTCTTGTCCAGATTGCCTGATGGGGACTGTTTCAAATCCCTTATGACTTTCGTTAATTTCCATTTTATCCTTTTCGTAATTGATCTGCCTATCAGCATGTAGGTAAGAGGGATAAAAACTATTTTTCCCAGCCGTTGATAATAGCCTCTGTTGCTGCCTCAAACCCTTCACTCCCTCCTTTTACCCGAGCGGTAATCTGTGCTCCCACAAGAAAAGAGAAAAAAGCATACGCCGTTTCTCTATTTGTGCCTTTAAAGGTCAAAGAGGCTTCTTCGCGCCCTTGTTTAAAAGCTGTGGCGTAAATATCCACGGTTCCCTGCAGGGTTTTCTCAAGAATCTGGCAGGAGGTTGGTTCCAGGGTGTACATATCAGAACAGATCATACCCACAAGGCAGAGTTTCCCTGTAGTCACCCCATCGGCAAAAACACCGGCCAGTTGTCTCAATTTTTCAGGTGCGCTGCCGTTGCCATCAACAATTGTCTGGTAGTGAACGCCATATGTTGAATCGCAGCGTGACAGCAACGCATCCACCATATCTTTTTTCTGGGGGAAATGATGATGGATGCTGGCCTTGCGGATACCGACCGTGTCGCTGATATGCTTGTAGCTCATCGCATTAAGACCAACCCGCTGAATCAGATCCTCTGCCACATCAAGTATATTCGTCCTTGTATCATTCATTGTTCCAACCTATCAGTAGGTAGGCGACATTGTCAAGCAAAACTATTTTGCTAAATTTTAAGGTTCCAAAACAGGATAGTGATCCTCCCCCCGGATGAAACGCTCGATTATTTGTCAAATTTGACTCCTGCCACAAATACCATAATTGCTCACGAGGAATCTTTAAAGAAGGCTATACCACAGCAGCAGGAAAAACTTTTTACATTAACAGCATTGAAAAATATCCATTCCAAATCTATTGTTAATGATAAAATATCAATTTTTCTACAATGGATCTTTATTCATTCCCGATAAAAATTATAATTTGCTCGCCAAAGCAATTTATTGTATGCTGACCCCATCAAAAGCACCCACTAATTCATTAAAAAATTGAGAATCCATATCGGCTGTTATATATATATAAAAATACCTTTGGAGATATTATCAAATGATCAATAGGAAGAAATTTCTTCTTAATTTGGTTTTTTTGTTTTTTTTATTCATTTCCACTTCTTCTGCATCCGAGACTAAAAAGAAAATATTAATTTTATATTCATTGCAGCCACGCATGCCCGCCTTTGAAATCTTGGATCAAAATTTTCGTAATCTTCAATTAAATCAAGACACCCAGGTGGAATATTTTACAGAATATTTGGAGCATGCTAGATTCAGAGATAAAAAAAGCGTTAAAAAGCAGGCTGACTTAATAAATCATAAATACAAAATTAATAAGCCTGATATTGTCATTGCTGTGATGTCTCCTGCATTGAATTTTATTCAGAAATATTGCAAGACGACCTTTAATAATACGCCAATTGTTTATGCCTTACTTGATAAAAAAGTGGATCCTAAACATATGGCAATTAAAGCAACTGGCGTCAATCTCCATATTGATCTGCAGAAGACGTTAAAAGCTGCCTTATCAGTTCAACCAGAAACGCGGGATGTTTATGTTGTCGTGGGAACATCAGCCTTGGGACGTTCCTGGGAGGCACAGGCAAAAGAAAAATTTCAACAATTATCGGGTCAAATAAATTTTCATTATTTGTCAGGCTTATCCATGGTTGAAGTTTTACATAAAGTCAGCAAATTACCTCCCCAAGCAATAGTACTGTATTTATTGATTATTAAAGACGCATCAGGTAAGTCATTTGTTCCCAGAGAGGCATTGAATAAGATTTCACGTTCTTCAAGTGTACCTGTTTATGGACTATGGAGTACCTATGTAGGACATGGAATTATTGGTGGATACTTGTGTAGCTCTGATTTACTCGGGAAAAATATCAATAAAATGATTATTCGAATTTTAAATGGCGAAAGTCTGGACAAAGTCCACCCAATATCAGTGGGACCCAGTATCCATATGTTCGATTGGCGACAAATGAAACGCTTTGGAATAAGTGAAAAGAGAATCCCTGAGGAAAACATCATTTTATTTAAGACCCAAACGGTTTGGGATAAATACAAAATTTATATTGTCGGCTTTTTTCTATTTGCACTCGCCGAATCGATACTCATTCTTGCCTTAACCATGAATATCAAAAACCGGAAAATAGCTGAAATCAATTTAGCCGATAGCAATGATCGCTATAAAACCCTGTTCCAGGATTCACCAGTACCGTTATGGGAAGAAGATTTTAGTGAAATTTATGAATATTTTTCTAAGCTCAGGGAAAATGGAATAACAGATTTTAAATCTTATTTTCATGAAAATCCCTCTGAATTGTCAAATTGTGCACAAAAAATTAAAATTATTGATGTCAATCAAGCGACACTTGTCTTGCATAAGGCCAAAAACAAAAAGGAATTACTAGGAAATCTTGATAAAGTTTTTACGGAAGAATCATTAAAGATATTTAAAGAAGAGATAATAACACTGTCTGAAGGAAAATTTGAATTTGAGTCTGAAGGAGAAGTTAAAACCTTATCCGGAGAACCACGATATATTTTTATTAAAATGTTAATCGATCAAAAACAAAAAAAACTTGGAAGAGCGTTGATCTCCACAACAGATCTGACCGAAAGAAAAAAAATAGAGGAAAACCTACGCAAAGCCCAGAAAATGGAATCCATCGGCACCCTTGCTGGCGGTATTGCCCATGATTTTAATAATATCCTTTATCCGATTATCGGTTTTACAGAAATGTCCATGCAGGATCTTCCAAAGACACATGAAGTGCAAGAAAATCTGCAAGATATATTAGATGGTGCAAAACGTGCACGGGATTTGATCAAACAAATTCTTCTGTTTGCAAGACAGGAAAAACAAACCTTGAAACCAATAATCTTGAAACCTGTGGTTGAAGAAGCGCTGAAACTATTGAGATCTTCTATTTCTGCGAATATTGACATCCAAAGCCATTTTTATGATGGGAAAGACTATGTCCTGAGTGATGCTACTGAAATACATGAAATAGTCATGAATCTTTGCATCAATGCCTATCATTCAATGGAAGAGGACGGTGGCACACTAATAGTCAGGCTCAACAAACAAAAGCCATCATCTGATTTGAATTTACCATCAGGAGAATACATATGTCTAAGTGTTAGTGACAGTGGCGTTGGTATTCCAAAAGAGATTATTGATAAAATATTTGAACCTTATCTTACTACAAAGGAACTCGGAAAAGGTTCCGGGCTTGGTTTATCTGTAGTTCATGGAATTGTTACCAATTATAAAGGTAATATATCCGTAGAAAGTAGCCCTGGCAAAGGTTCTGTTTTTAACATTTTTTTACCGGTGACAATTCAATCGGAAAAAGTTGAGCAAAAGCGGATAAAGGACAAACCTCTGGACGGAACTGAAAATATTTTGTTTGTTGATGATGAAGCAAGTATTGTTAAATTAGCTATTCGAATTCTTGAACGGCTGGGTTATACGATAACCGGAAAAACAAGTTGCACTGAAGCATTTGAATTATTTAAAGAAAAGCCTGACACATTTGATCTTGTCATTACTGACATGGCAATGCCTATTATGACTGGAACGGAACTGGCGAAAAAAATATTAAAAATACAACCCGATATGCCCATCATTATTTGTACAGGATTTAGTGAGAAAGTTGACCCTGAAACAGCCAAGTCTATTGGCATCAAAGAATATATTAAAAAACCGATTCTCACAGAAGAACTGACTTCAAAAATAAGAAAAGTACTTGATCAATCCTCAAAAAAATAAAAATGGTAAAAATACTAACAATTGATGATGATGAAGCCCCCGTCAGAAAATGCTGACTAAATTATTTGAAAGAAATAATTATGAATTTTTTGAAGCGACCAATTAGATAGTCAGACATACGGGTAGATAGTCAGACAAACTGGAAAGAGAGGCAAAACCGACCAGGTTTCGCACTATTTACACACCAGAGCAAAAAGGCTCGTAACGAAAATCGCTAAAAGCCTTTTATAATATGGCGCGCCCGGCAGGATTCGAACCTGCGACCTATGGATTCGAAGTCCAGCGCTCTATCCAGCTGAGCTACGGGCGCACATAGTGTCTTGCGATTTGAGGAGTCCCACTGTCAACATACTGTCAACTCCTCGGTTAATCATGACGATTATGACCGCTTAGATACATGATCTTGAGACCTGTTGTCAACACCAAAGATTACATACCAGCAATTCTCGGTCACCATTCAATACCGGGGTAAATCATTTAAAAATGATGGTACAAACAGTGCCGACCCGTTCCGGTCAGGTTACCTTACACGCTCTGGACTTGGATCTGTTTTACAACTTCTAAATTTGCTTCACTAAACAACAAAAACTCCGGGCAAGTATGTCCTCAAACAGTTTGCTGTTCTTAACGTTCCGCTTCATTAAGAATTTGTAAAAACAGATCCAAAACCCGCCGCTTTGTAAAGCAACCTGCCCTCCACTGGGTATGGCGGTTTATTTGAATAGCAAATTTAATAATTCCTTTGAAGGCGGTAGCGTGTCCAGGGATCATGGTGGCGCAAAATCCGGTGGTCCTATGATTTTTTTCAACATTGTTTCCCAACTTTTAAAAACCATGAATCGGAAAGTACAGCGGATTTGATTCCAAAATTCCTTGCGTGAGCTAAAATCCTGTCGGCATAATTGATAAACAGGGTCTGTCAGCTCGAGGATTTGATGGGCGTAAAAAGCCAGCAGGTTCAACATGAAAAATACCATGGACAGGTTTCTCTTGCCATGGCCAAAATTGTGTTCCAGGTGATACCCTTGATTTTTTAAGGTATTGAAAGTCTCATTTTCAATCTTCCGCCTTTGACCAGGTCTTTGATATTGTTTTTATCGATTGCGATATCTGTTACCCAACTGTTTTTAAACATAACTTTACCGGCATTGATTTCACAATCTTGCTTCTTATAGCCATCTTCGTTCTGAATCGCTTCAGGGGCAAGTGGTAAGACCTTTTTCATATCTGGATGAACGATGGCGGCCTTCTTGGCGCATCATTGAAAAAACAATTATCAGACCCATGCTTGGAGAGCCTCCTATTTCAGTCATTATGATAACCATCGGCTTATCCAATATCCTGGTTGGCGCTGCCCAGATTTTCTGGGGTGGTGTGGCTCTCAGGGCAACGGCCTCGGACCAGGCAGCCTCTTTTCCAATGGGAATCAGTGTACCAAGATGGGTCGAGACAATGGCCGGCGCTTTCTGGGCGGAGAATACAAAATGCTGGCAATATTCACTCTTCTGACATTTGTGCTGGTCCTGAAACCCCATGGTCTTTTCGACACCAAAGAAATAGAGAGGCTTTAAGGTGAAAATATCGTATTGTTTGCCAAAGAAAACAGCATTGATCATATCTTTCTTGGAATAAAGAAAAAATCCAGGGCTCAGAAAATCATTTTAGTTCTACAGTACAATATATAGTCCTAAAAGCTCCTTGCCCGGTCACCACCATTAATTCCTGATTGAAAAGCGTATAGATTAATTCTTGTCATCTCTGATTTTTTTACATTGCGAGCATATGAGTACTATTCATTGTAATGTTTTTATCTCAATTTATGAACGTTCCTCATTTTTAGACCTCTCCATTTAATGATATTTTTCTTGGTATTTTATAAAAAAATCATATGATTATAAATACATACAAAAAATATGGTCGTTTAAATCATACTTAGACTTGTTTTATATAAAAAATCCATACGTCCTATTTCTATCTTGCAAAAAGATAATTAATTAAAATTATTCAAATTAAGCAAATAGTTTTTACACAATACAAAATCAATAAAATTATAACAAAACAAATAGTTATAAACTATCGACATATCTATTGACTTTTAAATCAATAGATATAAGATACCTTCTCAAGAAAATATTTAATTTGAGGATGATTTACTAAGCATGAAAAACCGTTCTAAAAAAAAGAGTGAAATACTTAAATCCGCCACAAAAATCTTTTCCCAAAAAGGATTTATAGATACGAGGCTTTCTGAAATTGCCAAAGGAGCAAACCTTACCAGTTCAGGTATCTACCTGTATTATAAGAACAAAGAAGAGCTGTTATTCAAGATCATTGAAAATTTTCTCATTGCGAGCAATGCCGGGTTAGAAGAGCACCTGCAGGGGATACAGGGTGCTGAAAATAAGCTTAGAAAAGCCATATGGTTTCATTGCAAATCATACTCGGGTAACAAAAAAGAGATCCAGATAGTTTTAGAGGCAAGATCCTATCCCCGATTCTATAGATCAAAAGCTTACACAGCATTAAAACAATATGCCGGCCTTTTCACAGATATCATAAAAGAAGGCCAGATGGGCGGCACCTTCAGCAGCCTATCCTCGCCCATGATTCTGCGGGATATGATTCTCGGAACCATAGATCACATCGCCATAAACTGGACTGTAAAAAATGCGGCCAACTCCCTGGAACAATCGGAAAAAATTTTTAATTTGGTGATGCAGGCAATCGAGCCCCGGCAAAGCAAAGTTAATCAGCCAGACAAAAAAATTAAAAAGAGACTCAGGATCATTAATTCGGCCATTGCCTTATTTGCCAAAAAAGGCTTCAATGACACCAGTATGCTGGAAATTGCCCAGAAAGCCAAGGTTGGCGAGGGGACCGTGTATGACTATTTTCGCAATAAAGAAGATTTACTCATAAACATTCCGCGTGAAAAGCTCACAAAATTATATGACAAAGTAACCGAGAAATCCTGTGAAATAAAAATAAAAAGAATCATTTCAGCTATTTTTGAATTTTATTATGATGAAAAGGATTATTCCACCATCCTTATCCTGATGCTCAGGACGAATAGAAAATTTCACAAGTCCGAAAGCAGCAAAATAATAGAAAATTTATTTAGCATCATTAAGCAAGCCGTCGAAAACGGACAAAAAGAAAATATTTTCAAACAAGATTTAGATATGGATATCTGCCGGGACCTTCTTTTTGGGACCCTTGATCATATCATGATCCCCAGAATTATTTTTAACAGACATAATGATTTAAGAAAAGCCGGAGAGGAAGTGTCAAAACTTTTTGTCAATGCAATCAAGGCATGAAGACAAGGTACCATTACAACAAATATGAATAATCCTCAAAATAAAAAAAAGGATAAAAAAAACAGGGTATCATGAAACAGATATGTTTGGATCTTGAAAAACAATATCAGGAGTTTGACGATCTGGTTGCGGGTCTGACCAAAGAGCAGTGGTACGAGAAAACACCTGGTTTGCAGTGGACAATTTATGATCAGGTCGCCCACATTACCTTCTTTGATCATGAGGCATTGCTGAGCATTGAAAATTTAAGCCTGTTCAAAAAACGTGCTGAAAAGTTCATGAACGTGATCCGAGCAGGCCAAAGCTGGCGCGCTTATGTAAATCCCCTTCTGGACGCCGGAACCCCGGAAAAAATATTAACACTCTGGAGGGATATCCGTATTCGACTGATGCTGAGATTAAGCAAAATGTCACCCCGGGACCGCATGGCATGGTATGGACCGGATATGGCTGCCCGTTCCATGGCCACAGCGCGTCTGATGGAAACCTGGGCGCACTCCCAGGATGTTTTTGATACCCTTGCAATAAAGCGTGTAAATTGCCATCGGCTCTATCACATTGCCCATATCGGTGTAAAAACCTTTGCCTGGAGTTTTATTATAAAAGAGCAACGGGTTCCCCAAATCAAGCCCCATGTTGAGTTGACAGGACCTTCAGGAGAACTGTGGAAATGGGGGGAGTCAACTTCAACTCAAAGGGTGTGGGGAAGTGCCAAAGATTTTTGCCTCGTGGTCACCCAGAGGCGCAATATCGCAGACACGCAACTTAAATGGCAGGGGGAGGATGCAAAAAAATGGCTGACCATTGCCCAGGCCTTTGCGGGTGTATCCCAGGAGCATCCGGCACCGGGCCTGGGAGTGGTTGAATACAAAAGTTGAATACAAAAGTTGAATACAAAAGTTGAATACAAAAAACAGAAAAGACCGTTTATTGCTAATAACAGGATTTAAGGATAGGGAAACAGCCCATGAAAGAGATTACTAAAATACTCATCTCAAACCGTGGAGAAATCGCATGCCGGATTTTACGATCCCTGGACAGCATGAATATCCCCGGGGTGATAATCTATCACGCTGTGGATATCGACTCTCCGGCTGTACAGATGGCAAAAGAAAAGGTGGAGATACATGGAGAGACACCCGTCTCAGCCTATCTGGATGCGGAACAGATTATCAAGGTCTGCAAAGAGACCGGAGCTGATGCCGTCCATCCGGGTTTTGGTTTTCTGGCGGAAAATGCTGGGTTTGCAAGAAGGCTTGAACAGGAAGGGATTACATTTATAGGGCCTTTGCCTGAAGCCATTGAAATCATGGGGGATAAAGTATCAGCACGCACCTTTTGTCTTGAAAACAATTTCCCCCTGGCTCCCTCGGTAACCGAGGCTGATACAGGTGATGATTTTATTGCATCAGCTCAAAAAATAGGCTTTCCCATACTCATCAAGGCCGCTGCCGGGGGTGGCGGCAAAGGCATGCAAATCGTCCATGATTTGGGTGAACTTGAACAGGCGGTTAAGTTAGCCAAGGGCGAGGCACAGCGTGCCTTTGGAAACAATGCGGTCTATGCTGAGCGATATATTGAAAAATCACGCCATATTGAAGTGCAGATAATGGCGGATCATCATGGTAATGTCATACATCTTGGAGAACGGGAGTGTTCCATACAGCGTCGATTTCAAAAAATCATTGAAGAGAGCCCTGCCCCTGCCCTGAATCAGGAACTTCGTAACCGCATCTGCAATACCGCAGTGGCTATAAGCCGCAGGGCAGGCTACAGGAATGCAGGAACCGTGGAGTTCATCCTTGCACCTGACAATAAATTTTATTTTTTAGAAATGAACACCCGGCTACAGGTGGAACATCCGGTTACAGAGATGGTAACCGGCCTGGATCTTGTGGAATTACAGATCCGTATTGCCAGGGAAGAGGTTCTGCCCCTGGCACAAGAGCAGGTTCAGAGCAATGGGCATGCCATTGAACTGCGCCTCTATGCCGAAGATCCGGAAAATAATTTTTTACCGGCCACAGGTCCTTTGCTGGCCTATCAGATGCCGACAGGTGAGGCTGTTCGGGTGGAAAATGGTTTTGCTGAAGGGATGACAGTCTCTTCTGCATTTGATCCCATGCTGGCCAAACTCATCGTTCACGGCTATGATCGAAAAATCGCCATCCAGCGGGGGTTAAAGGCCCTGAAAAATACATTGATATTAGGTGTAACCACCAATGTTGACTACCTGGCACGCATTCTTGACCACCTAGCCTTTACATCGGCCAGGATACATACTGATTTTATACCCCGGCACGGAGAGGATCTCTCCTTCCCGCAACTTGGCAAAGAGAAACGAAACATGCTCCTGGCTGCAGCCGCCCTGAGCAGTCGGGAATTTATTGATCCTGCCCATAAAGTGCCGGAGCCCTACGCTCTCTTTGGAAATTGGAGAAATTGATATGCAGCGCAGAATAGACTTATTTGATGGACACCATACGGTAACGGTTATAGGACAGCCCGATGACCGGCATCTTCAAGTGGAAGAGAGTACACCCCAATCCACTCGGCTGATTCACCAGGGAAAATGTCACTATACCATTCAACTGGGAGACAAAAAAGAAACTATACAGATGGCAGTTAAGGGTGAAACAGCCTATATCAGGGCATTTGACAGAACATTCACCCTGGACATAGTAAATCCTGTGGACCAGGCTGCACAGGAAGCAGGCTCCGGCAGTGATACCGCCTGCGCTCCCATGCCGGGAATGGTGGTGGAAATTCAGGTCGCCCAGGGGGAAAAAATTACCAAGGGTCACCCCATGATGACCATCGAAAGCATGAAAATTCTTACCATAATTACGGCCCCCCGGGATGGTGAAGTGGAACAGATCCATTTTGAACCGGGAAGCAGTTTTGATAAAAATGCAATACTGGTCACTCTAGTAAAAAAGGAGGAAGCCTAGGATGCGCCGTATAAAATCAAGCGTAGATACACAATCCGCTGAATTCCGGACCTATGAGCAGCACAATCATAAGCGAATGAAAACCTTTCACGAGTGCCAGAGAAAAGCCCGGTTTGATAGACCAGAGCGGGACATCACACGATTACGAAAACAAAAAAAACTGCTGGTTCGGGAACGCATTGACCTTCTTTTAGATCCTGGGACACCATTTATGGAACTTTCCACCCTGGCAGCCAACATGGCCTATGAGGGAACAGTTCCATCAGCCGGTGTGGTTTCAGGTATCGGTATTGTCAATGGGCGCGAAGTGCTTATCATGGCCAGTGACAGTTCTATCAAGGGAGGTGCCTGGTATCCCCTTACCGTAAAAAAAATGGTTCGGACCCTGGATATTGCCATTGAAAACTGCCTGCCCATGATTCACCTGGTGGATGCGGCCGGCGCATTTTTACCCTTGCAGTCCGGGCTGTTTCCAGACAGATACATGGCCGGCCGGATGTTTAGAAACCAATGCAAGTTAAGCGCCATGGGCGTAAAACAGGTGGCACTGGTGCTGGGACACAGCACAGCCGGGGGTGCCTATATTCCGACACTCTGTGACTACTCCATAATGGTACGGGGCACCGGAGTATTTTTGGGCGGCCCTCCCTTGGTCAAGGCTGCCACAGGGGAAGAGGTCACGGCTGATGAACTGGGTGGCGCAGATGTACACAGCGCCATCAGCGGCACGGCTGACTACGCCGTGGATTCAGAACCCGAAGGGCTTGCGCTTGTCCGTGAAATTGTGGGAACATTTCCACGGGAAACCAAGGTGAGTCTTGAAAAGAGGGAATCTGAAGAGCCTTACTACGATCCCAAAGAACTCTACGGCATTATCCCTGATGATATAAAAAAACAATTTGATATTCGGGATGTAATCGCACGGATTGTGGACGGCAGCCGATTTCATGAATTTAAGCCTGCCTACGGCACAACCCTGGTCTGCGGATTTGCCTTCCTGTTTGGCTGGAAAATCGGAATCATAGGTAATAATGGCGTACTCTTTTCCGACAGTGCGCAAAAATGCACTCAGTTCATGCAGATCTGCAACCGGGACCGTGTACCGATAATCTTTTTACAGAATATCACAGGATTCATGATCGGCAAATCATATGAACATGGCGGCATCACAAAAGACGGCGCAAAAATGCTCATGGTTCAGGCCAATCTGGATGTACCCAAGCTTACCGTCATGACAAACGGCAGCTTTGGTGCCGGTAATTACGCCATGTGCGGCCGTTCATACGATCCGCGTTTTCTATTTTCCTGGCCCAACTCACAGATTTCCGTCATGGGAAGGGAACAGGCGGCAAAAACCCTGACCCAGATTCGGTTAAAGGCATTACAAAGGCAGGGCAAGGAGCTTGCACCTGGAGAAAAGGAAAAAATCCACGACAACATTGCCCAGGACTACATGGAAAAAAGCAGTGCCTATTACGCCACCTCGGAAATTTGGGATGACGGGATAATTGACCCGGTGGATACCCGCAAGGTATTGGGGATGTCTTTGTCCGCAGCGCTGAATCGTGAATTTAATGAAACCCCCAATGGGGTCTTAAGAATATGAAGGAGATAAAAAAATATGGATTTTGAACTCAGTCGGGAACAAAAAATGATTCAGAAGAATGTCAAGGAATTCATGCGCAAGGAAATCGCTCCAATTGCAGATGAACTTGACCGGAAGTGCCACCTTCCTGAAGGGATATGGAAAACCTTTGGAGAGCTGGGACTTCTTGGCATCGGAATACCCGAAGCGTACGGCGGATCCGGCATGGATAAGTTCACCTTTACCCTGGTGGTGGAGCAGATATCAAGGGTCTGTCCCGGGATTGCTCTCTCCTATGTCGCCCACACCAATCTTTGCGCCCACAACATTGAACATAATGCCTCAAAGGAACAAAAACAAAAATATCTGCCGGGCCTTTGCAGCGGAGATCTTGTTGGCTGCCTAGGGCTGACAGAACCCGGCGCAGGATCCGATGCCGTCGGTATTCAGACCACGGCAATAAGGGATGGGGAGAATTTTATAATTAACGGCAACAAAATGTTTATTACCAATGCACCTGAAGCAGACATTGCCTTGGTATACACCAAAACTGATCTTGATAAAGGCGCAAGGGGCATAACCGCATTCATCGTGGAAAAAGGCACCCCTGGATTTTCAGCGGGCCTGAAAATAGAAAAAATGGGACATTGCTGCTCCCCCACAAGTGAACTGATCTTCAATGATTGCCGGGTACCGGTGGAAAATGTTGTGGGAGAAATAAACGGCGGCATCAATGTCATGATGACAGGACTTGATACAGAGCGAGTGGCCGTTGCCGGAATTTCTCTTGGAATTGGACAGACAGCTTTAGAACTTGGACTTAAATATACCAAATCCAGAAAGCAGTTTAATCAGCCCATAAGCGATTTTCAAATGGTTAAGGCAAAGCTTGCAAACATGTATACTCAGATTGAGTCTGCCCGCTGGCTCATATACCGGTCGGCACTGGTTGCATGCAAATCTGACCGGGGCGGCAGGGGAACTGAAATCCACAAACTTGCGGCAGCAGCTATTTTGCTTGCAGGCCAAGTGGCAAGCCAGGCAACGGATGAATCACTTCAACTCCACGGAGGCTACGGCTACACCCTTGATTATCCCATCAATCGTTTTTACCGGGATGCAAAATTATTGGAAATCGGGGCGGGAACATCGGATATACGGCGTCTTGTGATAGCGGATGAACTTATAAAAAAGGGGCCTGGATATCTGTGATCACGGGTCTATAAGCGAAATTAGATGTCACGCCGTCCACCTCGTTACAATAAAGCGGAAATTCAGGGTATCAGCCAGCGGGTTAAATAATCGGCTGGCCTATATTTTTATTAAAGACTCACCCCTGCCAAGAACTCTATCCACCACCTGGCGGACATCAGAAATACATCATCTACCTTTAGGATTTTTCTTAGAACAATTGCATCCCCCTGCCCTCTTTTCGGATACAATCTTTTCCATGATCAAGGACTGTGAATTGGCTAAGGCATCAGATTCAATATCCGCAACTGTATATCCGAAGCAATAACAAATTTGCTCATCTTTTTTCAGTATTTTCATAAAATCATCTCTGTTTTCGCAAAAAACCGTCCAAAGCCTCAATCAAGACACCTGTCACAGATGTTTCATTTTTTTTGGCATATCTCTCAATCCTTTCAACCATCTGACAAGGTAACTCGACTGTTAAGGTCTGGGTAGGATCTGAACATTCATTGCTTAGGATTTCTTCGGTCATAGGGTTCCTTTATTAAAATTGTTGTTTTAAATTTTTTCATATTTGCAGTTATTATGCAATGGAAATAAAAGTGTGTGCCGCCGGGTGGCTGGAAGGTGTAATTTGAGGTGCATAGAATATGCAAACACTGAATTCAGCCATCCTAGAAAAGAACATAAAAAGCTGGCATAACCGACTGCTCTTCTAATGAAAATGTTTGGCCGTTACATCTCGCCGAAAAGGATGGATTCGATCAGAAAGAACCCATCGACCATGGAATTAGGAGGCCAGAGGCGATTATCATGATGACAGACCTGAAAGGCGTTGCTGCTCAGCCTGAACGGCTTGAACCAAACCAGGTTGTCAAAAGGCTCACCTTCAATTCAGTATTTTTGTTAATTCTATCAAGGTTTTAATTTCAAAATCCGGATTGCCGGGCAGTCTTTCTTTACTCTGGCCAAACCGGTTGATCCAGGCAACATTAAATCCAAATGCGGAAGCCCCATACGCATCCCAGGCATTAGAAGACTGGAATATGATTTCATGGGCCTGGACACCCAGTTTATCAACGGCAAGTTGATAAACCTTGGGATCAGGCTTGAAAATTCCAATATCTTCAACGGAAAGGTTCATATCTATTAAATCTGCTATACCAGAATTTGTGACAGCTGAATCAAGCATGTCAGGTGTGCCGTTGGACAGAATGGCCAATTTATATCCCCGGGTTTTTAAAAGAAACAATGCGTCCGAAACTTCGGGGTAAGCTTCCAAATTCAAATACGCATTCATCAGGCCCTCTCTCAGATCCGGATCTGATATCTGGGTGGCGTCAAAAGCGAAATCAAGGGCATCTTGGGTGACCTGCCAAAAATCGGCATGATCTTGCATCAGGCTGCGCAGCCAGGTATATTCCAGCTGTTTTGTCCGCCAGAGCATGGATACCTTGTCCGCCGAGTCTCCTAATTGCTCACGGTATTTGCCCACTGCTGAATGAACGTCAAATAAGGTTCCATAAGCATCGAATACACAGGCTTTTATTCCGTCAATCTGATTTTTCTGTGACATGAGTCCTCCCTTTCACTAGATCAATACCCGTTTTTTTTCTCGGCAATTTCCGGTCCTAATTGATTGGCCTTATCCCAAATTTCCGACGGATCTTCGACCTAACAGAATTTATCCAGGGTGACGGTGGTGGCCTCACCAAATACCCAGGGCAAAGAACTGCATCGGGCTGATTCCCAGTGGAGAAAACAGGCCGACCTTGCCAAAGGCCGGCCATTTTCTTCCTACCCGGGCGGGATTATTTTCTTTAAACACGCTTCCGTCTTAAACTTGCTTAGGACCCCAAAGTTTATAGAACAAAACTTATTTTAAGTTGGGGCCCTTAAACACCATGCCGTAAAGCAATTTTCTCGAACATCAGTGCAATACCTTCAATCAATGTATAGGTGGATTCAATATCAAGATTGTCATCAGATGCAGAATCAAAATAGATGTGAAGACTGGATTCAAGACCATCTTCCGGTTTCCAGTAGCAGACCATTACAGGAAAAAGCGGCAGGGGATGCAAAACAATTGAAATATCAGAACTGATATGACTGTCTATTTTTTTCCCGTCAAAAATCGCCAGCATATCTTTAAAAAAATCCGTATAGGTATCGGCAACCTTTTTCAGCGGCGTTTCACAACGTTGCTGAAAATGCGCATACCGGGAAGGCCCGCCGGTCAACTCCCGGAAGGTAATCCAATCCCCATGGGGAGATTTACCCCTGCTGTTCAAAATATGGTTCAATACCGGTACGACCATATATGCATTGATATGAACTTCAGACGACAGGTTGCCCTTGGTATCAACGCTGAAATTCTTACCAAAAATCTTTAGGGTCAGTTTCTCATTGGAAAACTTTGCCCCCAGGCGTTCTGCTGCTTCGGAAAGATCAATTGCAGTTATCTTCTGTTTTAAGGCTTGAATGGCTTCTGTCTTATATTCGTCAACAGTATTGGGTTTTAAAATTTCCCCTCCATACTTGTCAGTCACCTCTTTTTCAAGATAAGGACATGCATGTATCGGTCTTTTTTCCTTAAACACTGCCACGGCAAATGCCAGACAGGTTTTTTCATTACATTCTCTACAGTTTGTCCCATTCAGCAACTTGAAAATTTCCATGGGATTATTGATGTGAGGCATTTCAGAATACTTCCTTTATAAGTTAACAATTAAATATCACTTGATTCAGACCCGCCGGGCTAAGGTGGATGATTCAACCTTGACCCTTACCCTAAAAGCATTGCATTTTTAAGATCATTGAGATTTTCGAGTTCAAGGTGTCAACCTCATCTGCTAATTTCCTTACCGCTTAAGCGATGGTTAAGGCCGGCAGGATAAGCCGTTTGCCTTCCAGGACAATTTTACCTGCCTCTTTCAGCGCTTTCATGGCCCGGGTAACTGAAACTCTGTGGGCACCCGTTAAAAAACTCAAGTCTTCGTGGGTCAAGGGGAACTGAATCACCACCCCTTTGGGGCTTTGGGCTCCGTGTTCCTTTGCAACATTGCTCAGTACCCGGTAAAGGCGGTCCTCAATGTTTGTTACCGCAAGGTTGCCAACCCGGGTGGTCAGCCAGGAAATTCGTTCGCTCAGGGTTTTAATGACCTGGAGGCCAACCCTTGGGTGCTTGAGCACCAGTTCTTCAAACTGGCTCCGGGTAAAACCACAGGTCAGTGTATCCTCAAGGCAGACAGCGCTGACAGGATATTCGCCTTCATCCGAAAACATATTTTCTCCGACAAAGTCCCCGGATTTTCTCAGATCGAGCATCAGTTCGGTTCCGTTCTCAAGTACTTTGGTAAGTTTAATGCGCCCCCCTTTGATGAGAAAGACTTCGTTGGCGGAATCGCCCTGCATGAATACGGTTTCCCCTTTTTTCATTTTTTTTCTCAACGCTTTTTTGGCAAGCGCTCGAACATCTTCCGGGGCAAGTTTTTCAAATATCCAAAGGTTACCGATACAAGTTGGAGACAGCTCAATATCGTCCCCGGCAATTTGCTGACATAAACAACCCATATTTTTCCTTTCATGCATCAGGCATTATTATTTTAGTTTATACTTAATAGTCAGGCTACCATGTTTACCCTGACCGATCCATAATAATTAATCTTCAAGCAGATGATCTGTAACTCCCGGGTCAGAACCTGCCGGTCCGAGATATCCTTCAGGTAGAAAAATAATGAGGAAAGAATTTGGCTGACCAGGCAAGAATTGAAAAATAAGGTCAGGGGTCCTTTTTCAAGAAGCATTTTTGATGCTTACCCTATTGCCTTGTACATCGGGAAGTGTAAATTCGGGCAGCGCCTCACCCATCTTAATCACTTTATCAGCAATTCCAGATTTTATAGCTTATCCTGTCCAAAACGCGTTAAATAGATGGCGTATAATTGCATATACGCCATCTAAAGTAATGCGGAAAACGAAATGAAAAACACGCAAAATGGAATCTATATTTAATTCCGGCTTTCCTTTTTATGCAAAGAGCTCTTTAACAAATGTTTTGGCGTTTTCCACATCCTCCTGGCGCGGACAGCCGGTCATCTGCTTGACCATTTCTGACCACTGATCATCATCCATATTCAGTTTTTTTTGCACTATGGCGTGCATGGATTCAGCCAGAAAGCCCTGACAGTCAAAACAGCCTTTATATTCGATACCTTTTTCTTTGCATGCGGCTTTCATGGGTTCTGCAAAGGCTTCCATATCCTGTTCTGGGTAGGCAGGGGCCATATGGGTAATAAAACCCGCCAGTTGCTGACCGGAAGTTTCCTTGAGAACACCCAAACATTCTTTTACCGGTGCTGCCAGGCTTCCTGAGTGCAGAGGTGAACCAATAAAAATACAATCATATTCTGCAACCATATCGGGGGTGAGTTCTTCAAGTTTCTTCAAGTCGGCATCACTGGCCTTTGCTGCTTCTTCGCAGATGGCGTTGGCTATTTTTTCTGTGTTTCCACTCTGGCTGAAATAAGTTACCAATACGTTCATGATCCATTCTCCTTTTAATTAATTGATGATATTTTGCACCACTTCAACTCTCAATATATGAAATTTCCATTTACCCGTCTGTAGCATCTGCTACATTATTCGATTTTTGATTTAAATGGTCCCAAAAAACGCAATGGCGTTCTGGGGACAGACCTGAAAACAACTGCCGCATTCATCGCATCGGGCCTTTTTTATGACTAGCGGTCCGGACAGCCTGTGGTTTCTTGAAAAAAGATGCGTAAGGAATAACACCTCAAACTCAAAGTTTTCTTTTCCCGATTTATGAAAGGGGGCCTTAGGAATATCATCTGTCATTGATAAATATCTAACATGCATCACAAGATATTGACAAATGATGTTTGTCTCTTGGGTTAATGGTCTTTTTCAAAAATTCCAACAACCGCACAGGATGAATATTATAGGTACTGCCTCAAGAAAATTTTGAAACAGGGGATTGAAACCTTCCCAATCCCCTATTTTTAAAACACTAACGAATAAAATTGGTCATTGTTTTAGCAACAGGCCCAGGGGCGGGAAACTGCTCTTTTCCGTGGTCAATAACTTTCATGATCCATGCCATGTTTTTTCCGAGCACTTCCATGATCTGTTTACCTTCACCGTCCTGCTCCATTTCAGCCGGGTTAAAACCATGGGCAACATTCCAGTAGTTTGAAGAAGGCATGATCATCTCGGAGTAGTTGATATAGTGATTAAGTGTATCAACCGTAGGGATTCCCCCGGATCTTCTGACAGCAGCAACAGCGGCGCCAACTTTGTGCCGGAACAGCCCGCCGTTGACCGAGGAAACGAAAAAGGCCCTGTCAAGAAAAGACTTCATTGTCCCTGCCACACCGGAAAAATAGACCGGAGAGCCCAGCAGAATGCCATCGGCTTCTTTCATCTTCTGAATCCATTCATTTACCGGATCATCCTTCATGGTGCAGGCTTCATTCTGTTTTTTTGCACACCCGTAGCAGGCGATGCATCCTTGGACCTTTTCTTTACCCACATGGATCATCTCCGTTTCAATACCAGCCTTTTCCAATTCTGCAAAAACCGTATTCAAAGAACAGGCTGTATTCCCTTTTTTCCTGGCGCTGCCGTTAAATCCAACAACTTTCAATTTTATTCTCCTTATTTTGTGATGTTTATCACGGATCAATGATACCGATGAAAAAATGTATTCTCTACAGAATAATCTATTTTTTTTGAAACACAAGTTTTGATTTGTAAAATCTCTATGGTACAAGAACCTCATGGATACCATTGACGATATGCGCCGTGAATGGCATAGAGTCGATGATCATTCTTTCGATTGTCCACTGTTTTAGTTCAGACTCACCCGTGACAGATACAACGTGAGAAGGGAATTGAGCAAACTTCTTCACAAATATCTCTTTTTTTTAAGAAATATAAGCTTTGTGTTTGTTTTAGAAAATTGATAGCGTTTAATCGAAAATAATTTATTATTACAATTTAACTGTGATCGTGGCAGGAAAAATTTTATTTAATCTTTTTCTAAGGATTATCTCTATTGAAATTTTTTAATGATTTTTCGAAGTTTCCAAAGGATTTTGGCAAGTGCATTACAACCATTGATTCCCATACAGAAGGGGAAATCACGCGCCTGATCGTAAATGGCCTGGGCGATATTAAAGGGAAAACCATGATGGATAAACTTGAATGGTTTAAATCCCGTTATGATCATGTCAGGTGTCTTTTGACAAAAGAACCCAGAGGGTCTAAAGAAATTCTTGCGGCAATGGTAACAAAAAATGTAACAAAAAATGCAAGGTTCGGACTGATCTACATGGATGGTAAGCGATATCCTTATCTTTGCGGCCATGCAACCATTGGCGCTATCGCAACCCTTGCAAGAACAGGATTTTTAACCCTTGAACAGGGGGAAAACTATGTGCTTGTGGATACCCCGTCGGGGCTTATGGATGCCCGAGTAGTGGTCAAAAATAATACGCTTTTTTCCATAGCCATCAATATGGTGCCCTCCTTTGTTTATGCTACGGGTCAACAAATTGAAGTTGAGAAATTTGGAACCATAAAAGCGGATCTTGTCTGTACGGGCGGTTTCTTTGCCATGGTTGATTCAGCTGGGATTAGCATGGAACCTTCTTTGGAAAACAAGGCGGCTTTAATTGATCTGGGCATGAAGATTATTGATGCTGCCAATGAACAGCTCACAGTATCACACCCTGTCAGGCCGGATGTCAAAACCATTGATGTCACAGAATTTTATGATTCCCACTATAAGGATGGTAACCCCTCTGGTAAGGGCATGGTCATTTATGGAGAATCCCATGCGGATCGGTCGCCCTGCGGCACGGGAACTGCGGCAAAATTAACACTCCTTCACCATTATGGCAAAATTAAAATGAACCAGCGATATGTCAATTACAGCCCCCTGGGAACCTCTTTTGATGCAATGATTGTAAAAAAAGAAAAGATCGGTTCCATGGATGGCTTCATTGTTCAGATTAAAGGCATGGCCTATTTAACCGGTGTTCATCATTTCCTAGTTGAAAATAATGATCCCTTCCAACAAGGATTTGTAATGTAATGAGATCTATACCGGATATTATTTTATATAATGGCAATATTCAAACCCAGAATGATGCGCACCCTCTGGCCCAGGCCGTGGCCATATCAGGCAATCGGATTTTAAGTTTTGGATCTGACAAAAATGTTTTGCAGCTGTCAGGAAAAAACACTCACCTGCTTGATCTGAATAAAAGACTGGTATTACCGGGATTTATAGATACACACTTTCATTTTTATGAGTGGGCATTGAACTATGACAGTATTGATCTTTCGTCTGCCGGTTCTTTTGGTGAAATGGAAGAGGCTGTCGCAGACAAAGCGCTAACCCTCGGAAAGGGGTGTTGGATAGTGGGCCAGGGATTTAACGAATCGGACTGGCCGGAAAATAAAATGCCTGACCGTTATGATCTGGATAGAATCGCACCGGATAATCCAGTCTGTATCTGGAGATGTGATCTTCATTTGTCCGTTGCCAATTCTCTTGGGTTGAAGCTTGCCAATATCAATTCGGCAAGTTCTGATCCAAAGGACGGTGTTATTGAAAAGGACGCCAAGGGCCGTCCCACCGGCGTTTTAAAGGAACTGGCCGCAAATTTGATCCGAAATGTTTTACCCGAACTTTCCAGGGCAACATTGCTTGAAAATATGCAAAAAGCCATTTCTGATGCCCATAAACTGGGGCTGACATCAATTCATGATATCCGGCTCATGGGGGGGCTTGACGGGGCCGATGCCTTAAAGGCGTGGCAGAGTCTCGCCCGGGAAAAGCGGCTGAATATCCGTTGCCATGCGGGCCTTCCCGGTGAAATGACAGATCAGGCAATCGATCTGGGGATTACCACAGGGTTTGGAGATGATCTCTTAAGAATAGGCTGTTTAAAGTTTTTTTCAGACGGTGGTATGGGCGCAAGAACCGGCTGGATGACACAAAAATATCTGGATGCCGGGTACGGGATGCCCCTGACACCGGTGGCACAAATTGAAAAGGCTGTGCTGAAAGCAGATCAGGCCGGATTAAGCGTTATGGTGCATGCCATCGGAGACAGGGCCAATAAAGAAATCATTGCTATGTTCACAAAAATTGAGTGCCTTGGAAAGACACGATGTACCATCCCCCACCGTATTGAGCACGTTCAGATGATCCTGCCCGAAGATCTTGAAAAACTTTCAAAGTTGAAAAATGTGGCTGTATCCTGTCAACCCAACAATTTAAGCCTTGATATCTCAATGATTGATGAATGCGTAGGACCAAGGGGAAAATATGCCTATAACCTGAAAAGCATTTTAAAAACGGGTGTTCCACTGATGCTCAGCTCGGATGCACCCGTGGCAGACCCCAATCCCCTGGCAGGAATTTACTCGGCTGTTACTAGAAAAAGGATGAATCATACCCCCAAAAAAGGATGGTATATGGAAGAGGGACTCAGTGTTGATCAGGCGGTTAAAGGGTATACAATCACACCGGCTGTGGCATCCGGGTGTGGTGATCGTGTCGGATCCATTTCAACGGACAAACTTGCTGATATGATTGTTCTTGACCAGGATATCTTTAAAATTGATCCGGATGCAATTGCGGAGACACAAGTTGATATGACTATTTTTAACGGAAAAATTGTCTATGAAAGAAACACTGTCCATGAAAAATAATGCCTCACAGATGACCATGAAATATCTTCAGACAATTTTTGACAGATCGGCTGACGGGTTGATGATCTGTGACGCGGATGGAATAATCCTTAAACTCAATCGGGCCGCTGAAGTATTAAATGGCGTAAAAATATCCGAGGTTCTGGGCAAAGACGTTCGGGCCCTGGTAAAAGAACGGCGGATTAACAGGTCTGTCACCCAGGAAGTACTTGAGACAAAACGGCAGGTTAGTGTGGTTCAAACCACACCAGGATCAAAATACATGTTGCTGGTGACCGGAACCCCGGTTTTTGATGATCAGCATAATATTGTTTTTGTCGTTGTAAATGAACGCGATATTTCCCTTATCGAAAGCATGAGAAAACAGCTTGCCGTTGCACGGCAGGAATCTGACAAAATAAAGGATGAGCTCACCGGGTTAGGCCTGCTTGAATTAAAAGACAACAATATTGTGGCCGAAAGTGATTCGATGAAGCATACGCTGGAGCTTGCCTTAAAACTAGCTGCCATTAAAGCTTCCAATATTCTGATCCAGGGAGAATCCGGGACCGGCAAGGGCTTGCTGGCAAAGTTTATTCATCAACATAGCAGGGGAAGCAAAAAACCCTTTGTTCAGATTAACTGTGCAGCCCTGCCGGAAAATCTTTTAGAGGCAGAATTGTTCGGGTATGAAAAAGGAGCGTTTACAGGAGCCAGTGAAGAGGGAAAGCTCGGGCTTTTTGAACTGGCTTGCGGGGGAACAATCTTTCTTGATGAAATCGGAGACATGTCAATGGGAGTACAGGCAAAACTATTGAAGTGCCTGGATGACAAGGAAATTATGCCCATTGGCGGTATCGCCCCCAAAAGAATAGATTGCTCGATCATTGCCGCCACAAACCGGAATCTTGACCATAGAACATTAAACAAAAAATTCAGGCTGGATCTTCTTCACAGGCTCAATACCTTTACGCTGTCAATTCCGCCATTGAGAAACCGACCGGAAGATATCCTTGAGCTGATTCGAATTTATCTTAAAAAATATAACAAGAAGTACAACCGAAGGGCAAAGATAGGCTATAAAGCCTTTAACAGTCTTCAAACCTATGCTTTTCCGGGAAATGTCAGAGAATTAATCAATATCATAAAACAGGCGATTGTCATGTGTGACAGAAGGTCTTTGGACGACTATCTGATAACCGCATTGAGCAAGAGTATGACCGCAAAACCAAAAGCTCTTCCCATGAAAGAGAGCACGAAGTTGCCAGATAAAATATGGGCCATTGAAAATGAGATGCTGATGCAGGCGGCTATACAATGCCGGAGCACCCGGGAGGCAGCCCTGTTTTTAGGGATCAGTCAGCCTTCGGTGGTCAGAAAATTTAAAAAGCATGTCATTTCTATTACAAAAAATCATTAACGATTCATTATTGTATCAATAAGTCAGAAACCCCCTTTTCATAGGCTTTTTGACAGAGACCGACTTGATCCACATTTAAATCAGACCCTATACTCTATTATTTCAGTGACTTGAGCACAGATTGATGATTCGGATATGAATCAAGATCCACATTGTCATATTTACTGCGATTTTCCGCAATAGCAAATCTTTTTGTTTTCAATAACTTATCATATTATTCCATGGGGCGGTATAAAAATTGCTGTATTCAATCGTAATTACAGTAAAAATCAGAACAACATAAAGGATGGTTGAATGAAAGACAAATCGTGGAAACCCTGGGTTTTATTATCCCCCTCTTTGACCGCTGTCTTTTTTCTCCTGGTGGTTCCTATCTGTTTTGTGATTGTATACAGTTTTTGGCTCAGAGCCCCAAGCGGAGCCGATATCCCGGCCTTTCAATTTGGCAATTATGCCAAGTTTTTTGAAGATTTTTTTTATCCCTCCATCCTTATTTCCACGCTCCGGGTTGCTGTTGAGACGGTTGTTCTGTGTCTGGTTTTCGGTTACGTTCCGGCATACTTTTTTTACAAGACAACCTCCCGATTCAAACCCTTTCTTATGTTGCTGGTCATGCTGCCGTTCTGGATCAGCTTTATCATCAGAACCTTAAGCTGGATAAACATCCTGGGAGATTCCGGGTTGATAAATCATCTGCTGTTGAAGTTTCATGTTATCTCGACTCCCATTGCCATGCTGTATAATGAAGGGGCGGTCATCATGGGCCTCTTGCAATACCTTCTCCCCTTTATGATTTTAAATATTTATGTCAGCCTTGATGGGATCGACAAAAGCCTTACCGAGGCTGCCAAAAGTCTTGGATGCACCGAGTGGCAGGCCTTTAAAGAAGTGACACTCCCCTTGAGTCTGCCGGGTGTGAGTGCAGGTTGCCTGCTTGTTTTCGTATTGACCTGCGGAACATACCTTCCCCCGATGATTTTAGGGGGCCCCGGAAATGAAATGATCGCCAATCTGATTTTTAAAAGAGTGATTGGAACCCTTGACTGGCCGTTCGGTTCGGCTATCAGTGTCATTTTAATGGTGCTGTTGATGATTATTGTCTACACCTATAATCGGTATATGGGAATCAACCAAATATTTAAAACCTTAAGCAATGAGTCGTAAGTAATGAAAAAATTTATTTCAGGATGGTCATTGATAAGATTATTTACACTCCTTGTTTATATCTGGATGTTTACCCCGATTATTGCCGTTATCATTCTTTCATTCAACCCCCAGCAGTTTGGCTCCTTTCCAATGGAAGGATTCAGTTTTAAGTGGTTTGTGAAACTTTCCCACAATTCTACCATTTTGGATGCGTTTAAAAATTCTTTGGTGCTGGGGTCCTGCACAGCGGTGTTGTCAACCGCTTTTGGCGTACCGGCTGCCATGGCGTTTATTCGGTATGAATTTCGGGGTAAGGAATTTATAAACACCTTGTTAATTGCGCCCATCATGATTCCGGAAGTTGTATTGGGGGTTGCCCTGCTGTTGTTTATCAGATGGCTGCAACAACCAAAGAGTTTTGCTCTGCTGCTCATAGGCCACGTTGTTTTAACCCTGCCCTATGTTCTTCTCATTGTCCAGGCAAGGCTTGTGGGCATTAAAAAAGAATATGAGGAAGCAGCATTATCCCTTGGGGCAAACCCGTTTCAAACATTCATGGAAATTACCTTCCCCCTGCTGGCACCGGCTATTTTTGCCGGGATGCTGTTCGCCTTCACCATTTCCTTTGACGACGTAACCGCAACTTTGTTCTGGGCTACGGCACAAAATCAAACCGTTCCCGTAAAAATATTTGGTATGTTACGCAACTCTGTCAGCCCTGAAATCAACGCCCTTGGCACGGTCATGATCATTTTAACCGTATCAACTCCTTTGCTTGCCGGATATTTGACCCGGCGGTTTGCAAGGGGGAAATAATATAAAGATAAGCGGTGCAGACACCGGATGCCGAACCCTCGGGTTTTTGAATTTTAGTGTTTGAACTTTTAACTGTTTGGTAAAAGGAGACAAAATGAAAAAAGATCTGGAAAAGAAGTTGGATGATGTGGTTGAGAGCTATAAAGCAGGAAATATTTCAAGACGTGATTTTGTGAAATTTCTTACGATCTCCGGTGCTTCAATGGGCCTTTTGGGCGGACCTTTCGGTCTTGTGCAAGATGTATTGGCCAGCAAAAATTCCATCACCCTTCATTCCTGGGGCGGTTCCACTTCTGAAGCCTTAAGAAAGTTTGCCTTTGATCCATTTACCAAAGCCACCGGAACTAAAGTTATTGATGCAGCATTTACGGGTATGGCCGCATTTTTAACACAGGTAAAAGCTTCCTATCCGCCCGGTGGAGAATTCAACATAGCCCATTTAAGTGCTGTTTATGATTATGCCCGCTACACAGATTTAGGCTTTGGTGTCCAATTGGATGAAAGCAAAATACCCAATCTTAAAAATGTAATGAGCAAAATGACAAACACCCTTAAAGGAATCAGTGGTGGAACTCTTTCCGCTGTTCCCTATGATCTGGGCCAGACCGGCATTGCCTATAACACGGATAAAATATCCAAGGAAAAAGCGGAGGAACTGGGTGCCTCTTTGTTATATGACAAGAGTCTTGATGGAAAACTGGGGTCATGGGGTGGAGACCACATAACCAACATGTGGTATGCCGCGCTTCATACCGGGCAGGACCCCAATAATATCAAAGATGAGAAAGCCGTCTGGGCGGCTTTAAAAGAACAAAGAGGAATGATAAAAAAATATTGGGCATCGGGTTCCGAGCTGATGAGTCTTCTGGGAAATGGTGATATTTATGCAACGGTTGCCTGGTCAGGCAGGGTGGGATTATTGCAAAAAGAGGGTCATCCCATTGGATATCTTGCACCCAAAGGCACTTATTCCTGGATGGAATACATGTATGTACTAAAAGGAACAGACCTTGATGTGGCTCAAAAACTCCTCAATTTCATGCTTGATCCCGAGGCTGCCAAAGCTGTTTCCATAGGCATGGGCTATCCGCCAAGTCTTGACCCGACAAAAGTTGACATGCCCGACGAAATCAAAAAGCTACCGGCATTTGACCCCACAGGCAAGTTAGAGGGTTATAAATTTGCAGACCCGGCATATTGGAATGGCCACCAGCTTGATTGGGCGGAAAAATGGGACCGGATTATGGCCGGCAAATAAATCAACCACAATCATCTTCAGAACCTGGGGATTACCGGATACTATTTTTTCCGGTTAACATTTAAACGGTTAGCATTTAACCGATTATGGTTTACCTGATCATGGTTTAACCGGGTTCTGAAGATTTTTATCCAAAATAAGTTGGGAGAGTATGGTTTTGAAACAGGAAAAAGACCCTGCATTTGTGCAATTTACAGGTATTGAAAAACGGTTTGGAAAAGTTGTTGCGGTTAAAAAGATGGATCTAAAAATTCCGGAAGGGTCTCTGGTAACACTTCTGGGGCCGTCGGGATGCGGAAAAACCACACTATTGCGGATGCTTGCAGGTTTGGAATCGCCAACCCTCGGAGATATTTATATCAAGGGCAAACGAATAAATGACACCCCCATACACAAAAGAAACCTGGGGATGATATTTCAAAATTATGCACTTTTCCCCCATAAAACCATTTCTGATAACGTGGCATTCGGGCTTAAATACAGGAATATTTCAAAGGCCATCATCCAAGAAAAGGTGGAAACAGCATTGGAAACAGTCCGGCTTCCCGGGGTCGGGGACAGGATGCCTTCCCAGTTATCCGGCGGCCAGCAGCAACGGATCGCCCTTGCAAGGGCCATTGTTATCGAACCGGATGTATTATTGATGGATGAACCCTTATCTGCTCTTGATGAAAATTTAAGAGAGGACATGAGAAGAGAAATTGACAACCTGCAACAGGATTTGGGCGTGACCACAATTTTTGTTACCCATGATCAAAGAGAAGCCTTGTCCATGTCGGATAAGGTGGTTGTCATGAAAGACGGATTTATCCAGCAGCAGGGAACCCCTGAAGAAGTTTACAATAATTCAACCAACCATTTTGTGGCTGATTTTTTAGGGCATTCCAATTTTCTGGATGCCCTTGTAGATGAGAAACAGGGCGACCTTTTGGGTGTAACCCTGGACGACAAAACGCATTGTCTTGCGGTTCCGGCAGGAGCATTTAACAAAGGGGACAAGGTGGAAATGGTCATCCGGGCGCAAAAATTTATCCTGGATTACAGAGCCGAATACCTCCCGGAACCAGGGGAGAATGTTTTTTTTGGAAAAATAGTGGATCGCAGTTATATGGGAGGAGAAGTCAGTTATTTTGTAGAACTTGAGAACAAACTGGTGCTGCATGCGATTAATTTTGTCAAGCGATCTCCATACAGGCGGGGTGATGAGGTGGCCATGAAAGTTTCACAGAAGAACTGCCGATTGCTTAAAGTGTAAGCACAGGACATAAGGTTATTTAAACACGTTAGAACCGGGTAGAACAATGGAATTTCACCACAAGTGTTGGGATAGAAGGTTGTAAAAGAAGTATGTTTAAGGATTATTCAGACGATAAAATAATCAAAAAAAGCTTTGACTGGATTAAAAAAAATCTTGATCCTTTAATGGGCTATATCATTTTTGAAAATGATGTGAGCACTTCAATATCATCCGGAGAGGCAGAGTCTATTTTTTCTGAATCCCTTAGGGCATATCAATATTTGAAGAAGGAAAATCATGCCCTAAGAAAGGTTTATGATTCCAAATCTTCTAAAGAATACCTGGTCATTCAAATTGAACCGGGAAATGAAGATGAGATACTGGGAAAGGTTATGGGGTACGGTTTTGGCAATGATACCGTATATTATTTGTATAAGGCATAAGTACGGCTGTAAAGGAAGATTGCAATGGAAAGTAATGATCGTTCGCTAAACATAGAGTTCAAACATTCAGGAAAAAAAACCAGGGTGAGTCTTGCTTGTTTGGAAGGTGCTGCAATTGAATTTTTGGATATCTATGGGACGATACCGCTTGCAGGAAAACAATTCTGCAGTATCACGGGAGAGGGCGACGGTGGGCAAAGATTTTCAACGCTTTTGGAAAAAACCGGGTACCCGGATGATCCAAAGGGGTTTTTTACGCATATTTTATCCGTTATCGTTAATGGGGAGATGAAAAAAATTACAATCAAAGATATTGAGATCCCCCATCTCATGCTCATGGCAATCCTTGAACAGGTTCTGCCCGGACATGGATATGTTTCCATTAAAGATACCCAACAGCTTGAGAAGACCACTCACATTGCAGTTCCTGAAAAGGATAGAGAACAACTTCAACAGGTGATTGAAACATACCCGGTAAGGTTATCCCGTCATACCATTCGCCAGATGATGGTTTCAAAGGATGTGGCCTACCAGTATCTGCCCTTTGTCGAAGAACTGGATTCAGGAGGGCATACCAACACCTGGATCGGACAATTCCATGACGGGTTGTTAGAACAGATGTACCAGAACCGTGTCATCTTTCTTTTAAACATGGGATGCCCTGTTTATTGCCGGTTTTGCTTTAGAAAACACAAGGATTCCAGAAATGAACAAAATCCCTGTGTGGCGGATGTTAAAAAAGCAGTTCAACATGTCAAAAATTCTCCATCCATCAAAGAAATTGTGGTGACCGGGGGTGATCCTTTTATGAACAGGGCCAATATGGCAGCCACCCTGGACGGACTCATGCAGGTGGATCATGTTCAGACCATTCGTCTTGCCACACGATCTGTTGCCTATTATCCGGATCTTTTTCTTGAAAATGAATCCGCTTATCTGAAATATCTCAAGCAAAAAAGCTTTGAACTCCAGCAGCACGGCAAACGCATGGAAGTGGCCACCCATTTTATTCATCCCGATGAAGTGTCCCCCGAAAGCCTTGATATTATTTCTGATCTTGTCAACAACGGGATTGCGGTCTATATCCAAACGCCGTTCTTGAGCAACTGCAACGACAAAGGCCCTGAACTTGTAAGACTTTTCAGCCTGCTGCGGGGTGCCGGTGCTGAACTCCATTATATTTATATCCCCTGCAGCCCCATCCATGGAAACAGTATTTACTGGAGTACCCTGTCCGAGGGGATAAAAATTGCCAATCACCTTCGCGCGCATCTGTCAGACAGGGTGATCCCGAGAATCTGCACGGCAACCCCCATCGGAAAAATGGACTGGTATACCAGCGGGTGGGCAGTGGAAAAGGTGAAAGACAGTGAAAATTTTGTCTGGATCAGAACCCCTTATACGCCAGATTATTTTAAGGGTTTTGCCCCCCTTGCCAATGAGCTCACCAATATAAGGGTAAATGATGAGGGCACAATAGATATCCAGTATATGGCAAAGATCGGAGATGTTTCTTTTCTCCATGGAGACAGACCCAAAAGAGAAGTCACCCCAGCAGAAGTGACAGAAAAAAAATCGGCCTCGCCAGATGATATCAAAAGGCTGAGGTTCGAATTGCTCAGCCAAAGACAGACAGGGCCGTCCATTGTAGGCGCCGGTGCCAACTCAACTTTTGAAAAAATTTTGCGGCTCCATGAAACAAGGGTTGAGATTGATGTCCGGGCTGGCGAGGAGCAAATTGACTACATCAGATCCGATGATCGGATTACCGATGTGATCATTTCATCAAGCAATGCCATGAAAACAGACGCAATAGACTGTCTTTTTTATATAAAGCCCCTCATCAAAAAACTTCAAAATATTCCCCATGTAAATGCTGTCCGTCTGTTCAGCCCAAAGTTTAATAACAAACCAAAAGCCTATACAAGGGCTGTGACCAATACGCTTGGAGATCTGAACAGGCTTTGTGTGGTGAATCCCCTAAGGCTGGAAATCGAAACATGGTTTACCCTGGCCGATGAAATAACAAACGCCCATGAAAAACTGGTTCGAAGGCTTAACAACAAAGGAATAACCGTTTATTGCAACACGGCACTTTTAGGGGGTGTCAATGATGCTGATGTTCACATTCACGCTCTTGCCCATGGGTTGCGAAAAGCAGGGATAGAATTTCATCATCTCTATGCTGCAGGGCTTCCCCTTCAGCAGGAATGGAACAGCAAGCATCCTGTGGATTCCTATGATGTTGTTGACATTGCCACAAAAGTCAGAAGGGAAGGATCGGGAAGGGAAATTCCCAGATATATTATTTCAACCCGGCTGGGCGAGGTGGATTATGGTTTGACCTCATCTTTTGTTAATGATAATGGACAGCTTAAAATAAAGCTTGGCTGTTATGATTTGTCATATTACAAAGGACTGGATGAAAGATTTGAGTTTCCAGCCGACATTATCACAGATGCGGATGGTTGTCCTCTGGTTCAGGTGCCAGGACTTATAAAAACAAATAATTTCCCGGTTTCCTAGGGCAGGATAAAATGATGAAATACCCCTATATTGCATACAGTGAAAAAATTGATATTCAACCCATTTTCAAAAATCTGACAGGTGATCCGCTGGAAGTTGATATGTCGGTGCACTCCACCCTTTTTGATGGCAATGATACCCATGAAAAAATTGATGTCAGGGATCAGAAAGGATTTCAAAAACGGTTGGACAAGATGATGAAAGACAGGCACACATGGGGTGTTTCCTCATATCTTGAAAACCGGGAGATAGTCCTGTCACCCTGCCCCCAGATGGTTGCGGAAAAACGGTTCTACCATCTGGGACTGGATATCATTGTTCCATTGGGCACCCCCCTTCACTCTCCTTTGGATGCCAGGGTCAAGGAAAGCGGATACGAAGCCGGTGAAGGAAATTATGGCGCCCATGTCCTTTTAATGCATGAAAGCCCCGATTTTGAAACTTTTTACAGCTTTTACGGCCATTTAAACAAAGAAACCCTTCCTTCCGTCGGTACAAAAGTTAAGGCAGGAACAGCCTTCTCCCATATCGGTGATTTCAATGAAAATGGAAACTGGTTTTATCATACCCATCTTCAGGTCATTACCCAAAAGGGTCTTGAACACGGGTATCTTTCCAAGGGATATTGTGCTGCCGGCGATCTTGCACAAATGGAGGAGTTCTGCCCGTCGCCCCTGTCCCTGTTTAAAATTTAATCGGCCGATAGGAGCCGCTCTTGGCCTATAGCTATTTGCGGGCCTAAGCCTTATACACTTGTACAGCCTCGACAAAAGCCTTGATGTTCTCAATCTTTGCAGGAGGGTAGATATCCGCCGGTGGCCCCGCGGTTATAAAGCCCTTGTCCAGATGGCGATTGACTGTTTCAATGACCTTTGCCCGTGTGGCAGTCGCCATCATGTCGTAGCTGCCGCATGGGCTGAACAGCGGTATCGATTTGAGCAAAAGCCCCCTGGCCGTTTCAACACTGGATTCCGCTCCAAGGACAATCCCATCCGGGTCACATGCCGATATAAATTCTTCAAAAGTATTTGTATTACCAGAAATATATGCAATGTGAGGAACTTCTTTAGATTCAAAAATACGCTGCATCTGGGGCAAAATCAGTTCTCGAAATGTTTTGGGAGAGATGGCGGCACTTCCCCCCTCTACTATAAAAATAAAATCAATGCCGGCACGGATGTATACTTCTTTTAATTTAAGAATCAATTTTGTAAGCTTTTCAAAAATTTTCCGGGACAATTCTGGCTGTTTCAAAAGCATTACATATAGTTTGTCCATATCCATCACTTGCCCGGCCAGCGTAAAAGGACCGGTCATGAATGCGCCGATTGCCCCTTTGTTGTGAGCCTGCTCCCTGATCGAACGAATCGATTCCAAAAGTACCGGCATCCGGCCACTTTGTTCCAGATCATCCGGAATATGGATATCCTTAACCGATGAAACCGGTTTTTCAGCAATGGTTGGAAATACAGGATGTCCATCGAACCCTTCGTGATATCGAACCCCGGCGCCCAAAATTTCAGCTTCCACATTCAGGTCAAAGGGCAATACTGTATTTTCGAAGCCGAACTCAAAACTCATTAAGGCCGCTTGGGTCATGGGACCGGACTCTTTCATAATATCATTAAAGGACAACTTTTTTTCACGTATGTGCGTCAATGGTAAAAAGGGGCTGGTATGGAATACCGGCCTGTTTCCCCTTTGATATTTTCCCATCAATTGAATGAGCGAATTATCCATTTTTATTTCCTTAAACAATTGGTTTAATGTGCATTCTCGACACATTTCTACCGATTTTATTCCATCTTTTCCACTCGGCAGGGCAGATATCGGTGAAGAGGAGTGCCGATGGGATCCCTGTGAGTGTTTTTTGTAAGCCGGTTCACATTGATTCCCCAGATCTTACCCTTATAGGTGAATCCAAATCCATGGGGAATAAGGACCATGCCTTTTGCAACCTGGCTACTAACTTGAATTTCGCCAATTTCTGAGCCGGCAGCAGTGGTTACTCGTGCCTTTATGCCGTCTTTCAGGCTCAACTTTTCAGCATCAGAAGGATTTACGGCAATGGTACAATCGCGTTTTCCTTTATTCCATTCCGGATTGCGCATCAGAGAATTCATGGTGTATTTGGTGTGCCGGCCGGCATTGAGGACCATGGGGAACGCATCGGGCAGCCTTAGATCTTTAGTTTCAGCATCAGGGTTCAGATTCATTGCCTGATCCGCAAGCTCGGGAATGAAAATTTCCAGCTTCCCCGAGGCAGTTTTAATACTGGCCATGGGGTTGTCAGTGTCTGCCTTGCCCACCCACAGACCCTGGGGTGTATCCAGCAAGGCCTGGAAGATTTTATCCCCCTGGGTCAAATCCGGTTCAAACCCGGCCCGGGCTGCATGTTCCCTGAATTGTTGAGGGGCTGTCATCAACAGCCCCCAGAAAGCGGCTTTGGCTGCACTATCCCATTCTTTGCCAAGGGTTTTGGCCAAAACAAAGGGCATTGCTTTAAATGCACGGGGTTCTTTGGTGGCCCATCTCATCAGTTCTCCCCCATATGCCATGCGATCCCCCTTGGCTGCCCTATACAATGATTCCGGAATTTCAGGGATCAGGCCCAACCGGTCGGCCAACAGGGTATGAATCTGGGAGGCTTCCAGGCACTGGCCCGGTGTTGAAACGACAGGTTGTCTGAGTTGACCAAAAATTTCCGGATAGGTCCATGGGAAAAAGGTGGTATCCCAGGATTCATAAAAGGACCGGCAGGGAAGGACATAGTCTGCCAGGCAGGCTGTCTCAGTCATGACAATATCATTGACAACCAGAAGCTCCAGGTGGTTGAATGCCTTTTCATAGGCTTTCGTATCCGGGTAAGCCCGCAATGGGTTGCAGGCCGAGACATAGACGGCCCGCAATCGTTCCGGATGGTCCGAACAAATTTCTTCGGGCATCACAGCCGGCGGGAAAGACCCGGCTGCTGCCGGCGGCATATTGGTGACCATGGTTTTCCAGACCTTTGGGTTCCGCTCATCTGCATGAAACCCCATGGGCATAAGCATACCGGGAATAAAATTTCCTCCGCATGTTTGAAATACCCCGCACACGGCCCCGAGAATGTAGAGAAAATAAGAGTTTAGGGTAGAATGACGGCCCATATATATGCCCAGATCCTGATGAAAACTCCAGCGTTTGGTGGTCATCAGGCGACAAAGTTCCAAAACAGTATCATAGTTTAGTCCGCAGACCTGAACAGCCTTCTGAACTTCGAACCCTTTAAACCAGGGGAGAACCTGGTCCCAGCCTTCCACATGATCCTCAAGATAGCGGCTGTTTTCCCACCCGTTATTCAAAATTATGGCAACCATTGCCTTGATCAACAGCGCATCGGTTCCCGGGCGCAGGGCCAGATGAATGTCTGCAATTTGGGCGGTCTCACTGGTTCGAGGATCAATGGCCACCAGGGTTCTGTTTGGATCTTTGGAAATCTGTTTCAGCACCTTTGGGGCACGGGGCATCTGGTGACTTTCAATGCCATTCCATCCCCAGGCAACAAGCATCTCGGTATTATGGTCGTCGGGACCACTGATATTATACTGCTTGCCCATAACCCGGCCGGTTACCCACCAGTGGCCAGAAAATTCCTGGCCGGCGGAAGAATAGTAATATTGAGATCCCATGCCACGCAACAAACCGAGACCAAAGGCTGCCTCCATGTGACCGCCCTGGGAGCTTCCCCCCATATAGGCCAGTGATCTTGGACCAAAGTTACCCACAATGTTCTTCATTTTTTCTGCAATCTCGTCAATCGCCCGATCCCAGGAGACGGGTACAAATTTGCCATTCACCTTTTTTAACGGCTGGGTGATTCTGTCTTCCTGATATTGATGATAAAGAACATTGAGACCTTTTCTACAGGCATACCCTTTACTTCTAGGATTTTCCTTGTCCGGAAGCACCTTTACCATCCGTCCTTTCTCAACCTTTACTTTCAGCCCGCAGTTCTGGGCGCATAATACGCAACCTGTCTGATACCATTTTTCCATATTCTCTCCTTTCAGAATCAATTATAGGACGTTAAAGATCCCAGGGTATGGTGGTCAATTCTCCCATGACGTCTCTGAATATTGGAATCACCCACCGAATGGTTTCAGATCATCCTCAATTAATTTTTAAAAACAAGTGAACCTTCGGCACAATTTTTTATATATAAACGAGCCTGGATTCAGATACAAGCACTCTTTTGGTATGAGACGAACCAGGGCCGGGTCATTTTCAACGAAGATTACATTTTCAAAACCATGAAGATATAATCCCCCTGGTTGATATCTATGGTCAAATTGGCCCCCCTGCCTTCGGCATATCTTATCCAAAAGGGTTTTTCATTGTTTCCGCATTCATAATCGGGATTGGACTCGCCGGTTTTTCCATTTTTCCAGGAAAGAATCATGGGGTAGTCACATTTTTCAAAGGCTGTTTCCTTTGCCAATTGTTTGGCCTTTAAAAAATTAAAATCATCATCTGTTATATCAAGCTTTATGTATTCTTTGGACTGGTTTTCTGTCACTTTAAATATCTGTGCCATTGAAACCTCCTTATCCTGCGGATCATCAATTTATTATATTTTAATTAAACCCAGCTTTTTTTAGCGATAGGGCTATAAAGACAAAGATAAGGGTAAATTGGGAATTGACAACATGGGTCATTCCACGTAGAAATCATGCCCAGGTGACCTATGAAGAAAAAAAAGAAAAAAATAATCAAAAACTGGCTTTGGAAGACATTTTTTAAGTTAAGCCTTGTTCTGATTTTTTTTACAGGATCCCAGGTTATGGTTTTCAAATATCTGGACCCCCCGGGCACCGTCAACATGGTCTGGGAACAGGCGATTTCCCGGATCAACCAAACCCGGCATAGGAAACATGAATATTCATGGCAACCCTATGAACAAATCTCCCCCCACCTGAAACAAGCGGTTCTGGCCTCGGAAGATCAACGGTTTCTCACCCACAACGGATTTGATTTTAAAGAGCTGAAAGTGGTGATGAGGGATATGGTCTCCCAGCAAAGAATCAGGGGAGCCAGCACCATCAGTATGCAGGCGGCAAGGTCCTTGTACCTGCCCGCCAGCCGAAGCCCTTTCCGAAAGATTGCCGAGGCGTGGTATACCATATTGATCGAGCTGTTCTGGGATAAACGAAGAATTTTTGAAATCTATTTGAACACAGTGGACTGGGGGACCCATCTGGTGGGAGCCCAGGCCGCGGCCCAGGCATATTTTTCCTGCAATGCAGACCAATTGACAACCGACCAGGCAGCGCTGATGGCAGCTGTTTTGCCCAGCCCCCACAAATGGTCTGTTAAAAATCCCAGCGCCTATCTTAAAAAACGCCAGCAGCGCATTTTAAAACAGATGCCGGCCATGCCCTTGTTGTAACAATTGGAGAGGGACCCAATGGATATCCAATGGGTCCCTGATTCTGATCTGATACAGACAGCAAGATGGGATTTATTTAAAATCCATTAATTCCACATCGAAAATCAAACTGGCTTTGGGGGGTATAACGCCAGGGTAACCGGCCTCGCCGTAGGCCAGAGGATAAGGAATTAACAGCCGCCGCATCTCGCCTTTTTTCATTCCCATGATACCGATATCCCATCCTTTGATAACCTCACCCTTTCCAATAATAAATTGAATGGGCTTTCCCCGGTCCCGGGATGAATCAAACTTTTTTCCATCTTCCAGCACACCGGTATAATGGACGCTTACCCTGTCCCCTGCCTTAACAGCTGGGCCGGATCCTTCTTTCAAAGGAACATACATGGGACCGGATTCGATTTTCAGGGCATCGGGATGCTTGCCCATCATTTTTTTCTCAAATGTGGCCTGATATTCCACAAGCGCCACCTCTTTTTGAGCCCGCAATTTATTACGCCTAGCATCAATGCTGGCCGGATCCGTTTTAAAGGACTGGACCTGATCACCCTTTTTGATAATGGTCACCGTTTTGATCCGGTCTCCTTTTTGGATGGAATTGACCACCTCCATGCCGTCAACCACCCTGCCAAATACCGAATGTTTGAAATTCAGCCAGGGCGTTGCCTTGTGGGTGATAAAAAACTGACTGCCGTTGGTATTTGGGCCTGAGTTTGCCATGGAAAGAACGCCGGGGCCGTCATGGATCAGACTGGGGTGAAACTCATCGGGAAATTGATACCCAGGCCCCCCCCTTCCGGTTCCGTCGGGATCTCCGCCCTGGATCATAAAATTTGGAATAACCCGGTGGAAGATCAACCCATCGTAAAATTTTTTCCCGGCCGGTTGGTTTGAAGCCTTTGTGCCCTGGGCAAGTCCCACAAAATTAGCCACTGTATTTGGAACCCTTTTATAATAAAGCGATACCAGAATAATTCCTCGATTGGTTTCAAACTGTGCATAAAGCCCATCCCCAAGCTTCTTTGAATCTGTTGCAGCAAAGGACAAGGAGCATGAAATCAAAAACAGGCTGGCTGCGACCAACCATATGGAAGAAAAATTTATTTTTTTCTGGACAGCAGAAGTTACCATGGGCATATCCCCTTATTAGAATTTTTATCTTATTTTTTATATGAATCATGCGGACACCAGGAACCTGGACAAGAAAAGAATTAATGGGGTGAGTGACGGGGTTCGAACCCGCGGCCACCAGGACCACAACCTAGTGCTCTACCAACTGAGCTACACCCACCTCAAAATAACTCCCGCTTTCTATCAGAAACCATTTCTTTTGGCAACTCTTTTTTTGATTTTGTTTGATAATTTCCCTGATTACAATCTATAATTTAGGATTGACCTTGACCCGTTGTTTGACTATTATCCCTTGGTACACAGATTTGTCAGGCACATTAATTATTGAGGACGCATCAAATGAACGCATTGATTATTTTTATGGTAAGACTCATCATAGGCCTTGCCTTCGGCATTCTCCTGATCCGGCTGTTCAGACCGGAATGGGGGATTTACCACGGGGTTGTCACGGGAATAATTCTTACGGCCCTGGCCTATGCCCTAAACTTTTTCAGAAAAAAACAACATTAATTAACGGCCCTGGAGGGGTTTCTCATTGGAAAATATAATTTTAGGAACCGCTGGTCACATTGATCATGGCAAGACGAGTCTGGTCAAGGCATTGACAGGCGTGGAAACCGACCGCCTCAAAGAGGAAAAAGAAAGGGGTATCACCATAGAACTTGGTTTTGCCTCCCTTGACCTTCCCAGCGGGAAACACATCGGCATTGTGGACATGCCCGGCCATGAAAAATTTGTCAAAAACATGGTGGCGGGATCCAGCGGCATTGATGTGGTAACCATGGTCATTGCAGCAGACGAAGGGGTTATGCCCCAGACCCGGGAACACATGGAAATCTGCAATCTCATGGGAATCCGGCACGGCATTATTGCCTTGACCAAGACAGACCTTGTGGATGAAGATCTCCTGGAGATGGCCCTTGATGACATTAACGATTTTGTCCAGGGAACCTTTTTGGAAGAAAAACCGATCATCCCCCTCTCTTCTGCAACGGGTCAGGGGCTGGATGACTTTATTGCCACCCTTGAATCCATTTGTGACCATATTCCCGAACGCAAATTTTCTTCCATTTTTCGATTGCCCGTTGACAGGGTCTTTTCCATGAAAGGGTTTGGAACTGTGATCACCGGAACCCTGGCATCGGGAAGTATCAAGGTTGGAAATGATATCATGGTCTATCCCAAAAAAATCACCTCCAAGGTCAGGGGAATACAGGTTCACAGCAGCAGTGTGGAAGAAGCCTCCGCCGGCACAAGGACGGCGGTCAACTTCCAGGGGCTTGACAAGGACTCTGTTTTCAGGGGGGATATCCTTTCCACCCCCGGCACCCTCATTGAAAGCTATATGGTGGATGCCCATTTTCTTTATCTAAAAAGCAACCCCAAACCTGCAAAACCCAGAACCCGGGTGAGGTTTCATTCGGGAACCAGTGAAATCCTGGGCTATATGGTTCTTCTGGATAGAGAAGAGCTGTTGCCCGGAGACGAGGCCCCGGTGCAATTTCGCCTGGAGTCCCCTGTCTGCTGCATCAAAGAGGACCGGTATGTCATCAGAAGCTATTCCCCGATAAAAACAATTGGCGGCGGGGCCATTTTGAACCCTGTCTCCCAGAAGCACAAATTATTTGACAAAAAGGTTGTCCAGGGACTTGAGGACCTTTTGCTGGATGATCGCGAACAGACCATCAGCTTTTTCCTATCCTTAAAAGGATTTATGGGACTGTCCCTGAACCAGTTGCGGGTCATGACCAACATCCCGGATAAAAAACTGGCGCTGACCCTCCAAAAAATGCTGGCAAAACAACAAATCATCCAGACAGACAAGGAAAAACAGATCTATGTCAACGGGGAATTTTTTGATGAATTCAAGACAAGGATTCTTGAAAAAATCAAAAATTACCATGATGCCAACCCCTTAAAGGAAGGCATGCCCACCCAGGAACTCAAATCCAAATTCCAGTATATTGAGGATGCCAAATTTTTTAATATTTTGTTTGGCAAACTGGCCAAGGAAAACCTCATTATCCAGGACAAGAATATTATAAAACTGGTGGATTTCAAAGTTGCCCTCAAGGTTGATCAGCACGAAATAAAAGAAAAAATTATCAAAATTTACCAGTCCGCAGGCCTGACCCCTCCCTTTTTCAGAACCATCTGCCAGGATCTGAGCCTGGACCCGAAAACCGCCAAGGATGTTCTGCAGATGCTCATTGATGAACGATTGGTTGTAAAGGCAAAGGATGACCTGAATTTTGACGCCAGGGCCGTTGCGAATCTTGGGGAAAAATTAGTTTCATTCCTGAAGGAAAATGAAGAAATCACCACACCACAATTCAAAGATATGACCGGTATTTCAAGAAAATTTGTGATCCCGCTAATCGAATACTTTGATTCGGTTAATTTGACCATCCGGGTGGGGGATACCCGCCAGCTGAGGAGAAAAGTTTAAAGAAAAAAAATTAAAGAATGATATCGGCAAAGGCTTCCACAATATTGTCAAGGCGGGCCCTGCCCGAAAGCGTCAGCACAAACCGTTTTCCAGTCCCGGGGGTGACTCGCCCAAGCTCCTGGGCTTCAAGGCGGGCCATCAGGGGAACAATCTTCTGTAAAAACCTAGGTCCCATAAGCTGCTCAAATTCAGTGAGATCAAACCCGTCACTGGTTCTCAGGCCCAACATAACCCGCTCCAGCATCTGCTGGGGCAGGGAGAGCACCTCTTGTTCCCGGACCCCTCCCCCTGCAGACCCATCAAAAGATGTAATATAGGCATTTACATCGGCTATATTCCAGGATCGCACCAAAGACAGACAACTACTTTTCATAATATTCCGACCCTGGGCATCCTTATTCCGGGCATCCCGATTCTGGGCATCCTGGTCCTTGCTTGAAAGAAGATCAAAGGAATGGGCCGAGGGGCCAAATCCGTCATAGGGTATCATCTGCCAATAGTTTGAATTGTGGCGGGATCGGTTTTGCTTGCCCCTGGCAAAATTGGATATTTCATAGTGCTCATACCCGTGCTGTTCCAGAAAGATCGCGGTTGCCATGAACAAATTGGTGAGCATATCCGGGCCAGGCAGCTGAAACAACCCTTTTTTATATTGGGCCTGCAAGGGGGTGCCGGACTCCAGGGTCAACATATAACAGGAAAGATGGGCCACCTTAAATTTAAGGGCCATTTTAAGATCTTTGATCCATTCTTCCCGGGTTTCCCCCGGCGTTCCATAGATCAGATCAAGGCCGATATTTTCAAATCCAACCGATTTGGCAACCCCAATGGCCTCAATTGATTGTTCTATTGTATGAATCCTGCCCAGCACTTTTATTTTATGGGCATCAAAGGACTGCACCCCAATGCTGAGCCGATTCACCCCAAGAGATTTCAAGCCTGCCAGATAGGGTTCATCCACTGTTCCCGGGTTGACCTCAACGGTAATTTCCGCATTTTGTGATACCTGATACCGGGCGTAAATTGTTTCCAAAATTTTTTCTACCGATTCTAGGGGCAGCAGGGAGGGGGTTCCCCCCCCAAAATAAATGGTGCCGGTTTTTTTTGGGGCCTTGCCTGGCGTGCCCGACAGAGAGGTTCGACCCTCAATCTCCCGTTGAAGACTGCTCACATAGGCCGGCAGAACCGAGAGGGCATTGGTGGAATAAAAATCACAATAACTGCATTTTTTCAAACAAAAGGGGACATGGATATAGACGGATACCTCAGACAAAGCGCCTCATCAAATCATCAATAATGATATCAACATTCTCGGGGGTAACCCCATAATGGGTGCAGGCCTGTTTCACCTGGTCCAGGTGGGGGCTTTTTTCTATGTCTTCCGGCCCTCTGAAAAACCCCATGCGCCGACCCACCTGGTACAGAACCCGCAACTCGTCTGACAGGTCAAAAAATGAATCAATGACACGGATAAGCGATTCTTTATCCCGGGGCAATTTGCCATTGATGGTTTCAAACAGGTTCAGGATATGATCACTTTTCACATGGGAATCTATACCGTCAAGGCTTTCAATAAAAAGCCTGAGTTCCTTGGCCATCATCACGTCACTGGGCTTTTCAAACAATCCCTGCCGGCATTCATGGGCAAGCTGGGTGCCATTGGTAACGGCCAGGGTCCTGATCCGGATAAAATCAGGATTAATGATATTCAGTGCCGAGGCAGTTTCCATGGCATGCTCTACGGACAGATCAATGCCGCCCAGACCGGGCATAACATATTCGGACAATTCCATTCCAGCGGCCTTTACCTTGAGGCCGGCCTTGATATGGATCTGCTTGGTTACTCCCTTTTTAATTTTCTGTAGAACCTTGTCCGATCCTGTTTCCATGCCCACATGGATCCGGTTGAGCCCGGCGTGGGCCATGCGTTCAAGATCTGCATCCTTAATCCGGGCCAGGGTGTGACTTCTGGCATAGGAAGTGATTCTATCCGTCCCGGGAAAACAGGCTTGGATATGCTCAAGAATATAAACCAAATCATCGGGTTTCATGATCACGGAATTGGCATCCTGGAGAAAAATGGATTTCATACCCGAGGCATACCAGTTCATGGCAGCATTAAATCCCACCCTGTCCTTTGTGTCGAAACTTGTATAAAGATCATTGATGTCCTCCCGGTCCATTGCCTCGCCGGGTTTAATGATCTGTCGGATACGATCCACATAGATATGGATAAGATCTATATCTTTTATAATATTTTCAACAGATCTCAGGGAAAAATCCTGGCGTTTGTAAATCCGACAAAAGGTACATCGATTCCAGGGGCAGTTCCGTGTAAGCCGGAAAAGCAGACTATACGCTTCACTCGGCGGGCGGATGGATCCCTGCTCAAATCCTGTGTATGTATCTTTTCTTTGTCTTTTCCTTTTTTCCATGACCCAATCCTAAAATTATCCAAATCAAATAATGCATTTTTACCATCCATTCTTGAACACAAGAATATAAACAAGGCAAATATTAAAGTCAATTTATTTGGGCAGATCTTGAAACTTGGGGCAAGAGTGTGATATTTATCCTTACATTTTATTATAAACTTAGAAAAACAATTTATATATGAAGGAGTATGCCATGCCTGGTTTTGAAATATTTGGTGATGAGGAAAGAAAAGAGGTAACTGATGTCCTTGACACCGGGGTTCTGTTCAGGTACGGATTTGAAGGGGCCAGGAACGGCCATTTTAAAGCCCTTGAATTTGAAAAAAAGCTGGGAGATATCACCGGATCAGCCTTCAGCCATCTTTGCTCCAGCGGAACAGCCGCCCTTTGTACTGCCCTTGCTGCTTGCGGCATTGGTGCCGGGGATGAAGTCATTATCCCGCCCTTTACCTTTGTGGCAACCTTTGAGGCGGTGATCAGTGCCGGTGCCATTCCCGTATTTGCTGAAATAGACGAAACCCTGTGCCTGAACCCGGACCGGCTTGAAGCCGTCTTAACCCCCCGGACCAAGGCCGTAATACCGGTACACATGTGCGGGGCCATGGCCCGCATCAATGAAATCAAAAGGTTTTGCGACCAGAAAGGACTTATTCTGCTGGAAGATGCCTGCCAGTCCATCGGCGCCACCTTCCAGGGCAAAGCCCTGGGAACCTTCGGCATGGCAGGGTGTTTTTCCTTTGATGCGGTCAAAACCATCACCTGCGGCGAAGGCGGGGGGATCATCACAGACAGCCCCAAGGTCTATGAAATTTGCCACCAATTTTCCGACCATGGCCATGACCATCTGGGAGGTGCTGACCGGGGTGCCGACGACCACCCGATTATCGGAACCAATTACAGGATCAGCGAGCTCAATGCCGCGGTGGGACTTGCCCAGCTCAAAAAGCTGGACCACATCCTTGAAAGACAGCGGAAAAACAAAAACGCCATCAAAGATGCCATGGCAAATCTGCCCGATGTAACCTTTCGCTACCTGCCAGATCCCTTTGGAGATTCGGCCACCTTTTTAAGTTTTTTCCTGCCCACACAAGAGCGGGCCCAAAAGGTTTCGGCCAGCCTGGCAGAAAATGGTGTTGCCTGTCCCTATTGGTATAATAACAACTGGCATTATTATAAAAAATGGCACCACCTAAAACAATTAAAAGGGTCCGCACGTCTTCCCTTTGAACTGGCAGACAATCTGCCGGACTATAAAAATATGGTGCTTGAAGAATCAGACGCCATCATGAAGCGCACAATTTCCATGCAGATCATGCTCTCCTGGTCCCAGGAAGATATCGACCAGCGGATCCAGGCGATTGTTAAATCGTTCAAGGCATAATCATTGATTATGATAATGATAAAGAACAAAATATCAAATAAGATTAAAAACAAAATAAAGTATAAGATAAAGAAAAAAAGGATATATCATGTTTAGAAATTTCAAACTGGTCCCCAATGTCATTTTTGGAAGGGGCTGTTTTTCACAATTGGACGAAATCATAGAAAAACAAAGGGCTGACAAAGATGCCTGGGCAGTATTTGTAACGGATGACGTCTTCCAGGGAAAGGATCTTGAAAAAAGGATCCCCCTCCATAACAATGACCTGCTGTTATGGGTCAATGTGGATGATGAACCCAAAACCTCCTATGTGGACAAATTGACCCTGGAAGTGAGAAATACCCGTTCTACCCTGCCCTGTGCCGTCATCGGCATCGGGGGCGGTTCCAGCATGGACCTTGCCAAGGCCATCGCCCTGATGCTGACCAATGAGGGATCTTCCACCCTTTACCAGGGATGGGATCTGATCAAAAATCCGGCCATCTACCATGCGGCCGTGCCCACCCTTTCAGGAACCGGTGCCGAAGTTTCCAGGACCACCGTGCTGACCGGGCCTGAAAAAAAACTGGGAATGAACTCGGATTACACGGTCTTTGACCAGATAGTTCTGGATCCGGAACTGATACGAGACGTGCCCCGGGACCAGCATTTTTACACAGGAATGGATTGCTACATCCATTGTGTGGAATCCCTGGAAGGCACCTTTTTAAATGAGTTTTCCAAATCCTATGGGGAAAAATCCCTGGACCTTTGCAGGCAGGTTTTTGTGGATAATCACCCGGACAAGGATGACAAATTGATGATGGCGTCTTTTTTCGGCGGGATGAGCATTGCCTATTCCCAGGTTGGGGCATGTCATGCCCTTTCCTATGGTCTGTCCTATGTTCTGGGAACCCACCACGGCATCGGCTGCTGCATCACCTTTGATGTGCTTGAAGAATACTACCCAGATGGGGTAAAAGAATTTCGAACCATGATGGAAACATCCGGGATTGATCTCCCCCGTGGGTTGACGGCAAACCTGACAGACACCCAAATGGAAACCATGATCACCGTGGCCTTAGGGCTTGACCCCCTGTGGGAAAACTGCCTGGGCAAAGACTGGAAAAGCATCATGACCCGGGACAAGGCCAGATCCCTGTTTCTTAAAATTTAAAAAAGAGCGGACAATGACACTAGCTGTAATTCCATCCAGATACGGGTCCAGCCGGTTTGAGGGTAAACCCTTGGCCAATATTTGCGGCAAATCCATGATCCAGCGGGTTTATGAGCAAACCCAAGAATCATCTGCTGTCACCAGAACCGTGGTGGCAACAGATGATACTCGGATACTTGATGCGGTAAACGCATTTGGCGGAGAAGCCGTCATGACGTCGGACACCTGTCGGTCCGGAACCGACCGGGTAGCTGAGACCGCCAACCTCCTTGACATTTCCGATGATGAGATCATTGTGAACATCCAGGGGGACCAACCCGTGTTCAACCCTTTGACCATTGATGAGATGATATTACCCTTCAAAGATGATCCGGAAATTGCCATGTCCACCCTTGCTTTTAAGATTATGGACGAACGGGAAATCACCGATCCCAAGGATGTCAAAGTAACCTTTGACAACAACGGATTTGCCATGTATTTTTCCCGGGCCCAGATTCCCTATCCCCGGGATGGCCAGACAGGGGTTGACTTTTATAAGCACCTGGGGTTTTATGCCTATAAAAAATGTTTCCTGGATAAAATTATCACCCTGCCCACTGGAACCTGTGAAAACGTTGAAAAGCTTGAACAATTAAGGGTTCTTGAATTTGGTTACCGAATAAAAGTGGTGATTACACCCTATGACTCACCAGAAATTGACCTGCCCGAAGATATTGAAAGGATTGAAAAAAGGCTGATATAGCCATTGAACCCATGCGAGCTCTCTATAAGATAGTACACACCACCTGCCATACTGGATGGGGCGGACTGGAAAGACGAATTTTCAATGAATCTGTGTGGATGCAAACCAAAGGACACCAGATTGTGATCCTAGCTCCCAGGGACACCCCTCTTTTCACCAGGGCTCGGAACTATGGATTTCGTGTATATGATATTTCCTTCAAACGTCTGAGCCTCCTTAGCGATTATCACAAGCTCAAAAAAATTTTTAAAGATGAACAGCCCCATATTCTCAATACCCACGGTAATGCTGACTCAAAGATTGCACTCCAGGCGGCCCGGAAAACAGGGGTTCCCTGCCGTATCCTGTCCAGGCATATCAGCGCCCATGTCCGCAATACCTGGTATAATAAAAAAATTTATAAACATTTAAACCATTTTATTTTCACCACTGCAGACTATACCACCCGACACCTACAGCAAGTTTTCAAGCTTAAAGACATGGAAATTTTTTCCATGCCCAGCGGTATTATTGAGCCCAAAAACCTTATGCCAAAGGATGAAGCACGAAAATTCCTGGCAGCTGAGCTTTCCCTTGATCCTGATACCCGGTTCATCGGATTTGCAGGAAGGGTCTCCAAGGACAAGGGAGTCGGAACCATCCTAAAGGCCCTGAAACTAATTCGGTCAGAAATTCCTCACCATTTGGCCATTGTGGGGGACGGCACTCCAGATTACCTGGCTGAACTTAAAAGCCTTGCCCAAAGCCTCGACATTGAAAACAGGGTCCATTTTACCGGTTTTAAAGAGGATGTTTGGCCCTATTACAGGGCATTTGACTGTAAGGTTCTTGCCTCCAGAAATAAAAACGGAATTCCCTTTGAAGGAGTTCCCCAGGCATTGGTGGAAGCCATGTACAGTTCCTGCCCCGTCATTGGATCAACGAGCGGCGGAATTACGGATATCATTATTCACAAGAAAACAGGACTGCTCTTTGACCCCAAAGATCCTGAAGAATTATCCGGGATGATTTTAAATACCCTGACCCGGGAAGCCGCCACCATGGAACGGGTTCATGGGGCAAGGGAACGGGTAAAAAAACACAATACCATTGATGCCATGGGCCGGGACATCATCCGGATCTACCGGCTGCACCAGGTAAAATTGGACAACCGACATATTCCCAGAATAAACAGCCAAATCAGATAAGCGGCCACCTTATTTTTAAACAGCGTCCCCTATATAATTCACTCTTTTTATTTTTGTCTCCAAAGTGGTGTTTCCCGACAAAAAGAACCAACGCCTGTTCAAGAAAGGCATAGAACAGCATATCAATTCAAAGAAGGATCAAATGAGCTTTTTGGGAAAGATTTATCTGGAGAATAGAAACCCCATGAAAAAAGATTAAAAGGTTACAAAAAAATATTTTTGACCATAACCCTAGGATCTATTTTTTTGAAAAACAGCGATCCCCTGGGTGAGCATGATCGGCCAAATGATCTTAAACGATTGCTTGGTCCCATACAGTTTTGCTGTTTCATTTACCTCTTCAAATAAAAGTGGCCGCTCATCGTGGAAAATCCAAAGGCCTGTCAACTCTGCCAAGAACCTTACTATTCTATATAATAACGTGGGTGTGGGAAAGGTTATTAACGCAATCCCGCCTGGTTTGAGCAAGTCAAAATGGGATTGAATTGCCTTTTGGGTTCCGGCCCTGTCAAAATGTTCAATCACCCCGACACTGAAAACCAGATCTACCTGTCGGTCAAAATTCAGATTAAGGATATCCTGATTGAATAACATAATATTGTCAGTTTCACTGATTCTATTTTTTGTTTTGTCCAAACCAGCCTGGCTGTTATCAATAATAAGATATTCCGCCGGTTTAATTTTGTCTATTATGGTTTCAAGGAATGCACTGTTTGCACCACCCAGTTCAATAAGGGATAATCTGTCCTTATCCTTTGTATATTTTTTTATAGTGTTAATCAGAATTCTTTCGGTAAATTTCCGGGTGATTGATGCGGTTTTGTAAGGCCTGTCATAATATGCGGTCCAGTCTGTTTTTTTAAGCATTATTTTTCTCTCCGCGTCTGAACACAAATTCTTTTTGGGTTAGAAAAATACCGAAATACAACAACAATTCTGCAGAAATTTTTGCAAAAACAACACTCAATCCAAGATTATTACTAAAATAATCAATCAAGGAAGAGGATAAAAAACCTGTGATCACAACAATGGATAAATATTTAATCATAACGGCCAGGTTGTTCTCACTGGTGTGGAAAACAAACCGTTTCAGGATAACGAAATTGACAAACAATGCAACAAATCTGGCCAGATAGGTACACAAAAATATTTTTCCAAAAAAGGAAAAACTAATAAAAAATACTGTGTAATCAACAAATGCAGTTGCCAGGGAGGCAAGAACATACCGGAACAGAACAAAATAAATTTTTACGGAATCAACAATGGGATTGAATGATGACCCGGAATTATCATCCTCATAAATAGTTTGAATTTCTATTTCCTTAAGTTCCACCCTGTTCTGTCTGGCAACCAGAAGCATTTCCGTTTCAAATTCATATCCGTTAAAGGGAATACCCAGCAACAAACTCAAAAGATCCAAAGGGATAGCCCTTAATCCGCTCTGGGTATCATTGATATCAATTTTAAACAACAGTCTCATAACCAGGCGGGTCACCTTATTGCCAAAGGAACTTCTCAAGGGGACATTTGTATCAAAGCCTCTTGTGCCGATGACCAGGGTATTCTTGTGTTTTAAGAGTGCCCTGGAGGTTCTGAGAATGTCTTTACTGGAATGCTGCCCGTCGGCATCTGCTGTTACAACACCGGCACAGTCGGGATAATGGCTGAGGATATAATTAAAACCGGTTTTCAGTGCCGATCCTTTTCCCCGGTTAATTGCATGGTCAATCACCATAACATTTTCCATTGCCGACAATTGGCTAAAAATTTCTTTTTTCCCGGGAAGGCTGCCGTCATTGACCACCAGAATAGCGATAAAGTCTCCATGGTTTAATTGATCAATTTGCTCAATTATTATTTCTTCCGGGTTATAGGCTGGTATCAGCAATACATTTTTCATAATTTATGGGGTCTTTAAATTTAACAAGGGTGTTAATCTTATCCGGTATGTATCTTTACCGGCAATCGTATTTTTTAAAACTTTAAAAAGCACAAACCTTTCAAAGAGAATAGTGGCATCCATATACGCCTCTGCCCATTTCAAAACATTCAAATCCGCCTCTGCCATTAGGATATAATCATATTTTTCAATAAAATTATTAAAAGATGTCTTGTCCGTCAATCCTGGATTTTTATAATCAACAATATTTGGCAGCAGATGATATAATAGTTTTAGCCGGATGTTCCGATCATTTTTGCCCGTAATTACACCAATTTTTTTATAATCATGCTCCTGAAGAACAGGCTTAATTTTTTCAGCAAGTTGTTCAGCTTCAATATAATGAGGCTCCAGGTGTAAAAAGGTTTCTACTCTGGAAGCCACCACAACCAAAAGGGCTGCGCTTAGAACCGAAACCAAAATTTTGGTCGGCTTGGTCCTGTTTTCCGGAAAAATATAATGAAACCAGGTCAAGCCGCTAAACAATACAATCTGGGAGAACAAAATATTCATATACCGTGTCAATCCGACGGTATGATCAAAGGATGATCCAACTTCAAATAAAATTATCTGCAAAAAGTACAACATTATCAAATATAATAGTAGGAAAACCACTAACAGCACCATTAGCCTGCGATACCGGCGTTTTTTTTCAAATGGAAACCGCTTCAGAAGATAATACCAGATACCTCCAACCAGAAGATACCAGAACAGATAGGGAAGATTCAACCGGTCAGCCGGGCCGATTATGACTGCTTTCATAAATATAATGACGCCGTTTCTGACCTCCTGGCTGCCAAAAAAATTAAGGGCATTCTTCATAGTCTCAAAATTAATCGGGCTGTTGAGTTGTACAAATCCAAGCCCGTTGCAATGGACAGTCCACATTTGCCTTAGAAGAATTAATGCAACACCAAGGATGCCCGCAAGACAAAGAGATTTAAACTTTTTTTTACCTGTAAGCTCTGGGCCAAACAATAAATCCAACCCAAGAATAATCAAAAGAAACAGGGCCAGGACAAGTCCAATCTCCTTGATCAGGAACAAAAAACAAAGGGGTGCTGAAATGGCCCGCAATTTGGAAAAAACATCCTTTTCAGTATACCAGATCCAGAGGATGGCAAAAAAGAATATGGACAGAAGATAGTCAACCTGAAGCTTTGTGAACACACTGCCAAAAAACAGTGTCAACAGGACGATAAGAGAAGCCAAAGAATAGAGTGATTTTATCATTCCATCTTTTGTTACAACAACAAACAATCCAGATATCAGAATAATATTCTGGGCAAAATATGAAAGTGAAGCACTATATTTTGCCCCTATCTGGTAAAAAAAATAATGAACCAGCGAGGTTCCCGGTGTGTAAGCCAGAATCCGTTCATCCAGTGGATTATTGAAAAGAGGCAGGGTATTGTTAAACCAAAGGTATTTCCCCATAACGCCCCAATAAACATAATCGTCAATAACTGTGAACTTCATTCCCATGCTGATTAAAAAAGAAAAGATAAACAAAGCAACAAAAACAGGGACAGGGCTCAACGGGCTCAACTGGCTTAAAAAGGTACCGCCGCGTATCAACTTGAAATAGTGTATGCCCCAAAAAACAAAAAAAACAGATCCCAGGCAAATTAAGGCCATTGCACCGGGCTGAAGATAACCAGCCAGACCTGCCAAGTACAACATAATACCGATCATGGAGATCGAAAACAAAGGCGCATGGGAAAGGCTTATCTTCAACCAGTAGCTGGATGCATAAATAAACCCGCTAAAACAGCAAATGGTAAAAATCAGTTCAAGCATGAATTACTCGTCGAAGACTTTTGATGTTAAAAATGATTCCAACCCGTTTTCCTTTAAATAGCACTTGGCATATTTATAAAAAGTACCTTCAAAATTCCCAAGGGCAATGACAAATCCAGGCCACCCATCCAGGCAGCCAAGCTTAAGAAAATAGATGGCAAACGCTGCCCAGAGTCCATGGGAGACAGCTTTAAACATGCCCGATTTTTTACCGGCTTCTGCCAGTTTTTCAGCCCCCAGGGTGGAATATCGATTGGCCTTGTGGATCACCTCTTCCAAATTTTTAAACGGGATTTGGTTGATAGAGGCCTTGAAATACCCGCAGGGCCGTTCACTTATTACCTCATAGCGTTCATGGACGGCATCGGGTTTAAAAACCAGAGCCCCTTTTCTGAACAGCTGGGGCTGTCTGTAATCGGGATAAAAACCACCATGCCGGATACATTTGCCCATGAAATAATTGCGCCGGGGCACATAATAGGCATCCAGGCTGTCCGGATCATTGACAATTTTCAAAATTTCCTGTTTTGCCCCGGAAGTACACCGCTCGTCGGAATCAAGGCTGAATATCCAGTCATGGCTGCAGGCGGCAATGGCATCGTTTCTCAGACTGCCAAACCCCTCAAAGGGAATCTGTACCACCCTTGCTCCATGGGCCTTGGCAATCTGTACCGTCCCATCTGTGCTGAATGAGTCTGCCACAATAATTTCGTCTGCCCATCCCACACTTTCCAGGGCATCCTTGATTTTTTCTTCTTCATTAAAAGTAATGATATATACGGATATTTTTTCCATCAAATATTTCCTTTACAAACCCCTTCCAACTGATTTAAAAATCCATAGGTGATAGACAACAGCAGCAGGGTTCCGGTATTTAAAATCTGGGTATCAAACATCCCCCCCAAAAACAAAACCAGGCAGCTGGACAACACAAAATAGCCCAAGGGAGTTTCCCGGGAGTGCCAGGATCGTATGAACATATTCCAGAACAACCAGGCGCAGGAAAAAATTCCGATTATTCCAAAGCTGACCCCCATGTACAAAAAATTATTATGGGGATGTGCCACCTCATGCCCGTTTGCCCGGGTGGGTTCGGTAAGACTGCCCGTACCAATGCCAACGATGGGGTGTTGTTTCATAACATCAAGGGCTTGTCCGGCAATATAGAACCGTGGCATCTCTTTGATAACCTCACCTGCCATGATTTTTTTCCTGTTTTCATTTACCTTGGCAACGGTATCAGCCACCCGGTTTCTGACAACAGGAGACAGACAAAGAGAAAATACCAGGACCACACAGGCGATACCCTTTATTTTCCCAGAAAACCCATGCATAAGATGCCGGACCACCAATGGAGATACCAGGACAAATATCAGATACCCGCTTCTGCCCTCCAACACGGTCAGGTGAAATAAAAAAGCCGAAATCAATACAACAGGCCCAAGTTTAGACGGCCAAGTCGTTGCCCGTTTAAAATAAAAGGCTGCCATGAGAATGCCGATGATCAGATACATGGAAACCAGGGTATGCACAATACCAAAGCCCAGAAAATGGGCCTTTAGCGGAGCTGCCAGCCCGGAAAATTGAACCAAGGCCAGTATGGCCCCGGCAAAAAGACCGGCCCACAATGCACACACAAGAATAAAAAATCGTTTGTCACTCAGATAGCAACCCGCAGTTACAAACAGGGCAATCCAATATTTGGTTTTCATGGCATAGTCCATGCCAAGGTCCAGGTTCTGGGAATAGGCCAGGCCGACCCATGGCAGGAGAGCAAACAGGAGCACCGGTCTGAACCAGGATTGTTTCATAACAGATACAGCCTTGGTAAACCGCCCGGAAAAAAGCCAGACAGCGCACGCAAGCCCAATACCGATCAATGGCGGTGCCGTGCCAGTGGGCAATAGCAAAAAGGTTAATGCAATACACCAGAAAATGGCACCATCTGCCGAGGGCTGGGACAAATATTTTTTAATCCATTTCATTATTATTCCCACCAATATTGCTGTTAACATCGGGAATCAAATGAGTGAGCCCGGATTCACAAAAAGAGGATGCTGATGCGATCGCCTCTTCCAATATCATATCATTTTTTTCCAAATTATTCCGGGAGTTCTCCGGGTGCCAGAGATGATAGCAAATGGCTTTAAAGGGATTTTCTTTTCGTTTCAGACCATATTTATACAGCCGGACAACAATTTCCTGGTCTTCCCTGCCCCACCCCTGTATCGCCTGATTATAACCGTTAACAGCCACAAGATCTTTTTTGAAAAACCCCATGTTGCACCCCCTTATACCGGAAAGCTTTGGGGTCCTATGGGCAGGCCAAAAAGGGATTCTAAGAATATGATGGCTGTTTGAAATATCCAGTTTTACGGCATGGACCAACCGCCTGGCAAAGGAATCCATCTCAAGGCAGGTAAATTGGTCCTCACTTTTTTGATTGACAATGACCCGTTTCCCCTGGAAAAAGCATCCCCGTTCCGCAAGACAAAGATGATCCTGAATAAAATGTTTTTCAGGGATGCAATCGCCGTCAAGCATTACCAGGTAATCACCCTGGGCCTTTAAAATTGCCTTGTTCCGAATCCTGGACAGTCTGAATCCACGGTCTTCCTGCCAGACATGGTGCACACAAAGATCTGACTGGGCCAAGTAGGGGGCCAGCATCATTGCCGTCTCCCGGGTGGAACCGTCATCGGCAATGATAATCTCATGGGGAAGACAGGTCTGGTTTACCAGACCATCCAGCACCTTTTTCAGCGCCTTGGGTCGGTTGTATGTGGGAACAATAACAGAAACTTTCATGACACTTTAAACTTTCTCTCTATGGCCGTTAATACCTGGGAAACACTCAAGTTTTCCATGCACCGATAATTATCGCAGGGTTTTTGCCGGTAGCAAGGCGAACAATCAAGCTCTTTTTGAAGAACCGTGTGAAGGGTGCCGTAGGGTCCGGTACGAACAGGGTTTGCCGGACCAAAAATGGCAAACACCGGTATATCAAGCGCTGCTGCCATGTGCATGGGGCCTGTATCATTGCAGATAAAATAGCTTGCGCCCTTGATCACAGATAGCAGCTCCTTGAGCCCTGTTTTCCCTGCAATGGAAACAGCATTTCCCTTTGAGTGGGAAACAACTTCATCGGCAATATCAGCCTCGGCAGCCGAACTGATCACCACAACCGGCAAGTTAAGTTTGGATGCCAGCTCGCCAAATTTTTCGGCCTGCCACCGATTGGCAGGTTTCCCTGCAGAGGGGCTCATCACCACATAGGATTCGGGCAGACTGTGACAAATTTTCGGAAAAAAATCATAGGGCGCAAAGGGATACGCTATCTCATCCGTGGGACAGCCCATGAATTGTGCTATTTTCAGATACCGGTCAATGGCATGGATATTCATGCTGCCATGGATTTTATGGGTATAAAACAACGGACTGCCTTCGTCGGACTCCTTAAAACCAAGCCTGATTTTAGCCTTTGAAAAATAGCTGATCATCCCGGACCTAAAAAGACCTGAAAGATCTATGGATACATCATACTTTGATGCACCAAGCCCACAACGAAGCTCATTTATCTCTCGAATGGTCTGTTTCAGGTTACCCAATTTTTTCCAATGATCTTTTTTGATCACCCACAATTTGTTTATCAGGGGATGGCCTTCCAGAAATGTGTGAAGACCGTGACCCACCACCCAATCGATCCGGGCATGGGGAAACCCTCGTTTAAGGGCATTCAAAAAAGGCAATGAATGAACAATATCCCCCAGGGCACTGGGTTTTATAATCAATATATTTTTCACAGATTCAAACAGAACAATTCCCTCCTGACATTTTTATTTTCCCCTCTCCTGTTAAGGTCACATTGATATAGTCGCATTGGCACATAAACCAAATCAACCGAGAACAGAGCGGCAGATATCCATGACCGCACCTGCTGAAATACGGGTCATGCACCTATGGTCTATGGGACATTCATCTTTCAAGCAGGGAGCACAGGATGTGGGCTCCCGGACCATGATGCTGTTTTTGTTTGAAGGCGCCGTGGCAACATAATCGGTGGAACCGATGACTGCCACCTGATTCACATTCAGGGCAGCCGCTGCATGCATGAGCCCTGAATCATTGGTCACAAACAAATCACAATTGCCAATCAGGGCAAAGGCCTGGGCGAGACTGGTTTTCCCCGCAATATTAATGCAACACCCCGGCGCCATGTCCATGATCTCTCGTCCAAGGGCATGGTCACCAGGTCCCCCAAAGATAAGCACCCTTGTCTGGTATTGATTAAAAAGCTGGCTGCAAAGTTTGGCATAGCGTTCCGGAAACCAGCGTTTGGCTGTCCCCCCCGTAGCACCGGGGTTGATACCAATGACAGGCCTCCCGCCCAATTCATTTTCTGCCAACAGTCGTTTTGCAGAGATCCTGTCTTCATTCCCTATAACCAGGTCCAGTTTTCTGCCGTCGTCTTCAAGCCCCGCCCCTGTGAGGATACCAATATAATAATCAATCAGATGTTTCTTTTTCAGGGCCGGATCCAGTCGCACACACCGGTTGAGCAGCAAAGACCGGGCATCGGTATTGTATCCCAGCCGTTCGGGAATCCCTGCCAAGAATGCCAACAAAGCAGCTTCAAAAGCATTTTGCATGAGAATGGCAAGATCAAACCCTTGTTTCCTGATATCCCCTGCAAGCCGCAGGGTGCCCCTCCCCATTTTATGCCGTGTGCTGTTTTCATAGGTCATGACCTCATCCACATATGGATTTTTATCATAGACCGGAATCACCCAGGGTTTTGCAAGAACTGTGATATGGGCTTTTGGATAATTTTTACGCACCCCCCTTATCACCGGGGTTGTCATGATGGCATCCCCCACCCAATTGGCTGCCCGGATCAGGATACGGCTTTCACTGCTGTCTTTGAGTACTATTTTTATCATGAATTGCTTGTCTGATTATTATTGCTAATGGTTGTGCTATTGTCTGGGATAGGGGCAATAGGATTTGATTTTCCAGCGGTTGTGCACCCAAAAATACTGGTCTGGAAATCTTCGGACCATGGACTCAATGGCTGTGGTATAGTTCTGGGTATTGTTTTCAATATCTTTTATCCGGTCCCCGGTTTGTTCAAGGGGAATTTCCGGTGAGAATTCAATGAAAAATTTTCTATCCTTCCGCATGCAGCACATTGGCACCACCGCTGTCTTTGTCCGCATGGCAAGGACGGCAAGTCCGTTGTTTGTGCAGGCCGGCCGCCCAAAAAAATCTACAAAAACGCCTTTATACCAGTCCACGCTCTGGTCCAGCAATGTTCCCACCACACCGCCATTTGCCAAAATTATATCTAATTTTTTTGATGCTCCCCGCATGGGCACCATCGTGTATCCAAAACGCTGGCGGATATCCAGGATCAACCGTTCAAGGGGGGGGAAATCCAATTTCCGATAAATACCATACCCCTTCATTTTGCTCCCTTCAATGGCATGGATATTCAGTTCAAAATTGCCCAGATGTGCCGCAAGAACCATAACCCCCCTACCCTTTGCCTGGGCCTTTTCAAGATGCTCAATGCCCTTTACCGTATAATGGGATAAAAAGGTTTCCCTATCAAGTCCGTAGGACCAGGCCACTTCAAACAAAATACTGGCAATATTTTTAAACACCTGTTTTCCCAACCGCACCACCTGAACCGGAGATATCTGGTCTCCCAGGGCCTTTTCAATGTTTTCCAGGGTCACACGCCTATGACGTTTATCAAGCTTGAACCATAAAAGCCCCAGAAGATCTGAACAAAAGGTTGCAATCGGAATTGGCAGCCGTCCCATCACATAGATCAGCAGCTTCAATAATTTATAAATTTTCTCGTGACTCATTTGTCTAACCTTGATGTATCCAACCTTGATTTTATAAACCCTTCAAAGGTCTTGTCATCTTCAAACCGGATCTTAATACCGACCACAGCCAAATCTGTATCCCATTGAATATCCCGATCCAGCTTCACCCAGTCTTTTTCCGTTGTGACAATCATATCTGCTCCGATTTCCCTGGCTCTTTTTTGTATCAATAAAATGTCAGCCCTTTTATACCTGTAATGGTCTTTAAATTCAAGATGATCCATTACTTTTACCCCAAGTTCCGCTGCTGTATTTCCAAAGGATTTATTATTGGCAATCCCTGAAAACAATAGCCCGGGTCGATCTTTGAGATAATCCAGACAGGGAAGAACCGGCCCGGATTCTTTTTTTCTGGACACAAATTTCAACAGATAGGGGGTGTGAAAGGTTTTAAAAAACGGAATATTCCCATATTGGCTGAAGATATTTTTTTTGGGGCCGAGGCAATCTTCATACCCTATTACCTGTTCTTGATCAGCGCTATCGGCGGTAGTGATCTGGTCCCCGGACCCTTTTTTATCGGGACAACGGGTAAGAACAATAGCCTGGGCACGTTTTTTTGACATGGCCAGGGTTTCCCGCAGCCTTCCCGCCGGGAGCATCCGCTTATTGCCCAGGGGCCGGTCATGATCAAACAAAAGGAGATTCAAATCCCTTTCAAGCCTCACATGGGCAAAGCCATCATCCAAAATAATCACATCCGGATTCAACTGATCAATGGCAAGTCTCCCCGCAGCATACCGATCCCTTCCCACAACAACAGGGAACCTTTTCCCTGCGGCCATCATATAGGGCTCATCCCCGGCCACAAGGGCATCCAGAAATATAGTTTCCCCATCACTGACAACCCCGGCACCAGCCCCAAGACTGCCCTTATACCCCCGGCTGACAACCACGGGGCGTTTTCCCATCTTTATCAAAAGTTCGGCAATATATATGGCCATGGGGGTCTTGCCCGCACCACCGGCCATGATATTGCCAATGGAAATGACAAAACAGGGCAACCGTTTGGATTTTAGCAGACCGGACTTGTACAGCCTAAGCCGAAGATCCGACCCTGCCTGATAAAGCCCGGAAGCCACCACCAGCAGTTGTTCAAGGGAAAAACGTTCGGGTATATACTCCTGATCCGAAAGACGGGTGATTTTTTTTTCCAACCGGCTAATCCATGAATCAGACAAAAGAAAGTGCCTCCATCTTTTGGATGGTTCTGGTAACTGCCCCACTATTTCCGGAAAAAACGTTGTAACAGGCCGCTCCCATCTGTCCTGCCAAATCAGAACTTCCCAGGATTTCTTCCAGACTTGCCTGTATTTGAGAGGATGTTTCAACCCTGACAGCCCCCTTGGCATCCACCAGCAAGTCTGCAATTTCCAAAAAGTCTGTCATATGAGACCCAAACAGAACAGGCTTGCCAAACATGGCAGGCTCAAGGGGATTGTGCCCCCCAAAGGGCAGAAGAGAACCGCCGATGAAGGCGATATCACAAACGGCATAGACAGCGGCAAGCAACCCCATTTGATCAAGTATTATTAAATCATGATTTTCAGAAACCAAAGCACCCGCTAACGCTGAAAATAAAACCGGAGGATGGGAAAGGAAAGGCATCTGACCCATCAGTTTTTCACCTCTTCCGGGATCCCGGGGTGCCAGGATCAATTTTAGATTTGGGATATTTTTTTTCACGGCTGCAAAAACATCCAGCAGTATTTTTTCCTCCCCTTCATGGGTGCTGCCGGCAATCCAGACCAGTTCTTTCTCCTGGATGCCAAACCTGGATCTTAGTTTTAAGATCCCAGATTCGTCCAAATCCACCATGGGTTGGTCAAACTTGATATTGCCCATGGTGGACAGACATCTTTCCGGCACCCCCACCGCTTTAAAGCGGTGGGCATCCAAAGGGGTCTGGGCCATAACATGGGACAGAGAGGAAAAAAACAGGGAGGAAAACCGCCCCATTCTGAGATATCCGTTAAAGGAGGTTTTGGAAAGCCTCGCATTAATGAGTACCACCGGAACCCGCTGCTGTTTCATATAGTGAAGGAATCCCGGCCAATAATCGGTTTCAATAAGGCAGACAAGATCCGGCTCAATAATCCCATACACCCGGGATATCGACAGATAAAAATCAAAGGGGAAATAACCCAGGGATACCAGAGAATTCTTGCCACTGCCAAACAGCTGCTGGGCTGTTTCATATCCTGTTTTAGTGGATGCCGTAAAAATTATTTTGGCCCCGGGTTTTTGTTTTTTCAGGGATTGAACAAAGGGAAGAGCCGAACGGACCTCCCCCACGGACAGGGCATGGACCCAAATCCTTAGGGGATTGTTTTTTTTCTTTTTAAACCCGGTCGCTATCCCCAGCCGCTGGAGAAGGTTGGCTCTTCTTTTTCCCGAAACCAAATACACAAGGGGAAGAACAGGCAATGCCAGTAAAAAGATCAGGGTTGTCAGGATGTGGTAAATTAATATGATAATTTCACCTGTCTTATTCAGAATTGATCAAATATATGGATCCCATACACAGGAAAACCAGATTGGCCACCCAGGCCGCTATGACAGGCGGTAAAATTGTTGCATAGCCCATGGACAGACAGAATCCGTACATGATCCAATACATAAAACAGATCACCACCCCAAGGGCAATGGCCACGGGCAGATTGTTTTTAACAAAGGACCGCATCCCTGTGGCAGCACCTGTCAGGGCCATGATAATACAGATAAAGGGAAAGGCGATTTTTCCGTTCATATCCACCCTATAGGTGGTAGGATCATACCCTTCCGCCTCAACCTTTTGTACATAGGCTTTAAGTTCAAAGAAACTCATTTCATCCGATCTTTTGGCCACAACCCCCAGATCCGTGGGCGTCATCTTCAGCTTGACCCTCTTTTCGGGGATCAGCTTAACCTCGTAATCATTATCATCGGCCTTGTAGATCTGTTCAATAACCCCTTCAAAGATCCATTCCCCTTCTGTATAACTGCCTTTTTGGGCATCTATCCTTTCAATAATCCTAAAGCCGTCACCCATGGTGGTGGCTGTAACGCCGGCAACCACAAGATTTATCGGATCATAATAGTTGATATGGATGAGTTTTTTTTCTGACTTGATCCAAATATCATTCCGACCAACAGACACCTTGGGACCTGTCTGCATTTTATTGTTCCTGATATAGTTGGCCTTTGCCATGGAAATGGGGATAAGGGTCTCCCCCAGGAAAAACATCAGGCCAGCCAAAAAAAGCCCGGCCCAAAGTGCTGGTTTCACGAGGAAATAAACGCTGATGCCACTGGATTTCAGTGCAGTCAGTTCATTGTTCCGGTTCATGACCCCGAACACGGCAATAACTGCCAAAAGAATGCTGGCCGGCGTGAGCTGAACAAACATGAAGGGCACCTTCAGCAACACATACCAGAGTGCCTCGAAAAGGGATATCTCAGAATTTAAGAACCGATCCATCCGGGAAAGATAATCAATAAACACAAAGAGAACCAGAATCAACATCTGGATAATCAAAAAAAGCTTGGTAAATTCCTTTAACCAATATTTATGAAGACATCTCATCTTATGATTTCCGCCTAAACCGTCTTTGAAGGGCCAAAATTAACCGTGTGACAACTTTGGGGAGCCGAACCGGCTTCTCCTTTGCATTCCGGATCAACAGATAAATACCTGCCCCTCCCATGACAACATTGGGCAGCCACATACCAAGAAAGGGCGGATAGTGACCGGTTTCACCGATTGACCAACCCGCAGCCAGCAGAAAATAATACAACAGGAAAAAAAAGATTCCCAGACCAAAACCGGAAGATTTGCGAAGGGACATGGACTGGATTCCCAGGGGAAACGCCAGAAGCCCCAAGGACAAACAGGCAAAGGGGATGGAAAATTTTTCATGGAGCACCATCAGGGCAGAATTCCGATTGGCCTTGTCGGCAATACCGGCCCGTATTAATTGTACAAGGTCTGCCAGGCTGCGCTCATCCAGTTCTTTGTTTATTTTTCGGTTTCCCTTCTGCATACTCATAAGATCGATATTAATATCATAATATCCGAAATTGATATTGGTAACCGAGTTATCCTTGCCGTTGACCTGGTTAATCATGCCATCAAAGAGCCGTATTGTGTATACCATTTGATCATCCTGCCGAATCAGTTTACCCACCGGCGCCACGGAGATACTGGTAACCCCAGGGGTTCTTCTATCCTCAATAAACACATCCTTAAGGTCCCTTGTTTTCATATTCACATGGGAGACATAGATCATGATATCTTTCAATTCCGAGTTAAATTGCCTCTCCTGAAGCGCGGCATCAATACTCGACCTGGCAATTTCAATACTTTTCTTTTTTAAGGAGAGCTTTCCCCAGGAAACCCCGAATACCGTTACCCACATGGTCAGGCAGGTGGCTAACACACAAAAAATCACAACCGGCGGCAATAATTTGTACAAAGAAACCCCCGCCCCTTTAAGAGCTATTATCTCATTTTCACCGGACATACGCATAAATGTCAACAGCACCGAAATCATGGCCGACATGGGAAGGGTAAACTCTAAAAATCTGGGAAGGGTATAGATCACCATCATCAGGATTGAAGAAAGGCCGGTATTATAATTAACCACCATATTGGTAATTTCTGGGATCCGCGTCATCAAAAACACAAACGTCAGAAAGAAAAGACTGATGGCAAAGGGGGGAATCAATTCTCTAAAAATATATTTATTTATTATCTTAGTCAATATCATTTCCACGGAAAATATAAGTTAGAAGCCAAAGTGTCAATACCCAGGTTCGAATAATAAGAACGATAATACCTGTTTTCAACAGGTTCTTTTCATGTTAATGAAGATCCTATGAATTGTATCATTGTTGCAAGCGGGAACCTGCTGTTCAGTCCGGAAATAAAAAATCTTTTGAAAAAGACGGATTTACTAATTGCTGCAGATGGAGGGGCAAGTCATCTGAAACAGATGGATATCCACCCCCATGTCATTATCGGCGACATGGATTCCATTCACCCGGCCACCAGACAATTTTTTGAAAAGAATCTCACCCCCATCATCACCCACCCTTCCAGAAAAAACAGTACAGACACAGATTTGTGTATTGATTTTGCCATAAAGAAAGGCGCCACTGCCATCACATTGGTCGGGGTAACAGGCACTCGGCTTGATCACACACTGGCCAATATTTTTCTTTTGAAAAAACTTGCAGATCTGGGAATTAAATCAAAAATATTAGATGCACACAATGAGGTCTACCTGGTCACAGATCATCTTGAACTCAACGGAGAAAAAGGAGCACTTTTGTCCGTGATTCCAATTTCAGACACGGTAACGGGGCTGACTTTTACAGGGCTTGAATACCCCCTTGAAGATGCCTGCATTCCCATGGGGTCTTCCCTGGGTATCAGTAATTACTTCAGTCAGACCTCTGCCACAATATCCATAGCAACAGGGGTTTTGCTGGTCACAAAATCAATAGATTAGTCAGAACGTTATATTTGTATCCTTTGGTTACTTTTTTTCTGGTTATTTCTCTTCCTTTTTTTCACCCGTCTCTTCTTCTCCCTCTTTTGCAATGCCGAGGGTGTGCTCGATGATAAACTCTTCCACCTTTTCAATGGTGGTTGAAATAATCACATGCTCAATTTCAATATCCTTGATAAAGCCTTCCATATAGGGGTTGAGGACATCCACCAATTTTGTCCTCTGAAGTTTAACCTGGTCAAAATCCTTGACATCCTCATAGACAAGGGAGCTTAAAAAGATAATAGCTGCCTCCCGGGCCTTGGGATGCATGGCAGGTACTACCTGTTCCGGCATCAGTTCCTTGAGGACCATATTCATATTAAGACACAGATACCGATCCTGGGTGTTTGATCTGTTTTTGTTCAGGTTTACAGCAAGAGGTTTCATGGGAATAACCACCTCCGGAATCGATTCGGCAGCACTGGATTTTTGGGAACTGGTTTTTTTCCATTCCGCAATTCTGCCGTTTTCCTCTTTCAGCAGCATAAGCCGTTCTCCCAGTTCAACAATTTCAAAAAAATTGGTATCATTCTTTTCCCAAATTTCTTCAATGGTTGAATCCATAACCGTAAAAATCAACTGCCCCCCTTCCATATGCCAGGACCCCTGGGCATCACCTTTGGATTTGACGATTTTTGAGGTAGCATCGGCAATCCTTACCGAGGAATCCCAATTCCCCTTGGGATTCATGACCAAAAGGATATAGGCACGGTTCCGGTATTGGGTCCAGTGACCCACCACCAACTCTTCATCTCCTTTTTCTTTCTCCCCGCATGCGGTTAACGAAAAAGTCACAAACAAAACGAGAAAAACACAGGAAATCATATTTTGGAATCGGGTCATAACAGAATCCTGATTTAATAGGGTTGATGCCGTTACTACTTAAACTACCACTGAATAAACCATCACTGACGGTTAAGCTAACATGACAACAAATTAGGGTCAAGACAAGGGAACATCTTATCCTTCTCATTGTCACTGTCATATTTTTCCCATTCGGGATATAAAGGCAAGAACTTTAATCATAAGGAATAATTATGCTCATTAACACATTTAGCCATATCCCGGGTATCGGAGCTGCAACGGAAGAAAAACTCTGGAACCTCGGCATACGAGACTGGAAAGATGCCCTGGGCTGGCCCGACAATAGATTCAAAAAAAAACATGCCATTCAACAAGGGGTGAAAACATCCATTGACCATTTGAAAAACGAAAATGCCAAATATTTTGAAGATCTCCTGCCGGCAAGTCAACACTTCCGGCTTTTCCCTGAATTCAGGAATAGTTGTGTTTTCCTGGATATTGAAACCACAGGCCTTGAAAGCACTTCTATTATCACGACAATTGCCATGTATGATGGACGCTCTACCCGCTATTATATTCAAGGAAAAAATCTTGACAATTTCATAGAAGATATCCAGGAATATCAGGTCATTGTCACCTATAATGGCAAGAGCTTTGATCTGCCCTTCATTCAAAAGCATTTTAACTGCCAGCTGCCCCATGCCCATATTGATTTAAGATATATTCTGAAAAGCCTAGGATTTGCGGGCGGATTAAAAAAATGTGAACGCGCAATGGGAATAGACAGAGAAGAGCTGGATGGGGTGGACGGATATTTTGCCATACTTCTATGGAATGAATATCAAAAAACAAAGAATTCAAAGGCCCTTGATACGCTTCTTGCCTACAATATCGAAGATGTGATAAATCTTGAAATACTAATGGTAAAAGCCTACAACCTTAAGATCCAAGAAACTTGTTTTGCCAATACCCACACCATACCAGAACCGCCCAAGGCCATTAACCCTGTAAAACCAGATAACCAGATCATCCAAAAATTAAAATCCGCCTATTATCGGTATTAGAATTTTTTGAAAATATATTTTTTTGGCAAAAAAATTGTCGAGAAGAGAAATTGAGCCTAGGATGGAGCCATGACCCAAGACATTCTGGCCATGCCAAAAAAAAAGGTGTCCTGAAGTCTCCAGGACACCTTTTTTTTAAAATACTCAAAATATCAGTCGCCGCAGGAACCGCCGGACCCACAACTTCCGCATCCAGACTCTCCAAGGTCCATGTTGGACTCAAGATGGAATCCCATCCCAGTAAAATCGATTTTGATAACCTCGGCTTTTTCCATAAATTCCTTGTCAACAACAAACTTAAGCCCTTTAACATCAAAAGCATCATCGGTATCTTTTGGCTCATCCAGAGCCATGGCAAGTGATGGGCCGCCTCAGCCGCCGGAATTAAGAAAAATTCTTACCGGTGTAGGCTCTTTACCCTGGAAATAATCATCGATCTGCGATTTGGCAGGATCTGTCAACTCAATCATTGTATTACTCTCCTTATTTTGGTTGTTTAATTTTCAGGTTTACCAGGCCCGAATAGTTTAATTCTAACCACGTCCTTTCTGCCTGTCAATATCGCCAGGGTTGTTTTTCAGGTAATTTGATAAATAATAGGGTAATATTTTATAAAAAAAATTACAATCTGTACAAAAACATATAAAGATTGTAGAATCTGTCATATTTTAAAAATATCATTAAAAAAACGATTAACCCCCTATAGGAACTATCAATGAAAATACTTGTAACTGGCGGCGCCGGATATATCGGCAGCCACACCTGCCTTGAGCTGTTGAAAGAAAATTACGATGTCGTGGTATTGGATAATTTTTCCAACAGCTGCAAAGAATCCTTGAACCGGGTTCAAAACATAACGGGGAAAACCCTTTCCTTTTATGAGGCAGATCTCCTTGAAAGACCCAGTATTCACCAAGTGTTTAAAGATCATACAATTGATGCTGTCATCCATTTTGCAGGATTAAAGGCTGTGGGAGAATCGGTAACCATCCCCTTGAAATATTACCACAATAACCTTACCGGCACCTTCAACCTGCTTTCGGTAATGGACGAATTCAATGTAAAAAACATCGTTTTCTCATCCTCTGCCACCGTGTATGGAAACCCAGCCACCCTTCCCATCACAGAGGATTTCCCCCTTTCTGCAACCAATCCCTATGGCAGGAGCAAACTTGTGATCGAAGAAATTCTCCAGGATCTTTATAAGTCGGACAAAGACTGGAGCATCGCTCTCCTGCGATATTTTAATCCGGTGGGGGCCCATGAAAGCGGAGAGATAGGTGAAGACCCCCAGGGGATGCCAAACAATCTCATGCCCTATATCTCCCAGGTTGCAACGGGGCGTCTTCCCCGGCTTAGTATCTTTGGCGGAGATTACGATACGCCAGATGGAACCGGTGTTCGGGATTATATCCATGTGACGGATCTCGCCCTTGGCCACATTCATACCCTTCCCAAATTGATCAGCAAAACCGGAGTCGTCATATACAACCTGGGTACTGGAAATGGATTTTCAGTACTTGAAATGGTAAAAAGCTTTGAAAGGGCCAGCGATCGACAGATTGCCTACAAGATCACAGAGAGAAGGCCCGGCGATATTGCCGCCTGTTTTGCAGATCCTTCCAAGGCAAAAAAAGAACTGGGATGGGAAGCAACAAAATCCCTGGAAAATATGTGCCAAGACACCTGGAATTGGCAGGCAAAAAACCCCATGGGTTATCGGACGCATTCAAAGAAGGAATAGCAATGGACCCCTATCTTCCAAAACTTCGACAATTGATCAAAACAGGTCAAATTGAACAGGCACAAGAGCATCTTTCTATTTTTTCATCACGGTTGGACAACGAAAAACAGGACGTGATTGAAATGCTTGCACTGGCACCGGATAAAACAGCCCTATCTCTGCTGACATTTCTATTTGGGAAAACAACCCTGGAGAATGAAACCAGGAAACGCCTTTTTCAGCTAACAACGGACAGGGCCCACTTAAATTTCACATTTGCACGCATTCTTTTGGACCATGGGGACCCATCACAACTCATTCACTGCGCTCCTTTATTTAAACATATTTTATCCAAAGAAACCAATGAAGACTTGTTAAACAAGATCATTCGTACCGCGGGAAAACTAAAACTTGAAGTTTTGACCGATGATGTAGCAGAATTCATATTTTATGATCATATGGCATTAAAAGCAGATGCAATCAAATCCCTGGAACGGATAGGCAGTAACCTCGCCCTGGAAAGGCTTGAACAGGTTGCATTAACCGACAAATGCGACCAGGACATTCTGGATGCAATTGATATTTTAAAAACAAATCTTCTTGATGCCCTTCCTGTTGACACTGGACCTTATACAAAAGAGCAACCAAAAGAAGAGGATTCCTTTGAAACAAACCTGCTATTACTGAGTTCGGGCAGGGTTGAAGAGCGGTATCAGGCATTTACCTATTTTTCAGCCCGGGGATCCCAAGTTGCAAGTGCATTGACTGACCGAACCGACAAACTGGACAAACTGGACAAACTGGACCATGATCTGTTGGTAAATTTATTGAGCCTCACAGCAAGAACCATCCCCAGGAAGGCCATTGCCTGTCTTTATGCCCTTATTTCAAGAAAACAACTCGACAGCCAGATCCGATTTGCTGTTTATAATGCTCTGGAATCATTTCCTGAATTGGAATCAGCTGCCGGAATGATTAAAGGGATATCCGATCCTTCCATGTATGTAAGAACCGCAGCTATACGGGCTTTGGAAAGGCATTGTTCTGATTACATCGTGGCTGAGATAAAAAATAAAATCGAATCTGGCACCAAGGTTGGAGAAATGCTGGTCCACACCATTCTGGATACACAGGCTGTGTGTCTCATCGAAGCATTAATGAGTTCGGACACCTTTTCCTATATTACCTCAAATTACCTTGAAAAAATTGCGCCTGTGCAAGTGATAGAGGCTTACATCAGTGTACTTGAAAAAAGGAATCTCAAATCAACAGCAAAAAAATTTATCCGGCTCAGGGATCAGCGAGCAAATCTCAAACAGGATGTTTTCATCCTCGTCAGCTCATCCCGTTCATTTCTGGATGTTTATGCCAAACTCATTGACACATGCGGCTATGAAACCAGAACATTTGTCGACACCCAGGAGGCCTTTGAGTCCATTATGGTTGAAAAACCCGCAGCCATTGTCTGTGATCTGTTTCTCAACCATATGACCGGCATGGGCTTTGCCAGTGAAGTCAGGGAAATGTATAGTCCACAAGAGCTTCCCATCATCATATCATCCCTCCAGAAAGAACTATCCCGACCTGAACTTGATGCAGAGATGGAAAAGTCAAAGGTAAATATATATTGTGATTTTCCAGCCAGACCCAACCAGATAAAATCCTGGCTAAATTAACCTTGGAAAAACCGGTTGCACAAAACTCCAGGCCCATTGCCATCGGAGCCCGGCTGAAGAAATGCCCTCAAATCAAAACCCTGGGGTTCCGGCCCAACTTTTCTGACTATACCCCCGGGGAACAGGCCCAGCTGTTTTCCGCTCCAAGAATCTATTACCCCACCGCCTTTTATGCAGACCTGTTTAATGCCATGGGAAAAGAAACTTTTCCCAGCTATCACACCTATAACTTTGCCCAGGATAAAATCAAACAAACCGCAATTTTTCAGATGCTGGGCATACCCCATCCCCGAACCAAAATTTTTTATGGTCCCCGCCAGAAAAAAAGCATTTTAAACATATTTAATTTCCCCTTTATTGCAAAAATTCCCAGGGGCTCTGCAAGGGGTATTGGGGTTCATCTCATTCAGACCCCAAAGGATCTGGAAATACATCTAAACAGGAAAGGGCCAGCATATATTCAGGAATATATACCCATTGACCGGGACATGAGGATCATTGTAATCGGCAGCCAGATCGCATTGGGATTTTGGCGAATTGCCGGAAAAAGCACCTTTAAGACCAACCTGTCCCAGGGGGGAGAGATCAACTTTGATCCCCTGCCCCAAAAAGCATTGGATCTGGCAATGTTAACGGCAAACAAATGCGGATGGAATGACGTGGGCATTGATATTATAGAATCCGGCAGCCGCTTTTATGTGTTGGAAGGGAACATGAAGTACGGAACAAAAGGCTTCCAAAAGGCTGGCATTAACTATAGGAAGCTTCTTGTTCGCATGATTCTTGCGAACCTCATATGATCAAAGTGTCAGATCAGTCCGGCCTCTTGTTCATCTTTTTCCCACTCCAAAAGATAATCCTTTGTTGATGCATATTTTGACTTGCCCAGGGGGGTTAACAAAAGATAACCCATCTTTTCCAGATTTTTCTCCAATAGACTGAAAAAAGCCTTTTCTATAGTTTGCTTTTCACTAAGAATTTCAGATCTGTCAATTGGTCCGTTAATTTCGTTTGATTTTATTGCTTCCATGACCAAGCAGGTCAAGTGCCCTTCGGGCACAAACACATCACAAACAATGTCATTCCATTGTTCCGGAAAATGGTTGATTTTCCAGGGACTTAATCCCCCAGGCCTTAAAATATCCTTATTCTTAGGATTAAAAGGAGACTGGACAAAGGACATTTTTTTCTGATCAAACTGCATCAGCTCTTTTAACAAAAAATTGATATCATTGCCAAATATCCATTCTTCCTGGGCAAGCATCGTTGGTGGAAATTCATTGCTGGTAAGGGCATACCTGAATGGGCCCCTGTTTTTCCAAAAATCTTTAAAGTGGTTTACATTGGGCAGTATCTGCCTCACTATTGGTTCCTGCATATTCACATATACTTTCTATTAATGTTAAAATCCTGTTGCTTGTTGTAATCATAAAACCTAGGTGTTGTCCCGGATTTCATCTGATAAATTCAACCTTTGGCTAATCTTTTCAAAGGATACAAACCTGCCCTTCCTGGCAGAAGGCGTCAAAAAGGATACCAGCTTACGCTCCATCACCTTGGGATGAAGATCATCTACCATGGCAAGCACTCCTTCTACAATCACTTTTTGAAGGAAAAGTTCCTGAAGGGTTCGTTCCCGTATGTTTGCAGCAAAGGGAAGAAATACAAAATTGGCCAGAACGATACCGTAAAGGGTTGATGTCAGGGCAACCGGGATTGTTGCCATAATGATTGCAGAATCGCCTTGACCGGCAAGCATTCCGATGAGACCGACAACACTTCCCACAAGCCCGAAGGAGGGCGCAACATCCGCCATGGTCTGAAGAACCCTTCTGGTTTCATCTCTTCTCATCCTGAAAAAATACATCTCCGCATTTAAGGATTCTCTGATTTGCTCCTTTGAAAACCCGTCAACCAAAAGCCCCAGAGCCTGGCGCAGAAAAGCAATGGCGGTTTCCTCTTCATCATCCTGGAGGGCAAGCAGTCCCTTTACTCTTTTTTTCACAGACAGATCCACCAGAATTTTAACGATTTCATTGGGGCTTTTTATGGCTTTTCCATAGGATGTTTTTAACACCTTGAAAAGAATTTCAATCCGTTTCATGTTGTAACTGAGAAAGGTGGCCCCCAATGTACCGCCGATAATAATTAAAAAGCCTGATAGATTCACATAAAGCCCTGTATTTCCATGGATAAAAAAACCGGACAAAAAAAGGAACACACAAATAATAATGCCCAAAATATTTTTTCTTGCCTGTTTAAAAGAAGAAACCCAATCCGATGTAAACATGTTACGCCTCCCAATGGTTTTTTGATCCCAATTGTATGTTAAAATCTAGTATTTTTCCTTGGTTAAAATCAGTTCAACCCGCCTGTTAAGCGACCTATTATATTTTGTATCATTGGATCGGATGGGTTGATGATACGAGTGAGCCGTAGTATAAATTCTCTTCGCATCAACCCCACAGACCTCGGTCAAATAGCGCGCCACCATTACTGCTCTATGGGAAGAAAGCTCCCAGTTAGTGGGATAGATTCCAGAGTTGCTGGGGGTATCGTCGGAGTGGCCGGATACATTAATCATAAATCCGTTTTTGTTCAGTGTTTTGGCAATCTGATCCAATTGATATTTTGCACCAAGCTTAAGATTTGCCCTCCCCGGATCAAACAAGAAATCACCGGCAAGTATTATTTTGACGGCAGTACCATTGACCAGGTCAACCATGATGTTGTCATCAATCAACACCTCTTTGATGGCAAGTTTGGTCTGGTCAAAAACATCCAGGTGCCTGCTTTGCGTATTGATATTTGCCACCATGCCGGATCCTTGTTCAGACAAACTACTTCTGGCAGGTCCAAACCCGAATTTAAGATCTTTATCCCCAACCTGGTAAATGTACATGACAGCAAAAAAGATGAACATGGTCATCATTAAATCAGACCATGAGACCGACCAATTGTTGCGCTGTGTTTCCTCCGGGCAGGAGAAAATTTCATCGTAAAAATCATCAAACTGGCCTTGTTCAGAAGCATTTTCCGGCCTTTTTCTTTGCTCTAATTCCATGATTTTAAGCCCCCATGATTACATCTATTAAATTTTACTAGTTTAACAATAATCGGTTAGGTTTTTACTTTTCTTTAGTATCAAATGCGAAAGCGTATGGTGACACAAAAAAAAGGCCTTCTGTTAAAAAAAAATCAAAAACTAGGGGTTTCCCCGATTGACACCCCATATCAAACATACTATTTCAAACATGCGATTGATGATAAAATTTTTATTATCTACAAGCGTGTCAAACCGTTGTGAGACAGAAACATAAAATCATGGGCGACGAATTACGCCAAAAAAAGAATCGCCCTTTAGCCAGGATAAGAAAAGCAATAAAACAATGACAACTCCCTTAATCGGAATCAGCAAATCAACAATTGAAGTTAAGGAACTCATCCGCCATGTTGCCAGCAGTTGTTTGAACGTCCTGATAACTGGTGAAACCGGCGTTGGTAAAGGCGTTATTGCTCAAAACCTTTATTCAAACTCCATGAGATCTTCTAAAAAACTTGTAACCATTAATTGTGCGGCACTACCGGAAACACTTCTCGAAAGTGAACTTTTCGGATATGCAAAAGGTGCATTCACCGATGCCCATCGAAATCGGCCTGGAAAATTCCAAACTGCTGATAAGGGAGTTCTTTTTCTGGATGAAATCGGTGATATGCCCATGACATTGCAGTCAAAAATACTCCATGCCCTTCAAAACGGTAAATTCTCTCCCCTTGGATCAGATAAAGAGATTCAGTCCGATGTATGGGTGATCGCCGCAACAAACCAAAATCTTGAAAAGAAAATCGCAGAAAGAAAATTTAGAGAAGATCTTTTTTATCGGTTGAATATTATCAATATACACCTTCCGCCACTACGAAAAAGGCAAGAAGATATTCCGTCTCTTGTCGACTATTTTTATGACTGCAACAAAATGAAATATCCCCAAAGCCAATCCGGCAAACCAGACTCGGCAACACTTACCAAACTCTGCGATTACCCATGGCCTGGAAATGTTCGCCAGCTTCAAAATACCATAAAGAAACAAATGGTTTTTAATTCCTGGGAAAAAGTTCTTGAAGAATTGCCGGGGGCGGTCCTGGCAAACCGCACAGAGCCCGAAGGGAATGGGCAAACCAACCCCGCAAAACCAGTTACACGAGAACCCAATAAAATTATATCTGAATTTATAGATACGTCAATGACACCCGACAGGATGCTTGAGAACATTTCATTAAAAAAGATCAAGAAACTTGCCTCTGGCAGAGTCGAAAAAGAAGTAATTGCCTTTATTCTAAAAAAAGCCGGTTGGAACAGATCCCTTGCTGCTAAAATTCTAAAAATCAGTTATAAAGCCTTGCTATACAAAATAAACGAATTTGAAGTTCATCCGCCCATAAAATAAAGGATACTGGATTCGGTTGTGAGATCAAATTTGTCTACCCAGTTCTACCCCTGTTTTTTTTTAAAACTTTTTTAACCGCCTTCGCCATCTCTTGAATTCCAATGGGTTTCATCAGATATTGATAAATTCCCATCTTGTTTATTGAATTTGAATCAATATCTTCACTGTATCCAGAACAAATAATAATGGGCATATCAGGCCTGATCTTTAAAATTTTTTCGGCAAGGATTTTGCCTGTCATCTTCGGCATAATCATATCGGTTATAACAAGATCAAAAGAGTCCTTTTCATCCAAGAATAGATTCAATGCGCTTAAGCTGTCATTACAGGTCACCACCTGGTAACCCAATAAAGTTAATAATTGTTGAGCCAATTCAGTTTGAAAGGATTCATCATCCACAAATAAAATTCGTTCATTGTCACCGATAGGTATTGATTTCTTTACGGTCGTTGGTTTATCCTGGGCATTAAATAAAGGGAAATATATTACAAATTCACTCCCTTTTCCCAATTGACTGTTGACGGTAATATGGCCATTGGAGTTTATAACGATGCCGTGGACAACTGAAAGACCAAGTCCTGTACCTTTGTCTTTCTCTTTTGTTGTAAAATAAGGATCAAAAATCCTTTCCACCACATCCGGACCTATGCCGCACCCTGTATCCTTAATTGTTAATACAAGATATCGACCAGGGCTTAACTTAGGGTTATCCAGATCTTCTTGTTTAATATCAACCTCTTTTAGATCAACACTCAGGATACCGCCACTCTCCTTCATGGCATGCCCGGCGTTGGTGCACAGATTCATGATAACCTGGTGCATTTGAGTTTGATCTGCAAGGATATAGGAGGTGCTTTGCAAATTTTTTTCTATATTTATGGATGCAGGGAGTGATGCCCTTAAAAGGTCAATAACTTCCAAAATAATCAATTTTAACTTCAAGGGTCTTTTTTCGTATTCCGTCTGATGACTGAAGGTAAGAATTTGGCTAACCAATTCCTTTGCCCGGTTGGAGGCATGGAGTGTTTTTTCAAGCATTGATTTTAAGGCAGACCCTTCTTCAGCTTCGTAGAGGGATAATTCGGTAAACCCCATGATGGCCGCCAATATATTATTAAAATCATGGGCAATACCACCTGCAAGAGTCCCTATGGCCTCCATTTTTTGAGATTGGCGTAGTTGCTGGAAAACTTCCTCACGATCTTTTTCAGCTTTTTTCCGCTCTTTTAGCTCATTGGCAAGTTCCATATTTACTTGTTCCAAATCCTTTGTCCTTTCTTTTACACGCAATTCCAGTTCATCATGCTTGTGTTTGAGCTTCCGGTCGGACCGTTTGAGCTCATGAAAATGCAGTGCAAGATTTCGCCCTTTCTGAATAAGAGATTGTTTTTCGTTCGGAAAACAGATGTCCTGGGTAATGATCAATAATTTTTGTCCGTGAATATCAATTGCGGTTGCTTCAAACAATAATTCCTGGCCGGAATGGTCCTCTTCACTCCAAACACCTGATTTCAAAATATGTCTATGTTTTTTTGACCATTGGGATTTTGCTTCCTGGATAAAATTTCCCAGAAAACTCAATTCATCTTTCTCATAGCCCAGTCCTAAAAACATCTGACTTGAATTTGGAATTTGTTTAATCCAGGGTGGCGGGGCGCCAATTATTGCAAAATGGCCTTTATCGTTCATTTCCAGGACAAGAAAATCCAATGCCTGAAAAACTTCTTCTATAAACAATTTGTTTTTATTTGTGGTTCTATTTCCTCTACAATGAACCCCAAAGTTTTTCTGCTGTTCGATCAAAAGGCTTAATTCATTACATTTTTGCTGTGTTTGGGTCAGATAGTCTTCCTTTTGAGTTGCATCCCAGACAATCAAACCATACCCCTTGTCAACTTCAAAGAGAAATGCGTCCACACAAACGTTAAAAGGCATTTTTATACAAGAGAATTCCATGGACGATTCTTTTAATGGCAAAATCCCTTCCATAAAAAGAACCACATCTGAAATATGGCTTTCCAATTCAGGAATCGGCATTTTTAAATTAACAAGATTCCCCCCCCACTGAAAGACCCTGCCCAGATTGTCAGTGATGAAATAAACCAGTGAACAATCCTTGAAAACATGAAAACATATTTTTTCCAATACACATTTTGTAGAATTCAGCATTTATTCACCCATGATTTTTTTTACCAATAGTTGAAAGGTTTGTTCAACCCCTATACCGGTTTTTGCACTGGTTTGAATCACATGAACCCCTTGCTCATGGAGTTCCTCCAAGGCAAGGGGGTCTATCTCCCATTGATCTTTTAAGTCCAGTTTATTTATGACAAGAATAAAGGGACATTTTCCAATTGTTTTCTCCACAATGGTTTTTAAATTCAAAGCGGTCAGCAAGGTTGTTCTTCTGGTTCCATCCACCACATAAATACAGCCCGAAGAGCCCCGCAGGTAGGAAAGTCTTACATGTTGAAAATCATCTTCCCCATGGAGATCCCATATAATGAGGTCAACCCGGGTATCATCCATAATCACCTTTGTTTTCTCTATCTTAACACCAACAGTTGTATGGTATTTATCGGAAAAAATGCTGTGGACATATTGTTGGACAAGACTGGTTTTGCCCACAGCAAATGCACCTAACATGCAAACCTTTTTTTTTATCATGTTTAACTGCCTTTTGTTGGGTGTATGTGAAATATTCTAAATGTTACTGCCCGGTTAAATTGCCTGTCTTCAATTCTGACTTCCTCTTTCAAAGGGATTTTTGTCCCGATTCCGGAAATAGTAAGAAAAGCCGGGTTTATGCCCTTGATTATCAGGTGATTCAAAATTTTTTCAGCCCTGTCCCGGCTCAATCGCTGGTTCACCTTTTCATTCCCAGACGAATCGGTGTGTCCCAAAATAATTATCTGGGCAGGGCGTTTTAATTTGGACTGCAATTTGTGAATGGTTTGAATTGTTAGAAAAATTTGATCCAATACCAGTTCCTGATCTTTCAGCAAAGATGTACTGTTATTTTCAAAATATACCCGGATCACCACGAGCTGTTTTATAGCGATATCCAGCTTTTCCATGTCAATATTTTTGACCTTTTCGTCAATATACCCATTGATCCCTGGAATGGTGGGTGCTAATTTTCGAAAATTGTCGATCCAGCCCTGGGAGGCCTGGCCGGTTGCAAGAAGCGTATTTCCGATCAATTCTAATTTGATGGTTACAGGGGGGTTAAGAATTTGGCCTGCTCTTTTAAACACAAATTGTGGATCAAGGCTGTAAAAAGGTTGCCAGCGACTTTCAATTGAAACCCGAGTTTTTTCTTCCCCCTGGAGCAAACCTTCGGGATCCGTTGCCATAGGATCCCGAAGACCGGAAATTTGGTATCTTCCATTTCTCCCTTGTGCGGAAAGTATAATCAACCCTTTTTGAGATTCAAGCCGGGTTAAATACTGGTGCCAAAGATAATTTGTCTTATAAACATTGAATCCCCCTAATGCCGACAGGGAAAGAAGCACAAGAAGAAAACACCAAAACAGGGGAGAAATTTGTTTGCGCTCTTTTTTTTCCTGGAATTGCAACCCAGCCCTTAATTGTTCCCTGAAAATTGAAAAAGGCGATGGATCCCCATCAAATTCTTCAAGGGCAGTGCCTGATTTGAGATGGATATCTTCAACCAGTTCCCGATATTTCACGCGCAATTCAAGGGGAGGGGTACCTCGTATCACTGCAGCAATCAGCGCATGCTCTCCCTTTTCAATCCAGACACTTTTATCAGATCCCATACGAAGTGTGTCAAGATCATCCTGTGTATTAAACGAATCTTTGACAAAATCCTGGATAGCCGTCAACATGCCGGATACCAGGTCTGGGTCCTGAATAATGGAATCTTTTGCCACCACATGGTCCAGGACAATACCAGATTTACCATGGATTAAGAATATCTGCTCCACCTTGTAAAGAAGGGTATGCAGCAGAATAACCTCTGCAAATTGTGTCCGGGTCCTAAATGCTTCAAACCGCCATTTCATTCCCTGGATAGAAAAACTGTGATTTAACATCTGATTTAGGGATTGGATCATTCCCATGATAGTCGATGATATAGCTTTTCTAATTCCCGGGCCAAGTGCAGGAAAAATTGCATCTGCCCATCCCTTGGGATTATTTTTTACAGATGCTTTTATGGAATTGTCAATCACAGGCTGTATAACTTGGGAGAGCCTGTTGCTGTCCAAAACAGAGAAAGAGATCGCTTCCGGGAGAAATTGACTGATCTCTTTGGCCCTTATCATTGGATCATCCAGACGAGTTTCGATCCTCTGGATCTGCTCTTTTTCAGGTTTGAGCAATAGCGCCGTTAATGTGTCAAACGCTTTGTTTTCATCCGCTTTTGAACCCATGCAAAATGCCTTTAATCCCTGTTCGCGAATTATTGTTTATTATTCACCCAACGGACCCGTATTTTCTTCATTGGAAAGCCGCATGGCAAGTTCAAGAAAAAACCCGGACAGTTCCGTACGATTCACCTTGGCATCATCAAGATGCTGGGCAGTCTGTTTCAAATTTTTTGTGGCATGATCGTACTTGGACAGTATTTCTCCGGATAATTTTTTTGACTGGTCTAAAATATTATCCCTAAGTTCAGTGGATTTTCTTACCAAATTTTCTTCTTCCAAAACCAATTTTTTATTCAGAGATTCAACCCCTTGCTGTAATTCACTTTGAATCATTTTGTGGGAATCTGACCTCTCATTTGATTCATTTTTTATGCGTGCGTTTATATCTTTTATCTCCTGTTTTATATAAACCTCTAAAGCGTCAATCCGTTTTATCAATTCTTCTTTAAATTCAAAGGCTTCCTGGGCAAGGCGATTTTCCATGGAAACAAACCGTTTTTCATAATCCTTTGCCTGATTGCCGAAAAGGATATCGCGGATTTTATCCATATTCCCTACTTCAGCCATATCACTTCCCGCTAACTTTGAATTTTTACTGATGGATGGTTCAGGGGTACCTGCTTTGTGGGGTTTATTCATTGTTGATCTCCTTTCCTCTTAGCTGATTGGATAAGTTTTCACACAATTAAAATATTGAGCAAAACGAATTGAATTCTCAAAAGTAAACTAGAACCTGTGTCTTTGGCGACGCGAAGAAGTAACAATTCATCAAAATTGATACTACCCTGCCTAATCAACAAAATCAAATAATTAACTATAATTTAATTGATGAATTGTTAAAAAAATACAACCTGAGGAATCTTTGAAGAAAAATATTGCGGAAATCCTGAAATTGCCAGATTAAAACAAATTTCAGGATAAAAGGAAGCATTAACAGCAGACCTGGAAATTCTATTTATTATCCAAAATATGCCGAATCAATTCCAGGGTAATTTCTTTTGAAAAAGGTTTCGCTAAAAAGCCATCTATGCCCATGTCCTGGTAATTGTTTTTGTTTATTTTTTCACTAAAACCAGTACAAATCACCACGGGAACATCAGGCCTGATCTGTTTGATCTCAATAGCCAGGTCCAAACCTGTCATGGCCGGCATTGTCATATCACAAAGAACAATGTCAAAAGCCTTGGGTCTTGCCTTAAACGCTTTAACCGCAGCAGGGCCACTGACAAAGGGGGTAACCTGATAGCCGTGATTCTCAAACACCTCTTGCTGAAACTCCACAATAAATGGATCATCATCAACCAAAAGAATCGAGTCGGTCCCATCCAGGTCGGTTCGACTATCACCCATGGATAAAATTTCATCAAAAGATACCTTACACCGGGGAATGTAAACCTTGAACAGGCTTCCCTCACCCGCCTTGCTGGAAAAATGGATATCTCCACCATAGTTATTTACAATACTTGAAATAACGGACAGGCCAAGTCCTGTTCCCTGTTTTTTTGTGGTAAAATAGGGTTCGAATACCCTATTTACGATGGAAACATCTATTCCGTCTCCAGTATCGGCGATACCCAAACAGATATAAGTGCCGGGTTTTAATGACAAACACGAACCCTCAATAACTTCAACCTCGTTCAATCGTACATCAAGTATACCATCACCATGCCGCATGGCATAGGCGGCATTGGTAATCAGGTTCATCGCAATCTGATAAAGCTGAGTGGAGTCCGCCATGACCGGACCACATCCATTGTCAATGGTCTGGATAATCTTAATGGTTGCTGGCAGAGTTGACCTGCTTAATTTTATTACTTCCCTGATGATGGACTGAACTTTCACCGGTCCAATTTCAATCTCTGACCTATGGCTGAAACTCAAAATCTGTTTTGCCAGAGTACTTGCCCTGTTTGCGCCTTTGAGAATATTATTAAGAACTTTCCTAAGCTTTCTGTCATGATCGGTATTTTCCATCAGTATCTCAAGACTGCCGATGATGGGGTGAAGAATATTGTTAAAATCATGGACAATACCGCTTGAAAGCTCACCAATAGCTTCCATTTTCTGTGTCTGCTGAAGCTGGTATTTCAGTTTTTCATTTTCCTGTTCAACCTGCTTTAAATCATCAATATCCAGGATAACAAGCCCAATTTGTCTGGTATGGGGAAAAACAGTGGCATCATTATGAAAGGCGACCCTTGCCCAAAGAAGATCCTGTTTTTTTTTAAATCTAATATCAACAAACTGGTTTCCATAATCAGGAAATCTATTGGTATCCAATTTAATTTTTTTTTTATCTTCTTCGTGAATAAAACCAATAAAATTGCGATTCAGCAATTGGCTTTTCTCAACTTCCAGCATTTCAGAAACGCGCCAATTGGCACTTTTAACAATCCCGTTTTCATCAAGGATAACATATCCCAAGGGTAAAGAGTCATACTCCCCGAGCCGGTTTTCCCGGAGGAAATCAAAAAAATCAAGGAAGCCGGGAATGGTTTCATTGACCTTATGCCTAGGAATAGACGCCTGAAATTTTAGCTTTCCATGGCTTTCCATTAATTCTGTTTCATTCAATGGGGCTATCGAAAAATCTGCCGATGAATTGATATTGTATAATGTATTCATAAAAAACAAATCCAGTTCCCGCCGTGGTCTAATCTGGTGCAACCCGGCAAATAAATAATAGCATTGGGTAAATAATCCAGAAGATTTCTTTTCTCCAAGCGTCCAAAAATTCAAGAAATCATATTCCTATAATATCATTACTTTAATAAAAGTTAGCAAGCATTGTGCCAGCCAAACACCCCAGGCCAAACAAGCTAACCAATTCAATTTATAGTATATCCCTATAATTTTCTTTTACCAAAAACCTGGCGGCACTTTGATGGATGCACCGTTTTATGGGCAAAACAAAGACAAAAACTGAGCAAACAAGACTTAACCTCCTAAATTTTAAAGCAAATCACATGATGCCTACAATCAGAGGCATTTTGCACATATTTATGTGCAAAAATTGCCAAACGATTACCACCGCCATTAAAATACCCAAGCAAAACAAAAAAAAATCTCTCTTTCACTTTTTGCGATTTAGCCTGCACATGTAAATGTGCATTTTTCATGGACTATTTTTTAGCCATACGTCTCAAACAGAGATTTAATGCATTGATTTCAAATGCTTATAAAAAAAATCCCAATTACAAATTTATTGGTCTCTGCCTTGCAATATCAATCATCAATATTAAAACAGGTGTTTCGCAAGTTTAATTAACCAAGAAGAAACAAGGAGAAAAATTATGAAAAAATTATTGCTCTCAGTATTTGTAATTGGTGTTTTAGTTGCAGGATATGCAATGCCCGTATTGGCCTCCGGCGGTGGTGGCCCCTGCTGAAGCATAGTTAAAATAGAGATTTGTCCATAAGGTCAAGTTTTTAAAAAGCACGGTATCTTTTCTATCGTGCTTTTTTTAATTTCATGGGAATTTGGCTTCTTGCATATAAATTTCTCCTATGGTAGATTTTTCCTCTTTAAACGCATTTAAATCAAGGAGGAAAATGAATCGGATAGGCCTGTCTTATATTCTGATTATTGTTTTTTTTCCGTTAGCCTGATCTTCCTGTCTGGCTGTGCAAATCAGGAAGAAAGAAAACAAGCCCAGGGTACTGTTTCAGAACCGACACCCATCATTGGCGGCATTTACCGGACACCTTTACGGAGCAGCCCCGCAACCCTTGACCCGGCCTATGTCCAAGATAACTATGGAGAGGCAATTATCCATCAGAT
>JADGEQ010000059.1 GCA_016744295.1 Desulfobacteraceae bacterium | reverse complement strand
TTATGCCGAAGTGAGCAGTAAGCACTGCGAAAAAAACATTTCACCTTTTGTGAGAACCCCACTTATTCGTGGAGAAAAAGTGTGACCGAGAATTGCTGATACAAATCCCCAGCAAGCAATTGGTTCATCTCAATGAATTAAAAGATTCAGAATCCCTATTAAATTATATTCGCTTTTACAGTTTGAAAAGAAAATGGACACCCATGAAAACAGCGTTGTTGTCTCGCATGGATGATAATATTGAAAATAGTGTATTATTTCATGGGATTATCTGTTTTGGTATCCTCCATTATTTCAACGGCACCATAGTTGCTATTAGGCCTTTGCAGTGCTGGGAACTGAATTGATTTAAGGAATTATAATGATGATGGGTAAAAGAAGGGAACGGCATAAAGAAAAAGGGGAACAGGTTAAGAGATCCATTTTAACCAATATGATCATCGTTCCATTTATCCCATTTATATTGGCGATCGGGGTCAGTTTCTATTATTTTACGACGACGCTTGAGCGTAACACGGCCGGGAGTTTAATAAGGATCGTGGAAGATCATCGGGATATGATCGAGTCTTTTTTGATGGAACGAACCTCGGATCTTAAATTCATTGCAGACACCATCAGCTTTGAACAAATGAATCAAAAAGAATCCATTCATAGGATATTTGAAAATCTTAAAAACCGATCCACTGCATTTATCGATTTGGGCCTGTTTGATTCCCAAGGGGTTCATGTCAACTATGTTGGCGAATATCCGCTGAAAGGGAAAACATATAAGGATGAATTATGGTTCAAAGAGGTCATGGAAAATGGAACTTATATCAGTGATGTTTTTTTGGGATATAGAAACCTTCCCCATTTTGTGATTGCCGTGAGAAAGGGTACAGGGGAACAGTCATGGGCGTTGAGGGCCACCATTGACACCCTGTTTTTTGACAGACTGGTATCAAAAGTTAGAATCGGAAGAACAGGAGAATCCTATATTCTGAACAAAAAGGGGATCTCCCAAACCAACAGACGTTCCAACAATATACGGGTCATGGAGAATGATTCCGGATATGCTGATTTTCCATTATCTGAAAATAAAATTCAAACCTTTATTAAATCAGATACAGCAAAGAACAGGTATGTGTATGCAATTGCCTGGCTTAAAAACAGGGAATGGCTTCTGGTGGTCCGGCAGGAAAAAGAGGATGCCTATAAATCTCTTTATTCTGCACTCTATATCAGCCTGATCATTATGGTTATCGGAGGGGCTGTTATCATTGTCCTGGCTGTGGTTATGACAGACCGTATTCTTAAACGAATAGACCAATTGGATCAGGAAAAGAAAAATCTGGGAAATCAGTTGATCCGCGCTGCTCAACTGGCAGAAATTGGAGAAATGGCCGCCGGGTTTGCCCATGAAATAAACAATCCCCTTCAAATTGTTAAAAGCGAACAGGCACTGATCGAAGCCTTGTTGGAAGAGATATCCGTTAAGTTCGATGCAAAGGGTCATGCCGTCATGGGCGAAATTAATGACTCTTTGGACCAGATAAAACTTCAGGTGGACAGGTGCGCCGAGATTACCCACGCCATTTTAAAGTTTGGACGGAAAAAGGAGACAAGACAGGAACGGTTAAATCTCTGTCGGGTTATTCCTGAGATTATTCGTATGATTGAAAAAAAAGCCAGGGTGGGTGGCATTGATATCATACAAAATATTTCAAAAGAGTCTCTATCTTTCATGGGGGATTCTTCCCAATTCCAGCAGGTGCTGCTCAATCTTTTTAACAATGCAATGGATGCCATAACAGAGCGGCATGGCGTATCAGGGGGCGTATTGAGTATTTCCTCTTTCCAAAAAAAAGAAAAGTGGCTTGCCATCCTAATCAGAGACAATGGAACCGGTATCGGTCCTGAAAATATGGATAAAATATTTAGTCCGTTTTTTACCACCAAACCGGTTGGCAAGGGAACCGGGTTAGGGCTTTCCGTTTGCTACGGGATCATAGAAAGTTTTGGTGGAACCATGCAAGTAACCAGTGAACTTAATGTCGGCACCACCTTTTTGATAGATCTGCCGGCTGTAAATTAACGAGAATCCAAGGAGGTTAGTTTTGGAAAAAATGAAGATGATGCTGGTTGATGATGAGGAACGATATCTCACAACAACCCAAAAATTGCTTGAACGAAAAGGCGTTAAGGTGTTGACCGCCCCCAGCGGAAAAGAGGCCCTTGAAGTGTTGAAACTTCAAACTGTCCATGTGGTCATTTTGGATGTCAAGATGCCGGGGATGGATGGCAATCAAGTGCTAAAGGAAATAAAATTTCTTTATCCCCTGGTGGAAGTGATTATGCTGACGGGTCATGCCACGGTGGACTCGGCCATTGACGGATTGAAGTCCGGCGCCTTTGACTATCTTATGAAGCCTGCGGATATAGATGAGATTCTGGAAAAGGCCATGGAGGCATTTGAAAAACGGCAACGGCTTGAGGAAAAAATCAGAATTGCCCAATCTAAAAAATTTATGAGATCCCCACGGGAAATTTTGAAAAACGATGAATAGAACTTGATTGATATTGGAGAGTGAACCATGAAAAAAACAAAGCAACTGACCGGGTACGATAAATATGTTAACTGGAAAATTCTGATCGTTCCGGTAATCCTTTTCTTTGCTGTATTGTTCATGCCGACCCCCAATGGCATGAAGGATGTTGGTATGGAATACAAGGTTGCCCCAGGGGCTGTGATAAATCATCTTACCACCGCTTTGTTTGGAAAAAGCAGTTCCGATGCACAACAATGGGAACTTCTCACAGCAAAGATGATGGAACAGAATATGCGGATCGGGGCCTTGAATAAAAAACGGTTTCTTGTGCGAAATATGAAATGGTGTAAAAAGTATAAAATTGAGGCCAGTCAGAAAAATTTTGGCAAAGCCCATACCTATGTCAAGGAAAACATTGCCGACGACCAGTTTTTGACCATGATGCAAAGGGCAATGGACTTGCGAAAAGATGGGATGAAATATGAAAACTTATCGGCCAAGGATAAACAAAAGGCAGACAAAGGGGCCTGGCATATACAGGTTGCCCTTGCCATGGGGATCTTTGTTGTGGGGTGTTTTTTAACCGAATGTATCCCCCTTCCGGCGGTTTCTTTCTGCATCGGCCTGATCCTTGTCTTTACCGGGGTGATTTCGAGACAAGAGGTTGCCATGCTCTATTGGAGTGATGCCTGCTGGTTTATCATGGGTAGCCTGATGTTTGCAGCAGCCTTTGTCAAGACGGGGGTGGACAAAAGGGTCTGCCTGATGATGTTCAAAAAACTGGCGGTTCCCAATGTGAAATGGATTACCCTGATCTTCTTTTTAATCATCTCGCCACTGGCGGCATTTATCTCCGATCATGCCTTGGCCGCCATGTTCCTTCCCATTGGCATGCTCTTATATCAGAACAGCCTGACCCGAGAGATTCCCGAAGACAAAGAATTGGCCAAAATGCTGATGATCGCCATTGCCATGGCCTGTAATATCGGGGGGCCGGGGGCTCCTTCCGGCGGTGCCAGAAACGTGATTATGATGACCTATCTCACCGACATGTTCGGGTTTGATATCGGCTATTTTCAATGGGTGACCTATTGTTTTCCCTTTGTGCTCGTGATGATTCCCCTCACCTGGATCATAACAAATTTCAGGTTTAAACCCCGGATAACATCCTTGGCACCTGCCATGGATCAATTGAAAACAGAAATTGATAAAATGGGGGGATGGAACCGCCAGCAGATATGGGCCCTGGTTATTTTTATTATCATGGTATTTGGCTGGTTTACGGAAAAAGCGTTCTTTAATATGGGCATCTATCCCATCCGCCTGGGGATAGGCGTTATTGCCGTGGCAGGCGCTGTGGGCTATATTATGACCGGTGTGGTCAACTGGCGGGACTACCAGGAAAAGGTGGACTGGGGTGTGGTCTGGCTTTATGCCGGTGCCATTATTTTCGGAAGAACCCTGGACAGTACAGGGGCTGCCTATTGGCTTGCCAGATCTGTTATTGACCTTCTGGCACCCCTTGGCATGGAAGCCGGCATCCCCTTGATGGTTGTCAGTAACGGGATGACCGCAATTTTGACGAACCTGATGGCGGACGGCCCTGCAGCAGCAGCTGTCGGCCCCATCACCTTGAACATGGCAGGGCTTGTCCATCCGGGCACAACATTTTTGCCCTTTATGGCCATGTCAACGGCAATTGCATCTTCTTTTGCCTATTGCCTGGTCATAGGAACGCCTCCCAATGCCATCGTATATGCCAGCGGATATCTGGAGCCCAAAGATTTTTTGAGGGTGGGCATTCCCATTTTTTTTGTCGCTAATATTGTGTTGGTTTTTTTAACTGCGGTGTACTGGATATTCAGAGGGTTTGGCGGTCTTCCGGTATTTTAACAGGAGTTAGGGTATGAAAAAGAGTGATAATTTAAAAGCGTCATGGTGGGGCAATTTGAACCTGAAAGAGGGAAAATTCTATTTTTCCAGAGCCACAGAACGACGGGTATGTTTTTTTATGACAATGGGAATGCTGCTGGCAGGTGTGTTTGTAAAATTAGGGATTTTTTAGTGTGACAATAGAATGATCTATCTGTCATTCCCAGGAATAATAAAGGGGAGATGAACAATGATTGGAAATGTATTAAACGCTTGTCAATTTTATGGGTACGCAGTGATTCAGATTTTGATCGAGCCAAGGCGATTTTTTACGGAGTTGCCAAAAAATGCAACCATGGCGAAATCTTTGGGATTCTGTGTGATTTGCAGCCTGTTTTATGTAACGGCAAGCCTGTTGACCGGTACCTATCCCAGCCCGGTCAGGATGGGCGGTATTTTTTTTCTCAACAGCGTGGGCATGGTGTTTATCCCTGCCGGTTTAAGTTATCTGATCATGGTGATGAGTCAAAAAAAGCAATCCAGTTTTCCTTTGTTGTTCAGTGTTTGTGCATTTTCATCGGGTATCCCGTTGCTGGTTTCCTGGATGTCCATGTTTCTGTGGTTTACCGAACCTTGGAAATGGTGGCTGATTTATACAGGGCTTAAAAACAGTTGTAAGATTCCATGGAAACCGGCATTGCTGATTCTGGTGTTGACCATGATCATTCAGTTCTTTTTCTTGTATTCCCTTTATTTGGCCTTTTATAAATAGCGGTTATTCTTAAAAAATAGAAAAGAATTTGGAGAATAAACAAATGACAAAACAAATAAAATTATTAATGGTGGATGATGAAAAACGATTCCGGGATACGACCCAAAAGATACTCTCAAAAAAGGGGTTTGATACAATCCTGGCCGAATCAGGGGAGGATGCACTTGAAAAAATTGTGCAAAATCCAGATATTGTCATCCTGGATATAAAAATGCCGGGTATGGATGGACACGAAACCCTGGCCCAAATAAAAAAGATTAAGCCGGATCTGCCGGTGATCATGCTCACCGGCCATGGGGATAAACCCTCCGCAAGGCAGGCCCTTGTTGAGGGGGCCTTTGACTACCTGTCAAAACCCTGTGATATTGACCTGCTGGCAGAAAAAATCAAGGAGGCCCATGGGCGTAAGGATCGATCAACGGCTTATGAAGAGGCCCAGGTTCAAGATGTCATGATCCCGATTTCAGACTATACCACCATTGATGAAACCAAAACCATTCGGGAAGCCATTGAGGGACTAAAGGCCTCTTTTGCCTCAAAATTGGCCACCAGCCAATTAATGGAAACCGGTCACCGGTCAATTCTTGTGGTGGATACCCAGGGGGGGGTCAAAGGGATTTTGACCATAAGAGATATGCTGGAAGTGATTATGCCGGCGTATCTGTCAGCCCCGAAACCCTCCCTGGCGGACAGTATTGAATATTCTCCCATGTTCTGGAGAGGCATGTTCAGTGCAGGCGTCAAACAGATGAAAAACAAATGCATACAAGAGGTGATGTCGCCATCGCCTCTATCCATTGAGGGTCAGTCAAATCTGATGGAGGCAGCCTATTTGATGCTTTGCAATGATCAGAGACGCCTTATTGTGACGGTTTCCGGGAAAACAGCCGGGGTGATACGGGAGCAGGATCTGTTTTTTGAAATGGAAAAAATAACCAATTCATGATCTATTTTTTGATAAATAATTTTTAAATAACAATTTAACAGCCCGGTGAAAGAAGACAGATTCTTTCGCCGGGCTGTTCAGATAGTTCTCTTTACAGGGTGTAAAAAAAACTGACAGGTATGGTGCTTTGGTGAAATTTGTTCTTTGTTTATTTTTTGTTATATTTTCAATTTGTTATGTTGTGGTGTGTGGGGGTGTTTTGTCTGGCATATATCTTGAAATACAGGATCTCAAGGCGTTGATGATGGAGAAATGTAAAAAGGAAAAACCAGGATGGAACATTCACTCACCCAGCGGAATGCGTTTTACCAGATACTGAAAAGAAAAATAACCATATTGATACTGGTGGTGTCATTTTTTCCCATGATGTTAACCACAGGGATCCTTTTTTATAGATTTCACTTAACCTATACAGAGAAAATTGCGGCTCATATATCAGAACTGGTTCAAAAGCATACCCAGAATATTGATACGTTTTTATCGGAAAAATTAGGGAATATTCGTTATCTGGCCCGCCTATTTGATGGCAACCCACAAGGGGCAAAAATATTTCTTCAAAAAAATCTGAAATTATTAAAATCTGAATATAAAGATGTTTTTAGCGATCTGGGGTTGGTGGATGAAAAGGGCATTCAATTTGCCTATGAAGGTCCCTTCCGTCTTGAAAATGCAGATTACTCCAAGGCAGAATGGTTTACCAAAGCCATTGATAAACCCTTTTATATCAGTGATGTGTTTGCCGGTTTAAGGGGGCATCCCCATTTTATTATTGCGGTCAAGATCAAATCAAACGGGTCTGATTACATTCTGCGGTCCACCATTAATTTTACGGCCTTTAATTTTTTGGTTGAAAATATCCATATCGGGAAAACCGGTATGGCCTTTATTATTAATAGTAAAGGCCAATTGCAAACCCAATCCGACCTGGGGCTTGAGTCTTCGGCTGTGGCATCCATGGCGGATCGGGAAGGGTATAAAAATCATAAAACAATAGTTGCAAAACAAAAGGATGAATCGGGCCGAACCTATTTGTATGTGACATCAATGCTTGAAAATATTGACTGGCTCATGGTGTATCGCCAGGACATAAAAGATGCCTTCAATGATCTATGGAAAACACAGATTCTTACCCTGATTATCTTTGTTCTGGGGTGCATTGCTATCCTTTCGGTTGCCTTTACCCTTCCCCGAAAAATTGTGGCGCTTATTTCCAGGGCAGATAAAAAAAGCGAAGTGATGAACAAGCAGGTGATTGAAAGCGGGAAACTTGCCACCATTGGTGAACTTGCCGCAGGGATTGCCCATGAAATAAATAATCCGGTTGCCATCATGGTTGAAGAGGCCGGTTGGTTAGAGGATCTCCTTGAAGACAACCCGTTTAAAAGTGCTAACAATTTTGATGAATTTGTGCGTGCTTTGGGTCAGATACATACCCAGGGCAGACGGTGCAAGGAGATTACCCATAAACTGCTCAGCTTTGCCAGAAAAACCGATTCAAATGTGAATGATGTCCAGATCAATGATGCCATCAGGGAAATTGTTTCCCTGACCGCACAAATGGCCAGGTATAACAATGTCATTATTGAAACTTATCTGAATCAGGATATTCCCTATATCCGGATATCTCCGTCTGAATTGCAGCAGGTGATTTTAAATTTAATCAACAATGCCATTGATGTCATGGAAAAAACCGGGGGAACCATAAAAATTGAAACAAAAATCAGCGAACTTGAAAAAAATCATCTGGTTATTTCAATTGAAGATGATGGTCCCGGCATTCCCAAAGACAATTTGGAAAGAATTTTTGATCCATTTTTCACCACAAAGGCAGTCGGAAAAGGAACCGGCCTGGGGCTTTCAATATGCTATGGCATCATTCAGAAGATGGGCGGAAAAATTGATGTTCACAGCCAGGTGGGTCTGGGATCCAGATTTCGCATATGGATACCCTTCCAGAAAGAGATATTAGAAAAATCAAATACAGAACCTATCAAACCAGTAAAAAAAGGAGACTTCATATGAGTACCATTAAATTATTACTTGCGGATGATGAACGAGCATTTCTGGATACCATGACCAAACGTCTGGAAAAAAGAAAGATAATAGTTTCTGCTGTTTACAGCGGAAAAGATGCCCTGGTTGAATTGGGGAAAAATAACAAGATTGAGGTGGTCCTTCTTGATGTGAAAATGCCTGGAATGGATGGCATGGAAACATTGGCTGAAATTAAAAAAGCCTTCCCCCTTGTGGAAGTCATCATGCTCACAGGCCATGCTACCGTGGAAACTGCAATTGACGGGATGAAGCTGGGCGCCTTTGATTATTTGATGAAACCGTGTGACATTGAGCTGCTGTTGACAAAGGTCCAGGAGGCGGCTTCAAAAAAAAAGAAACATGAAGAAAAAATCATTGAAGCCCGGATAAAAGAGATTACAGAACGGCAGATTTAAAGATAAACAAGGACACCATGAACGGGAAAAAGATGAAGATACTTTCCTTAAATATTTTGTTGGTAGACGATGAAAAAGGATATTTAAATGTTTTGGCCAACCGGTTGATCAGGAGATCCATCAGGCCGACAAAAGCCTATAGCGGGACACATGCCATACAAATCCTGCGTAAAAACGATTTTCATGTGGTGGTTCTGGATTTAAAAATGGAAGATATGGACGGAATAGAAGTGTTGAAGGTTATCAAAAGGATGGTTCCTGAGCTTCCTGTTATTATCTTGACAGGACACGGTTCACAGGCGGATGCCAATGAAGGACTCGCGCTTGGGGCATTTGATTGTCTGACCAAGCCATGCGAGCTTTCGGAACTGCTGGACAAAATACATGAAGCACACCTGCATCAACCTATAACTTTACAAAAACCCCATTCGGATGAACCCAAAAAATATCCTGAATAGTTGAGCTGTTAAGGAGAAAAAATGTTTTATAAAACAAATGGATTTAAACTTTGCATTGCCTTGTTATTAGGTGTAGTTGTGTTCCTTTTGCCAAGGCCGGAAGGAACAAAATTTAAAATTACAGGAGATATTGACCAGGGTCTTGCTCTGAATCTGGCAGAACATTTTACGGTTGTTCCAAATGATAAAACAAATGGAAAATCCCATCCCAACTCATATATTTTAAAGGCAACCTTTCCTGGTTCATTTGAAGCCAGTACAAAATATTTAGATCAAGCGGTAAAAGATCTGAATCTGCTTAAGGTTGAAGTGGATTATGTTGACGGGCTTTCCCCGAAGGCAAAGCGATTCCTGGCGATTCTTGCGGTTCTTATTATTCTATTTGTAGTGGAACCCATCCCCCTGGAAATAACGGCGGTCTTAATCGGGGTTTCCCTGGTGGTCATGCAGGTTACCGATGTCAAAAGCGCCTGGGCCCCTTATATGCACCCGGTGGTTATTTTTATCATGTGCTGCCTGATTTTTGCCATTGCCCTTGACAAGGCTGGCTTAACAAAACGCTTGGGATATTATATCATCAAAAAAGCCGGGAACAGTATTACCCGTTTTACCTTTATTATTGCCATCGGGCTTGGGCTTGCATCTTCTTTCATGCATGATGCGGCGGCCTGTGCCGTCGGCATTATTACCATGCTGCCGCTGATGCGGGCCGCCGGTATTGAAGCCCACACGAATACGGCAAGGTTTATGATGCTGTCATTACCTTTTGCTTGCTCCTGCGGCGGCATGGGAACTCTCATCGGGGGAGGGCGCTGCATGGTTTCTGCAGCGTTTTTAAAAGAGTTTACCGGAATTGAAATTACGTTTTTTGATTGGATATTGTATGCCATGCCTGCAGCCATCATCACAACACCCATAGCGGTTTTTATCGTGTATCTGGTTTACCGGCCGGATCCAAAGTTCAAATTGCCTGAATTTGATGAAGAGCTGGGAGCCATGACATCTCTTGAGAAAAAAACCATTGCGATTATCGCAGCCTCATTTGCACTCTGGCTGACCAAGGGGCTCCATGGGATTGATTATTCAATTACCGGTATGTTAGGGGTTGCAGCACTGGTATTGTTTAAAGTATTAAAGTGGAGAGATATAAACGATAACCTGGAATGGGGAACCGCTTTGTTTATATTTGGAGGCGGCATTTCCCTGGGGCTTGCCATGGGGTATTCGGGAGCGGCAGATTATTTTGCCAATTTGTTCTTCCCCCTGATCCAGGGAAAGGGCTGGCTGGTACTTTTTATTGGTGTGGGGGTTTTCGGTGCCCTTGTAACAAACGCAATGGCCAATGTGGCCGCAGCTGCCCTGATTCTTCCCATTGTTATTCCCATGGCCCAGCTTGAAGGGGTGAATCCCGTGGTATTGTCGCTTTGTCTGGGAATGGCAACCTCCTTTGCCATGCTCCTGGTCATTGGGTGTCCTCCCAATGCCATTGCATATAGTTATCGGTATTTCAAATCCTCTGACCTGACAAAGGTCGGACTGGTTGCCACACCGATTTTGCTGACGGTTTTAGTGGTTGTTGCCAGTGTTTGGTGGAAAATCTTGGGCTTAATCTAGGAAAATATGTAAAAAAAGGCAAGAAAGAAGAGAACATGAAGAAATCATCTGATAATACAATACGCCTTCTTCTGGTGGATGATGAAGACTGTTTTAGAATGGCCATCGCTAAAAGGCTGGAAAAAAGAGGGTTTTTCCCGATACAGGCCTCCTGTGGAGAAGCGTGTATGGATATTCTGGAACGAAAGCCTGTGGATGTTGTTGTTCTGGATGTTAAAATGCCGGGAATAAGCGGTATTGATACATTGAAAGCAATCCGGCAGAAGCATGACAGGATTCAGGTCATTCTTCTCACCGGCAATATTGCGGTGTCCGATGGCATTGAAGGGATAAAAGCCGGTGCCTATGATTATCTGACAAAACCGGTTGAAATTGATCATCTGGTCAATAAAATCAAACAGGCGTTTGAAATCACCCGTCTGGAAGAAGAAAACATAGAAGAGCTTGAATACCGGTCAAAACTGGAAAAAAAAATAATTGATACACAAAGGCTGGTTTCCCTTGGTACCATGTCAACGGGTATTGCCCACGAGATCAATAATCCTTTGGCCATCATCAATGAATCCGCCGGATTTATGAAACAGGTGATTTCTGCGCCTGAAATGGTTGATTTTTTCCGGAAAGATGACCTGCTAAAGGGGATAGAAAAAATTGAAAAAAGTGTTAAAAGAGCCAGCAAGGTCACCCATCAGCTTCTGGGTCATGTGAAAAAACAAGAATCGCAATTTTCTGAAGTGAACTTAAAGACATTGTTAGACGAAACCCTGGGGCTGTTGAAAAACAACCTTGAGGATAAACATATACGGATCGACTGGGAAACCAATCAGCAGGGAAAAATCAGGAAAGAACCCATTCTCTGGAGTGATCCCTATCAACTTCGGCAGGTGTTAATGAATCTTTTGAACAATGCGGTTCACGCCGTGGGGAAAAACGGTGTCATTACCCTGTCCAACTATGCAGTTGAGGAGGATATTGTTCTTGAAATTCAGGACAATGGCATTGGGATTCCCAAAGAGAATTTAGGAAAGATATTTGATCCGTTTTTCACGACCAAATCCTTTGATGAGGGGACCGGTCTGGGATTGTTTGTGGTCCATAAAATTATTGTGGACCTGAAGGGTGATATTGAGGTTGAAAGCACATTGGGTAAGGGAACTTGCTTTATGATAAAACTGCCCCGCATTATCAAAGGAAAATCCGAGAAATAGATAAATCCATCATTTTTAATGAATCAATAGGGAGTGAATACAGATGATAAAAATACCTGCAAAAGTTCTGATAGTGGACGATGAAAAAGATTTTGTTGAAATGTTTTCCCTAAGGTTGGAGACCCAGGGTGAAAAAGTGTCCACAGCTTATAGTGGCAAGGAGGCATTGGAGGTGTTATCCCATGTTTCCATTGATGTGGTTATTTTGGATATCCGGATGCCCGGCATGGACGGGATTGACACTTTAAAACAAATAAAGACGCTTTATCCCATTGTTGAGGTTATTTTGTTGACCGGTCACGGATCTACACAAACGGCTGTGGAGGGGATGAAGCTCGGGGCCTTTGATTATTTGATGAAACCTGCGGATTTTGAGGAGATTAAACTCAAATTGGAAAGTGCCAGGAAAAGAAAGGATGAACAGGAAGAGCGAATCCGGCAGGCTGAAGTGAGACTTCTTCTGAGACGAAGCGGGGATTTATGAACCCCTGCTTCCTGGTTTTACTTTTGTTATATTGGGGGTAAATTTATGTTAGATTTTTATAAAATATGGTATGAGCCAAGGGGAATGCTGCAATGGAGCAGGGAAAACAAGATTACCAAAACACCCGGGTTAAAAGGAAACCCCATATCCGCATGTTTGATAAAATTGTAGTTCATATGAGTCTTAAAAACAGAGTTTATCTGGTTAATGTTACCCTTTTGAGCATTACATTGATTGGTGCGGTCCTGATGGTTTTGTACACCTATAAGATAGAAAAAATTTTTAAGCATATTATTAATAAGAATGTGGAGATCTTTCAGTCGGCAGAAGCCCTTGGAACGTCCCTGGTCAATCAGAAAGGGTTTGTCTCCTATTATTTTTTGGACAACAACCCGGATTGGCTTGATCAGCTAAGCCAATACCGCCACTTGTTTAAAGAACATCTTGTGACGGTGAAATCTCTGATAGATGAACCCTGGGAAAAACAGGCAATCACCCTGATTGAAAAAAACTATCAGGTATATGTTTCAACACGTGACAAGGTGATTGAATTATATAAGACCGGTGACCGGGAAAAAGGATTTGTTTTGCATCAAAAGGTCAGGGAATCTTTTTTTCATATACTTGAACTGTGCGATCAGTTTAAAGCCTTCCATAAGAACAGGATACAAGATGCCATAAAAATCAGTCGGAAGGAGGCAAACCGGCTCAGGTATATGGTATTGATGGGGACTGTTTCTGTTATCGGCCTCAGTTTGCTGGTTAATTTTATTTTTGCCCGTCATATAATGGGACCCATCCATGAACTGGCATTGCAGGCTAATAAACAGGCAAGTCCGGTTAAGGCTGTCAATGAGGTTGTCGCTTTAAAGCAAAGCGTTCTGGGTCTTATAGAGGATTCTGAACAGATACATATGGAATTAAAACGAAGCCAGACATCCCTGATGCAGTCTGAAAAAATGGCCTTGACCGGCAAGTTGGCTGCCGGAACCGCCCACAGTATTCGGAATCCGCTGACCTCTGTGAAAATGAGACTTTTTTCATTAAATCGCAGCTGTTCTTTCTCAGAATCACAACAAGAAGATTTTAATGTCATCTCCAGTGAGATCATGCAGATTAATAAAATTGTTGAAAACTTTTTGGAATTTGCCCGGCCTCCCAAACTTATTTTCAAAATAAGGAGTCCGTCCATTGTTATGGACAGTGCCGTTCATTTGCTGGCCCAACGGCTTAAATCCTATCATGTGGAAACAAAAATTATCCGCAATGGCCTGCTCCCTGAGACGATGCTGGACCCGGAGCAGCTCAAAGAGGTGATTGTCAATATCATGATCAATGCCTGTGAGGCAATGGAAAAAGGCGGCATGATCAGTATCCAGGAACAAGAAGCCTATGTGGAGCCGCTCAAGAGAGTGGATGTTATCCGAATAACCGATGATGGTGAAGGATTTCCCCAAAATATAAAGGATCGGATATTTGATCCTTTTTTCACCACCAAAGAAGAGGGGACAGGACTCGGATTGAGTATTGCCTTTAATATTATACATGAGCATGGTGGCTGGCTGGATGTTGCAAGTGAAGAGGGTAACGGGACCTCTTTTGTTATTACACTCCCCATAAAGGCGGTATAAAATGAACAATATTTTGGTGATAGACGATGATGACCAGCTACGCATCAGTTTTTGCAAACTTTTAAAGGAAGAAAATTATGCGGTTGTCAGCGCAGCCTCGGGTGAAGCAGGGATTGAAATAGTTCGCCAGGCTGTCTTGGATCTGGTCATTTTAGATATGCGGCTTCCCGGCATGAACGGAATGGAAACCTTTAAACAGATTAAGCAGATAGATTTAAAACTTCCGGTTATTATCGTAACCGCTTTTGGCACCACAGAGATTGCCATCGAGGCGACCAAACTGGGTGCCTACGATTATGTTCTCAAGCCCTTTGAGGTACCCGAGATGCTCAATTTGATCAAACAGGCAATCGATGCCGGATATTGTATGAGATCCCCGGTTGAGGTGGATGCAGTTCCCGGAAAACAATCCGGAGATGCCATTATCGGTCAAAGTAAAGTGATGCAGGGTGTATATAAATCCATTGGCAGGGTATCTCAAACCGATGCAACGGTTTTGATTCGGGGAGAGTCCGGAACCGGAAAAGAGTTGGTGGCCCGGGCGGTTTATCAGCATAGCCTTCGGTCGGACAAGGCCTTTTTAATCATCAATTGTGTTGCCATCCCTGAAAATCTTCTTGAAAGTGAATTGTTCGGCTATGAGAAAGGCGCATTTACAGGGGCTTCCCAGCGGCATATCGGCAAAGTAGAACAGGCCAATGGCGGAACTGTATTCTTAGATGAAATAGGGGACATGCCCCTCAATATCCAGGCCAAAATTTTAAGGTTGCTCCAGGAAAAAAATATTGAACGACTGGGCGGTGAGGAGACCATCCCCGTGGATGTTCGGATTATTGCCGCCACCAATAAAAACCTGGAACAGGCCATTGCCGAAGAAAAATTCAGGGAGGATTTATATTTCCGGTTAAAAGTGGTGACCATCCAGCTTCCTCGGTTGAGAGACCGGCAAGAAGATATCAATCCCTTGATTTCATATTTTATGTTTAGAGTTTCCACTGAATTAAAGATTGATAATCCGGGTATCCAAAAAGAAGCGGCAACAATTTTAAATCGCTATGATTGGCCCGGAAATATAAGGGAATTGTCAAATCTGATTCAAAAAGTGCTTATTTTCAACAGAGGAGCTCCCATTTCTGCCCCGGATCTGGAACAGATATTGAACAAAAAAGAAGAGAGAACTTTTACCAACAAGATCCAATTGACCACAATTGAGGCGTGGGTCCGGCAATCTTTGGCCAAAAAATCATCTCATTATTGTTTTGATGATTTCATGGACACCATTTCAGGTATTGTTGTTGCGGAAGCCTTGAAAATAACCAATGGGAACCGTTCCCAGGCAGCGAAACTATTGAGTGTATCAAGACCGACACTCCATGCCAAAATCGATAAGTATAAAATTAAGCTTAAAACCGAGATTTCAGATTAGTTGTACCGGTCCGGAAGACTATTCGTGTTCCGGACCGGTCGCATAAATTAAGGATTGACGGAAAAAAGGGGAGTCTATATGGTGGATGGGTTTGAAAATTGGGTGGAAATATGCCATAAAAAATAAAAAAGGGTAGAACCCCTGGGAAAAGAATGAACCGGAAAACGAACCAGAAAATAGAAAAAAAAATAGTCAGTTTTGATGAAATAAAAGTGTTGGCTGATGAATATCGGGCTTGCCAAAAACGCATTGTGTTTACCAATGGGTGTTTTGATATTCTGCATGCCGGTCATGTATCCTATCTTTCCATGGCAGCTGCCCTAGGGGATATTCTCGTGTTGGGACTCAACTCTGATTGTTCGGTGAAAAAGATCAAGGGGGATAAACGCCCGGTGATTGGTGAAGTTCACAGGGGGTGTGTGATGTCTGCCCTTGAGTCCGTTGACCATGTGGTGTTGTTTGATGATTCTGATCCCGGGCAATTGATTGAAAATATTTGTCCGGATATCCTTGTGAAAGGTGCTGACTGGCCTGAAGAGCAGATTGTTGGTGCTGCCTTTGTCCGAGAAAACGGGGGCTGTGTGGAGAGAATTGTACTGGAACCGGATATCTCCACCACAAAGATCATTGAACGGATTGGCAGGCTTTATTATGGAAAACCCTGAAATAAAGGCGTTTGAATTTAGCCTTTTCCAGGAATATCCCGATTTGATTCATGGGGTGTTCTTGCGATCAGGGGGTGTTAGCGCTAATTGCTTTGACGCTTTAAATGTTGGCCTGGGTGTGGGGGATGACCCTTGGGCTGTTGGGGAAAACAGACGCCTCATACTGGCAAAAATGGGAAGTCACCCGGCAATTTTTCTCAACCAGGTCCATGGGACAAATATCCATGTTCTGGAAGAAGAGAACAGGCAAACTCCCATTGTTGCCGACGGCGTGGTAACGGATCTGCCGGGAATCAGTCTTGTGATCCAGGTGGCAGACTGCCAGGCAATTCTTTTGTTTGATCCTGCAAAAAACGTTATTGCCAATGTTCATTCCGGGTGGCGGGGCAGTGTTCAAAATATTATTGGCAATTGCCTGGATGTGATGACGGATCGGTTTAAATGTAGCCCTAAAGATATCCGGGCCGGTATTTGTCCATCCCTTGGGCCCTGTTGTTCTGAGTTTATCAATTATAAAGATGAAATCCCTGAAACCCTGTGGTCATATCGACTGCCCGGAACCTCTCATTTTGATTTTTGGGCACTCTCATGTGACCAATTAATGGAAAAAGGGGTGGAAAAAGGAAACATTGAAATTATGAAAATCTGTACCCGCTGCAATACAGATCAATTTTATTCCTTTCGCAAAGAAAAGAAAACCGGAAGGTTTGCCTGTGTTATTGCACTTAAATAGCCAGAGTAGTCGGGCAGAGTAGTTGGAAAGAGTAGGCAGGGTGGAAAAGTCAATTTTAAATTTAAGGGCAGGTAAATGGAAAAAGCAGAAAAGTTTTTTTTAACCCAGAAGGTAAAGGCCTCGGGATGAGCGGCCAAACTGGATCCAGGGACACTGGATCGAATTGTGTCGGGCCTTGATATTTTATCCCATCCAAATTTGATTGTGGGGCTTGCAACGCCGGATGATGCCGGGGTGTTTCGTTTGAATTCCGAAACAGCCCTGATCCAGACCCTTGATTTTCTGACACCGGTCACAGACGACCCCTATGAGTTTGGACAGATTGCTGCGGCCAATTCCCTGAGCGATGTTTATGCCATGGGCGGAACGCCTTTGACCGTTATGAATATTGTTTGTTTCCCCAGTTGTGATCTTGCAGAAGAGGCGCTTGCCCTGACATTGAAGGGGGGGCAGGATAAGATCAATGAGGCGGGTGCTGTTCTTGTGGGCGGTCATTCCGTGGATGATCCGGAATTTAAATACGGGCTTTCCGTCACCGGGATTGTGCATCCGGACCGTGTGCTGACCAATTCCGATGTCAGGGTGGGAGATGCCATTATTCTGACCAAACCCATTGGAACAGGCATCATGTCGACGGCCATTAAGGCCACGCTTGCGGGAAAAGCACATATTCGGGAATCGGTTGATGTAATGTCCATGCTCAATCGGTATGCAGGGGAGGTGATGAAGGATTTTGACGTCCATGCCTGTACTGATGTTACAGGGTTTGGGCTTGCCGGTCACCTGGTGGAAATGGCCCGGGGGGCAAAAAAACAGGTCACCTTATATGCCCAAAGCGTTCCCTTACTTGAGGGTGTGCTTACCTTTGCCAATATGGGACTGGTTCCGGCCGGGGCCCATAAAAACAGGGAATTTTTCAAAAAATTCATAAAAATATCTTCAACCATGGAGCGGGTCCTGGTTGATCTGATGTTTGACCCCCAGACATCGGGGGGGCTTATGATCAGTTTAAAAAAAGAGGATGCCCCGTTCTGTGTTGCGCAAATGGAGAAGAAAGGGATAAAAGCCCGGATTATCGGTGAAGTTACCCAGGAAAGCACCACCGGGTTTCTGGATATTATTTAATGCTTTTTTCACATTGACTTGAGGGGGAGCATATGATATTTGCTCTCAAGATAAATTGATCTTTGTAAAGTCAAAGACCGATCCTAAAAGCAGTAAATAGGGAGAGGCAAAAGAATGAAAAAAGAAACGGGCAAAACAGTAAGAGAGCTGGGCTATTTTGCCAGTCTTGGTATGTCGGTTGCGCTTTCTATCTTCATTGGCCTTGGGATTGGAATTTGGCTTGATAAAAAGTTTGATACAGAACCTGTTTTGTTGTTTGTTGGGCTTGCCTTCGGTATTGCCGCAGGGTTCAGCAACATTATCAGGGCAGGGAAAAAAGGACAGAAATATTAATGCAGGATCTTGAAAAAATAATTAATTTTGTCACCAAGTCCAATTGGCTGTTGCTCATGGTGAGCAGCTCATTGGCGTTGATGACAACCCCTACAAAGGTCTCGTTGGGCGTTTTGTTGGGAGGGCTGATTGTGGCCATTAATTTTCAGCTTTTGAAGAAAACCGTTATTAATAATTTTCGTCCCGATGTGGTATCAGAAAAAGGGACTTCCTTTATTGGGAATATCCTGGTGAAATATTATATCCGATTTGTGATAAGCGGAGGATTGATTTTCCTGCTTATATCAAACCATATTGTTCATCCGTTAGGACTTTTGGCGGGCCTTTCGGTGGTTGTTGCAAGCATGTTTCTGGCAACTGTGCTTGAGTTAACGAGATTATTTTTCAAGGAGGCGGTATAAGGTGGAACATCCATATTTGTTACTAACGTCATTGTTTGGAATGCTGGGAATGGAAGAGTGGGCGGCTGCAAATCCGCATGTTACCTATATGTGGCTGGCGATGATCGTCCTGATATTTTTTGGCTGGCTTGCCGGAAAGAGCGTTTCCCTGGTTCCAAAGACTGCCCAGAATGTATTTGAGGTGCTGATTTCAGGGTTGGAAGAGTTCATGGTCACAATCACCGGGGACGAAGGCAGAAAATCCTATCCTTTGGTTTTAACCATATTTCTATTTGTTCTTCTGGGCAATCTCATGGGGCTGGTTCCTTCTTTCTTCCCGCCCACAGCCAATATCAACACCACACTTGGGCTGGCGCTTATCGCGGTTTCCTGGAGTCATGTTGTTGGTGTTCAACGTCATGGAATCAAATATATTAAACATTTTTTAGGGCCAGTGCCCGCAATGATCCCTTTATTTCTCCCCATTGAAATAATCGGGCATTCTGCAAGGGTTCTTTCTCTGACCTTCCGTCTTTTTGGAAACATGGCAGGCCATGAGCTGGTTGTTGGAATTCTTCTGGGCCTGGGTGGTATGTTTCTGGCACCGCTTCCGGTTATGGCTCTGGGGTCTTTTGTCGCCCTGGTACAGGCATTTGTATTTTTTCTCCTGGCAACCATGTATATTGCAGGTGCCATAGAGGAATCGCATTAATAAGGTTTTTTTACGGGAACTTGGAAGAAGCCCCCGTTATTATTTATATTAATTAATTGTAATAAGGAGTAACACATGGAATTTCTAGTTGGTAGTGTATGGGCAGCAGGTCTTGCAATTGGTATTGCCGCATTTGGTTGTGGTATTGGTCAGGGTCTTGGTCTTGCAGGCGCAATGAGCGGTATTTCAAGAAACCCTGAAGCAGCCGGTAAAATCCAGGTGAACATGCTGATCGGTCTTGCCATGATTGAGTCTCTTTGTATTTATGCACTTGTTGTATCCCTTATCCTGATGTATGCCCATCCTGCTCTGAAAGGCGTTATTGCTGCAGTAGCCGGTCACTAAGCCATACAACAAAAAGAAGCTTTTACGCTAAAGGTGCAGGGCAGCAATGCTCTGCACCTTTTTTGTTTTTCCCTTGCAGGGCAATGATTTCCCTTGCCTGGGATTGGGATAACTGATATGTTTTTTTTGAGTTTCTGTATTATTTGCCATGATTACGGTGTGAATGATTTTTTACCGGTTGGGAAGGTGGGTAATGAAAAATGAGTCAATCGAGTTTAATTCCGAGGGAAATGAATCAGCACCGCTGGTTCGTAAATTTTTTCGTGTTCCTGTCGCTGAGAATGCATTAGTTCAGATTTCTATCAGCGAAAAAAAATTTCTTGTATCCAATATCAGCCAGAGCGGAATTGGTATCATTTCGGATGATCCTTCTGATTTTAAATTGGGTGACCTCCTGACCGATTGCGAATTGAAACTGATGGAAACCAGTATCAAAGGATTGACCGGTAAGGTCATTCGTGCTTTCTCCGAAGAGCCCGGACAATTGCAATTTGGGATTTTATGGCTTGATCTTCAGATCAGTCAACGCAAGGCATTGGATGAAATTTTTTTGAAGATGAAGAGTCAAATCCTTGAAAATAACGATCGAAATATAATCAATGCCGAAAAAATAGAGAAATGACAAAAAAAAAAGATATAATGGACAGTATTCTTGGTCATGATGATCAAGAGTTTGCAAACCGGGCCCAGGAGTTGGATTGTCTTATTTATCGCGGTGGTGAGGGAAGGATAAAAGAAGAACCAACAGATCGGGTAGAAAAATCCTTGAAAATTTCAAAGGAGAATGTGTCGGTGGAGATATGGGAAGGCAAGGCAAAGATTAATGTAAAGGTATCCCCTGGAACTGGCCCCGTCATCTCCATGAAACGGATTGCCAGTATAGTTGTCGATGCTATTCTTGAGGAAATGAAAAAGGAGGGATAGCGGTGATTATAATTTGTCCGAAGTGTGCCAGAAAGCATAAAGTAAATCTGGACCTCATTAAAGATCACCTCGATTCCGGAAAAAATATTTCTGCAACCTGCAGATCCTGTAAATATAAATTTCCGGTATTGATGGATCAACCGCTTGAGAGTCCATCCATTGAAAAAGCGGGTTACAGGGCCGCCTCCCGGAAAATCTGTGTGACCCTCAGCAAGGGCGGGGTCGGAAAGACAACCACCTCGGTTAATCTTGGTGCAGGTCTTGCCCTGGCCGGTTATAAGGTTTTGCTGGTGGATACTGATACCCAGGGACAGTCCTCCTATATTCTCGGGAAAAAACCCACCGCTGGATTAACAGAGCTATTGACCAAAGAGTTGACTCCGGATGAGTGTGTTGTTAAGGCCAGAAATAATTTGTGGCTTCTGGGGGGGGGGAAATCACTGGCCGGGGTGAAACGAATTATTGACAGAAAAAGTTTTGGTGCGGAATGGACCCTGGCTGAAGCCATGAAACCTCTGGAAAATAAATATGATTTCATTTTAATTGATACTTCCCCGGGCTGGGACCAGCTCATTGTAAATGTTTTGTTTTATGCCACGGAGGTATTGGTGCCTGTGGCCCTTGAAGTCATGCCGCTACATGGGCTTTCAGAGTTTCTGAAAAGTCTTGGTTCCATTCAGAAGTATCGGAAAGAGATCAGTCTAAAGTATATCGTTCCTACGTTTTTGGATACCCGGATAAAAGGCCCTCAGATACTCTACTCGGAACTTAAAAAATTATATCCTGAGTATGTATGCTCCCCCATCCGGTATAGTGAAAGTTTATCCGAAGCGCCCTCCTTTGGAAAATCAATTTTTGAATTCGCGCCGGGCTCCATTGCTTCGGCTGATTACAGAGAGCTTGTCCGAAAAGTGAGTATGAACAATACTGCATTTGAAAAATCAATGAGCAAGTGAAATGATGATCCCGGTATTAATCTGAGGTGCTAATCTGAGGGCACGAATAGGAAGTGGGGAAAAATAGATGGGTCTGAAATCACGAATTATAGCCGTTGTCGTCTTTGCATCCAGTATCATTAATTTGTTTTTGTGTTTCTATATCACCGAACAGATTCGGGCTCTGGAACTTCAAAGCCTTCGAGAAAAAATTGACAAATCGGCATATATGATGCGGCTTGTGAATGCCAGGCCCCTTTATAACGTTGATAAAGAAACCCTGAGGGTTAACCTGGAAACGTTTTTTGATGATCAAAATATGAAAAGTATTCTGGTTCGGGAACCGGATATTGATCTGGATGTTCACCTTGAACGTAAATTTGAAACTCCCGGGTTGGATATTGAAAAAAAATTCTATATTTATCACAAGGGCATTCGACTTGGCACGATGAAGGTGGTCTACTCTACCAGTTTGATTGAGAAACAACTTGCCGGATTTCGAACCCAAATGCTGTATTTTACCTTTACGGTAACCTTAAGTCTTGCCCTTGTTCTTGTATTTCTAATTAATAAATTGATGGTACCTGTGACCACGCTGGCACAGACAGCCTCTGAAATCGCAGCTGGTAACCTTGAAAAAGAAATTGAACAAAACGGGGTGGGAGAGATCGGTGAACTTTCCAGAAATTTTGCATCCATGCGGGATGCGATTAAGGGTAAAATTAATGATCTGGCGCTGATCAATAAAAATCTTGAGAATGAAATCCAATTAAAAGAAATAAATGAAAAGAAAATCCTTCACCAGAGCATGGTAATTTCTTCGGTGAATACCTTTTTTCAAAAAGCCATGCTGGTCTATTCCTATCGGGAAGTTGCTGATTTGTTTATTCCCATTGTCCTGGCAATTATTCCCAGTAAATATTGTTTCATCGGCGAAATTTCTAAGGATGATCCTGATCAAATTGATATTTTGGCTGTATCCGATGGGGCCCTGTCCGATCATCCGGGGGCCAGGAACATTTTACGCGGTGGGAAACGTGTCAATGGGATACTGTCCCGGGTCATGTTTGGAAATGTTTGTGTCATCTCCAATGAGCCTGCTTCACATCCTGATTTTGTGGACATGCCCCCGGGGCATATACCCATAGATTCTTTTCTGGGAGTTCCTTTGAAATTTGGGGCCGGAATAGCCGGAATCGTGGCCTTTGCCGGAAAGGAAAACGGGTATGATTCAGGTGATCAAGAATCGGCTGAAATGCTGGCAATGGCACTTGTTGAAGCCCTGAGTCTTAAAAAACAAGAGGAAGAAAAACTCAAGCTTGAGGAGATGATGGTTCAATCTGAAAAAATGGTATCTCTGGGTGGACTTGCCGCAGGTATGGCCCATGAAATCAACAATCCCCTTGCCGGAATTTTGCAAAATGCCCAGGTAATTCAGAGCCGGCTTAAAAATAAACTGCCCGCCAATCTCACAGCGGCTGAGAAGCTAAGGATTGATCTTGATGACCTCCAAGCCTATATGGAGAGACGGGATATCTATAAAATGATCGATTCCGTTTTGGATGCAGGCAAGCGGGCTGCCGCCATTGTTTCAAACATGCTTTCCTTTTCACGGAAAAGTGCCTCGGGTTTTGTTCCGGAAAATATCGGCCTTTTGTTGGATCAGACACTTGAGCTTGCTGAAAGTGATTATAATCTGAAGAAAAAATTTGATTTTAAAAAGATAGATATTTTAAAAGAATATGCAGACCCATTGCCCAGGGTTTATTGTAAGTCAAGTGAAATTCAACAGGTGTTTTTCAATATTCTGTCCAATGGCGCCCAGTCCATGTCAGCAAGGGGAATGGTTGATCCCCCCTGTTTTGTTTTAAAGATATTCCAGGAGGAGAGAATGCTCTGTATCCAAATTAAGGATAATGGGCTGGGCATGGGGGCAGATACAAAAAAAAGAGTGTTTGAACCGTTTTTTACCACAAAGAATGTGGGGGATGGAACAGGATTAGGACTTGCTGTGTCCTATTTTATTATCACGGAAAATCACAAAGGGAGAATTGAAGTGGCTTCCAGTCCAGGAAAGGGGTCCTGCTTTTTGATTAAACTTCCCATTAACGATAAAAATGATGATAAAAAGGTATAAATAAGAAAAAAGCCATGGAGGATGATATGATTTCTCCATGGCCTTTTGGGATAACTATAAATACCTATATACCTATAGATCTGAACAAGCAGATTATAGCTGCGCATTGGTGATTAAAGATCACAAATTTCCTGGCCGGTGATCACCTTGATAGATTTTTCCGCAAGAATTTCCAGCGCTTTTTTAGGATCGTCAAACCGGAATATCATGATGGCATTTTTGCACTGAGGATTGGCAAAGGCATACATGTATTCCACATTGACTCCCTGTTCGCACAAAGGATCCAGCACCCTGTTCAGACCGCCTGGTTTATCACTGACTTCAACGGCAAGTACCTGGGTTATCCCCACGGTAAATCCCTCTTTTTTCAATGCAATTTCAGCCTTCTCATTATCATTGACAATTAGCCTTAATACGCCAAAATCTGTAGTGTCTGCAAGGGACAGAGCCCTGATATTAATATCGGCATCCCGTAAAATTGCAGTGACTTCTGCCAGCCGCCCTTCTTTGTTCTCAATAAATATGGATATCTGTTTTGCTAACATATGGGTTTTCCTTTTAATTTATATTTTTCGGTTATCAATGACCCGGATCGCTTTACCCTGACTTCTTTGGATAGTTTTGGGCTCCACAAGCCTAACCTTTGCCGACACCCCAAGATATTCCTTTATATCGTTGGAAATGCTTGTTTCCATTGTCTGGAGGCCTTTGATATCATCACTGAATAAATGTTCGCTGATTTCAACTTTTACCGTAAGGGTATCCAGGTTATTTATTCTGTCCACCACCAATTGATAATGGGGAAGGATCTCCTTGGTTTCCATGAGAACACTTTCTATCTGGGAGGGAAACACATTAACGCCCCGGATAATGAGCATGTCATCGGTTCTGCCCGAAGGTTTGTTCATCCGTATATGGGTACGGCCACAGGCGCAGGGTGTGGGATTCAGGGAGGTGATATCCTTGGTTCGATACCGGATGACGGGGAAGGCTTCCTTGGTTATGGATGTAAAAACAAGCTCTCCTGTTTCTCCGTAGGGGAGGACTTCTTCTGTTTTTGGATCAATGATCTCAACGATAAAATGATCTTCAAATACATGGAGACCCTTTTGTTCTTCATGGCATTCAACGGAAACGCCTGGCCCCATGACTTCACTCAACCCGTAAATATCAATGGCTTTTAAATGAAGCTTGGCTTCCAGTTCTGCCCGCATATTTTCAGTCCAGGGTTCTGCACCAAATATACCTGCTTTAAAATGCAGGTCCTTAAAATCGACCCCCATCTCCTCGGCTACTTCGGCAAGGTGCAGAATATAGGAAGGGGTGCCGCAAAGAATGGTGGGCTTAAAATCCTGCATAATGGTGATCTGGCGTTTGGTGTTGCCCCCGGATACAGGAATAACCGCCATCCCTAATTTTTCTGCACCGTAATGGGCACCCACACCCCCGGTAAACAACCCGTAGCCAAAAGCGTTGTGAAGTATATCCCGGGAAGTGGCACCGGCTGCTGAAAAACTTCTGGCCATGAGTTCGGCCCAGGTATTAATGTCTCGTTGGGTATAGCCCACAACCGTTGGTTTTCCGGTTGTTCCTGAAGAGGCATGGATCCTGACAACCTGCTCCATGGGAACGGCAAACAAATCATAGGGATAGTTGTCCCTCAGATCTTTTTTGTTTGTAAAGGGCAGCCGCTGAAGATCATCCAGGCTTTTGATATCTTCAGGCTTGATCCCAGCCCTGTCGAAGGCGGTTTTGTAAAAGGGAACGTTATAAACTCGTTCAATCGTTGTTTTAAGTCGTTGAAGCTGAACAGCCCGAAGCTCTTCCCTGGGCATGGTTTCATAATCGCTGTTGTAAATGGGCATGGATGGTTCCTTACTATGGTAATTTTACGGGCTGCTAGTTGAGCTCGCCCTTGAATACGGGTTTTCTTTTTTCCAGAAAGGCGCTGGTGCCCTCTTTGGCATCTTCACTGACCATGGCGATACCAAAACCGTCATTTTCGATTCTGCAGCCGGTCTCAAGGTTTGTGGCAGTTCCGTTTTGGATAACCTCTTTGGCAGCTCTCAGTGCTACTTTGCCCTTGGAGGCGATTAGATTGGCTGTTTTCATAACTTCCTCCATCAGGCTTTCAGGAGAACAAACCTTATTGACCATTCCATACTCAAGGGCTTTATCCGCACGGATATTTTTGCCGGTGAATACCAATTCCTTGGCCCGATTATTTCCCACTAGCCTTGCAAGTCTTTGGGTGCCACCAAATCCCGGTATCAACCCAAGGCTGATTTCCGGCAGGCCAAAAACAGCGCGTTCAGAGGCATAAATAAAGTCGCAGGCCAGGGCTGCTTCGCTTCCTCCCCCCAGGGCAAAGCCGTTCACCGCTGCTATGGCAGGGATGGGAAGGTCCTCTATTTTGGAAAAGATTTTCTGACCTTTTCTTGAGAAGAATTTTGCCTGTAAAGGGTTCATCTTTACAAGCTCGGAAATATCAGCACCGGCCACAAATGCTTTATCACCGGCTCCGGTGAGAATAAGAACCCTGATTTCGGTATTTTTAGCTACCATATCAAGGGCCATGTCCAGTTCGTCAAAAAGGGCATTATTAAGGGCATTTAAGGCTTTTGGCCTGTTGAAAAATATAGTGGCGATGTTGTTTTCGACCTCAAGAATAATGTTTTCAAAAGACATGATCTTCTCCTTTTTTTGTTATAATTGTCAAACATATAACATTTTGAATTATAATTGTTTAGGGTTTGTCGCTTTTATATATGTTTCAATCCCGTCTGTAATGGCATTACAGACATCATTTCTATAGGATAGGGTTAACAGCCTTTTGCATTCTGTCTTATTGCTGATAAAGGATGATTCAATGAGAATGGAGGGCATTCTGGCACCCAGGAGAACATAGAAGGGTGCCTGCTTTACTCCGTGATCATTTATGTTTGAATATTTCTTTTTCATTCCCTGGATCATTGCTTTATGAACATCGTTGGCCAGCCGGGTTGATTCTTCAATTTTGGCATGTTTCATCAGATCGCTTAAAATATATTCAAGATCGGAAATGTTTTTCTTGGAGGTGGCATTTTCCCTTGCTGCCACGGCAATGGCCTGGTCATCGGTTGCCAGGTTCAATATATAGGTTTCAAAACCGCTAAGCTTTTTATTTTTAGCGGCATTGCAGTGCATGGAAATGAACAGATCTGCCCGGTTGGTATTGGCAATGGCGGTTCGTTCCTCAAGGGTGAGTTTCCTGTCCGTTGAACGGGTCAGCTCCACGGTACAATTCAGGCGGGTTCGCAGTTTTTGGGCAAGGTTTAAGGATAGCTTAAGCACAATATCTTTTTCCCAGACACCCTTGATATATCCGGGAGCGCCGGGGTCCGGCCCGCCGTGGCCCGGATCAATGATGATTTTTCTGACCCCCAGGGCCAGCTGCCTTGCAATGTCCGATGATTTGAGATTATCAGTGGTGATTCTGGATCTTTTTACGGGTACTTTAGTATTCTTCTGGGCGATGGACTGGTCCGGTGAAGGAGAACCATTGGAGCCTTTCCCCCATACATCAATGATAATTCTGAAGGGGTCTTTTAATGAAAAAATCTTATAGTTTTCAAAGGATTTTATATCCACAACCACCCGGACGGTATGGGGCAAATATTGGCCGGCCCTTGCCTGGTTCAGCAGGTTGTCGTTGATGGGCATATGTTCGGCCACATCCTTGCCCAGCCTGGTTTTTTCGATGTCAATGTAAAGCCGTTGAAAGGGCTTGTTTATGGTGGGGTCTTTTTTCAAAAGGCGATGGGAATAATCCCGTTCATCAGAGGCGTTAATGACAATTCTGGTATATTCCGGATTGGACCAGAACCGTAGATTGGTTACCTGGGTATCCCTGGTAGGTATCTTTTTCATGGGTGCCGGCAAATTCTGGGTTTTGGGTTTAAGGGGCCGCAGGCTTTGTTGGTCTGCTTTTTTTGTAATTTGCTTTGTTTTTTTTGGGGGGGGGTGGGCTTCTTTCTTTTGAAATTTTTCTTTATCGGATTTGTTTATCAGGGCGTTATTCCGAGTTTTCTCTTTTTTTGAACCCATATCCTTGTTCGGTTTCTGGGAGCGCTTCGCTTTTACGGCAAGGGATTTTGACAGGACCCTTGCCCGTCCATTATAGGCACTTTTCGGGTATCTGTTTCTGATTCTGGATAGAAGATCTAAGGCCTGGGATTTATGGGTGCTGTTGCCGGATAGTTTAAATAATTGGAGATAGAGTTCTGCTGCCTTGTACATTCCGGCTGGTGCCCAGGAGCTTTCTGGATGGTCCTTGTAAATGGTTTCGTATTGTCCGATGCAGTTGAGCCATTCCGAAAGTTTTTGCCGTTTCAGGGAAGAGTTTCTAAGTTTTTTAAAACCATTGTCGGCATTCAAATATTTTTGTTTGGCCGAGTCTGCATGGCCTGGGCTTGGTAAAAACCCCATGCAGATGCCAATGGAAATGACCAAACAGATGCAACCTAATATTAACCGAAATTTACCCATCTTTTAGTGTAATGCCTTTTTTTTCATTTCATTTAAGAAAAGAAGGGCATCCAAAGGGGTCATATTAGAAATATCTGCCTTTTCAAGCATCTGCCGAAGCTGGGTGTTTGGATTTTCAAACAACTCCAGCTGGCCATGGTCCCTGGATCTTTTCTGTTTGGTCTTTTTCGTTTTTTTGGGTTCAACTGCACCCGGTTCAAAGGCGGCATCCAGGGAGGGTTCTGTATTGTTTTCCTGTTCAATCTTGGACAAGACTGTTTTTGCAGAGTCAATGATTCGGTCGGGCACACCGGCCAGTCGTGCCACCTGTATCCCATAACTTTTATTGGTTCCCCCTTTTACCAGGCGCCTTAGGAAAATAATGTTGTCATTAAATTCTTTGACGGCAATATGATAATTTTTAATACGGGGTTTGGTCTGCTCAAGCCGGATCAATTCGTGGTAATGGGTGGCAAATAATGTTTTGACCCCAACTCCCTTCAGGTCATGGAGATATTCAGCCACGGCCCAGGCAATGCTCATGCCATCATAGGTACTGGTGCCCCGGCCGATCTCATCTAAGATAATGAGACTGTTTTGGGTGGCATTGTTGACAATATTGGCGGTTTCCTCCATTTCAACCATAAATGTGCTCTGGCCTGAAGACAGGTTGTCTAGAGCTCCGACCCGGGTGAAAATTCTGTCGGTCAAACAGATGGAGGCTTTTTTTGCCGGTACAAATGAACCCATCTGGGCCATGAGCACCGTCAGGGCAACCTGCCTTAAAACCGTTGATTTACCCGCCATATTCGGACCTGTGATCAGCAGTTGCTGATGGTCCACACTGTCAAGTCTGATGGAGTTGGGAACGTAGCGTTCACCTGTGATCAGCTTTTCAACCACCGGGTGTCTGCCGTCTTCAATGTCAATAAAATTTTCAATGTTTATTTCAGGCTTGGTATATCCGTTTTCAGATGCCACCTGGGCAAGTGACTGGAGGGTATCAATATGGGCGATAAATTCAGCCATTTTCAAGATAAGAACAGCCTTGGCAACCACCTGGTCCCTAACAGAACTGAAAATCTCGTATTCAAGGGAATTTCGTTTGTCCTGGGCATTTAAAATGGTTGATTCCACCTCTTTCATCTCGTCGGTGATGAAGCGTTCGGCATTGACAAGGGTCTGTTTCCGGACATAATTATCCGGCACCTCTTTGGATTGTGCCCGGGAAACCTCGATGAAATATCCAAAAACCTTGTTGTATTTAATTTTTAAAGAGGAGAGCTTTGTTTTTTTCCGTTCTGTGGCTTCGGCCCGGGCTATCCAGGATTTCCCATCCCGGGTAATGGAGAGCAATTCATCCAGTTTGGGATTGTAACCGTCATTGATCAGGTTCCCTTCATTCAGAACATGGACGGCATCCTCACGGATGGCTTTTTCTATTAAATTGGCAAGGGATGCCAAAGATGCCAGCAGGTTTTCTTGGTCTTCAAGACGGCTCCCGTTCAATACCGGATGCTTGAACATGGCAAGTTCTGTGAACAGGTTGGGCAGTTTTCCCAAGGAATTTTTCAGGGAGAGAAGGTCCCTTGCATTTCCCTGGCCCATGGAAATTTTGCTGCCCAGCCGTTCAAGATCATAGACCGATTTTAAATGGGTGACAATTAATCGGTGGATATGGGTGGCCCCGCAAATTTCTTCTATGCAGTCAAGCCGTTGTTCAATCAGACCGCGGTCAACCAGAGGGTATCGTATCCAGGTTTTAATCAGCCGTCCGCCCATGGCGGTAACGGTTTTGTCCAGAACAAAAATCAAGGTTCCTCGTTTGTCCAGGGTCTGGATATTGTTCAGCAGCTCCAGATTCTTACAGGACCGGTCATCAATCTTTAGAAAGCGCGTTAGATCATAGGGAATGATCTGGAAGATGTGCTGGGTATCCTGCATCTGGGTATCCTGAACATAGGATATCACAGCACCGGCAGCCGAGATGGCCGCCGTAAAATTCTCCAGGCCAAAGCATTCAAGACTGCGGGTTTTAAACTTTTTTTGCAGTCTTTCTCTGGCATCCTCCACCTGGAACTGGCTTTTATCAATATAGGTGATCTGTCTTGTACTAAACGCATTTCGAACCTGGTTGTAAACCGGGTCTGTTTTAAAGGTGGATGAAAGTAAAACCTCCCTGGGGTCAAGCTTCAGCGCTTCATCTATCAGTGCTGGAGGAATGGCATTTCCTGTTCTTTCCATCTGACAGGTTTTAAAAGTCCCTGTGGAAATATCAAGGCAGGCAAGCCCAACAGCCTCTTTTGTTTTAGAGAGGGCCACCAAAAAATTATTGGATTTTTTATCCAAAAGGGATTCGTTGAGGATCATACCCGGGGTAATCACCCTGACCACTTCCCGCTTGACAAGTCCCTTGGCTTCGGCTGAATCTTCCACCTGGTCACAGACCGCTACCTTGCATCCGTTTTCAATGAGTTTTGCTATGTAATTGTCAGCTGACCTAAAGGGGATTCCGCACATGGGAATGGGCGAGCTGTCATTCTTATTTCTGGAGGTCAGGGCAATTTCAAGGATGGCAGACGCTTTTTGGGCATCCTCAAGAAACATTTCATAGAAATCCCCCATCCGGTAGAATAGAATGGCATCCTGGTATTGCGCTTTAATGGAGAGATATTGCTCCATCATGGGTGTGTGCTTTTTTGGGGTCATGGACGGTTTGGTTTCAGGTGGTTTGTCACTGCTTTTTTTGGGGTTCACCTTAATTAGGCCGATTTTATGGTCTATTCTGTCGTTGCAACGGCCGTTTCCGGGGTATCCGTCTCTACAGAATGAGTTTCCATTTCTTTTTTAATGTAGGGGTCGTGGATAAAAACATCCAGTTTCATTTTCAGAACATGTATCTCCTGTTTCAAGGTGTCAATCCGAGTGTCCTGGTTCTTTATTTCCCTTCCCAGGCGAAAGGCTGTAAAAAGTCCTTTCATTCCTGTAATTAAGAGTCCCAGGCCAAAGCAGATGCCCCAGTAGGCGATGAGGGGAAGCGCAGGGGTTGTCCATTGCCAGGTGGAAACCTTAAAGTCAATGTGCAGTACAGACGGGGCCATAAAGTAGTCCAGATTTTGATAAATTAGGGTACCTATCAACCCCAGGATAACCAGCAAAAAAAGGGTTTTAATTGTCTTCATTTATCCTCTCCGTGTTTTGAGTCCAGTGTAAGTTACAATTTTTGGGTGATCATAGATCAAATTTTCTTTTTTTTCAATTCTTCTTTTGGGATTAACCAGCCTGAAATATTGGATCTTGATGGTATTCATAAAAACAATTAAAGGAATACAGGATTAATCAGGTTAATCTTTTTCCGGTCTGGAAAAAGTTTCCAGTTCAGATCCTCCAACGGAATCTTATCCATCAACTCAATACAGGAAAGATGCAGGTGGGACAAAAGTTTTGATTGTTTTTTGCCGGTGTCAAATAGACGGGCAATAATTTCTCCTTTTTCAACCCAATTGCCGGGCACAAGGGTTTTGTCTATCTCCAGGTGGGAGTAGACCAGGACAACCCTGGGAAAATCATCATCAATTTTCCCATGGGTAATCACAAGGGATTCGCCTAAAAAATCTTCACACCGATTTAAAATAAGCCCTTTGTCCATGGCAGGAACGCGAGTATCCTTTGCCAGGGGAGTGATCTTTTCTTGTCCTTGTCTGTAAAAACAGATGTCAACCCCTTCATGGGCCTTGGGCCGCCAGGCAAAATCATCCCACCATTTGGCCCGGCTTTCCTGGAGCATACCCGGATAAAAAAGCCAGTCAACCTGTTTTCCCAGGGCATTGGTCTTGGCCAGAACAGCAAGGTATTGGGCGAACCTCTTCATTACAGGGCTTTGAGTATAATTTTATGTCCCATGAGGTTGATATCTTCGATGATACCTGTAACTTCCATGCGTTCACCCAAAAGACCCTTTAAAACAAAGATGTCCTTGCCGGCCGGTGTGATGGCGGCCACATTTTCCATGATCAGTTTTTCCACATCATTCTCTCTGAAATATACATTTGATTCGCACATTATGTCTTTCCTTTATATGGTTTTTGTCAATGGGGTTCCATATCACTCCCATTTCAGGGTTGCAAGAAATTTACCTGGGGGGGACAGTCTTTTTGAAGATCAATGATGGCACCATGGTGATCTTTATTCATGGCACAGTTCACAACCAGGGTTTTTTTAACAAACGCCATGCCGGGTTGTTCATGGATATGACCACAGAGGACCATCCGGGGCTGGGTGGTTTTAATAAAGTCCAGCAGGTTCCCGCTACCGGCGCTGAATCTATTGCCTACCCGGTCACAGATACCCCTGGGCGGCGGATGAACCACAAGGATTGTTTCTTTGTTTATGTGGGGTTTAAGTTTTCCCAATAGCCGGTTCTCTCCCAGGCAGATTCTTGATGCAAAGGGCAGAGGAACGGTGCCGTTTGCGCCCACAAAAGGAACCCCTTTCACTACCAGGGGCAGCGTATTGAGAAGACTCAGGTTCTTGGCGTTTTTTAGAGAATGTTCCATTCGGTTCAAATCTGAATTTCCACGGATGCAGAGAATGGGAGGATGGTTCTCACTTTGAGACAATTGGTCATCTTTATTAAATTTATACAGATGATTGAGTCGACGGATGGTTGATTTCCATTGAAAATAGCGGGTTATATCACCGGCAATAACAATTAAATCGGGGGAGAATTTTCTCGAAACCAAAGAGATGATTTCAATGTTTTTTTCTTTTCCATGGATATCGGCAATTGCATAGATTCGCATGGGTCGGTAGACTACTATCGCCCTGGGTAGAAATCAAGTAATAAAAAGGTCAAGGTGTGTATCACTCAAAATTAAAAATACCATGAGATAACGGCGTAAATTGACCCTATGTTCAATCCTATATCCCCGTCTTCTCCTCCTTTAAAAGGATCTGAAAGGTGTTCCACCGAATAACCCAGCATTATTTCCGGACTGTTTTTTTGCGAATCATTAAAACGAAAACGAAATCCCATGCTATAGGAAATAATCGAGAAAAAATTGGCATTGGATAAATCAGGCATATTTTTTGAATCAAAAAGATACGCAACACCTGTACCCAGTTTTAAATATAGATATTTACCATGTAAATGTAATAGCAATCGCCATTCTATACTGCCGGTTTCGTTAAAATTTTGGGTTTTTATGTAACCCGGACCCAATAATGTTTCAAATGACAGCCATGGGTTAAGGTCTTTGCCAAGTAAATAACTGATATTAGACCATTCGTAATCGTCTTCTGAGGCAGGTCCTATATTGGTCCATTTGCTTTGCCCATGGAATCCGGTTACACCATGATAATTAAAAAATTCCTTGGCGTGGCATGGACTATAATTCATAAACAGCAATACCAATCCCATGAAAATTATACCGGTATAAGTTTGTCTTTTTTTGGGTGCCTTTGCTGCCGAATAATGAGTATTGGGTTTTAGATACATGAAGTTATTCCTCCTCTAAAAAAAAGAATATAGCAACTTCCTTCATCATGTTGTTTCGTTTCTAAGATTGTTTCGATCATAAGATTGTGTAGAATATTATAATATAGTAATAAATTCGGGCCAAAAAGACAAGGTTTATTCAGAAGAGAGTAAATGAACCATTTCTTAACGCCATGAAGGCTTCTCATAAAATTTAATCAAAAAAAGGAAGATAATGCCCTTGGATAGTGGGTTAAAACCGAAATAATTTTTCCGGATTTGTTCTGGGAATTTTTATACTGGAATTTCCAGGATATCACAACTATTCCAACCGGGGTTAATCCCGCAAGACAGACTGGTCCCCAATCCACCATCAAAAAAAATAAAAAACCCCGTTGTGCTTGATGGATCAAGCAGATAGAATATTTGTGCAACCAAAAAACTATCATCAACGAGG
>JADGEQ010000017.1 GCA_016744295.1 Desulfobacteraceae bacterium | reverse complement strand
GGCCCAGGCCATTCCCACCATGGCACCGGTGATCAGGGCAAACATTGTTGCCAGGGTCAGTCCCCGGACCAGATTTGTTTTCTTTTCCAACATGGTACCACCTCCCTTCAGGTTCTATTCACAGGTTCTATTCACAGGTTCTATTCACAGGTTCTATTCACAGGTTCTATTCATAGGTTCTATTCATAGGTTCGTTCAAAATATTCCACTTTGTACTGGGATTTTTCAAAGGTATCAGCAGAAACCCATTCAATCTTTGGGGTGAACACCAGCTTTTCCCGGAGGGCATTTTTGATTTTTTTGCCAAGTTCCGCCAGGTGTTCCGGTGTCTGGTCCTTTTCCTGCTCCACCTTGATGGTGATATTGTCCCCAAAGGAAGGGCCTTTGTGGGGCAGCACAATGCGCATTTCGCTTGGGGGGCAAAACGCCTGGATCACGCCCTTGACAGCCCCGGGGAAAACATTGATTCCCTTGACCTTGATCATGTCGTCGCTGCGGCCGATGACATGGAACCTGAAACCGGTTCGCCCGCAGGCGCAAGGGTCGGTATAGACCCGGACCATATCCCGGACTCTGTATCGGATAACAGGGGTGGCCTCCCGGTTAATGGTGGTAAAAACAATTTCACCGACAGCCCCTTCTGCCATGGGGATGGGTGCCAGGGTGGAAGGATCGATAAGTTCCGGCACCAAGGCCCCCTGGGCGCAGAAATGAAGCCCCTTGGACTGACCGCATTCAGCGGCAATGTCCGCCCCCACATCCGCCAACCCATAAAAATTTCTTGCCGTTATTCCCCAGGCGGTTTCAATTTTTGTCCGCTCCTCTTCGCTCAAGGCTTCCCCTGCCAGGAATCCCTTTTTAAATCCCAGATCCGAAGGGTCCATCTTGAGGGTGTCTTTGACAACAGTTTCCAGAAAATGGGTGGCGGATGGGGTTGAAAACAGAACCGTGGGCCGAAGTTCCTTGACAAGGCCCATGAATTTTTCCATGCCCGTGCTGACAAAGGGTGCCGGGATAACGGTGATACCCATGCTTTCCGCGCCGGAACACTCGGACAGCCCCCCCACAAACAGGGTGAAATTGGCAGGATTGATCATCACATCCTCGGGCCGAAGCCCCCCTGTCCAGGCATGGCGGGCAAACATGTCATTCCAAAGGGTTACATCATTTTTGGTCAGACCGATGAACAGGGGACGCCCTGTGGTTCCACTGGTTCCCTGGATTCTGATAATGTCTTTCATCTGTGCACATTGGTGGCCGCCCAATCCGCCGATGGATTCCTGGGTCAGCCTTAAATCTTCTTTGGTGGTAAAGGGGAATTTTTCCAGATCTTCCCTGTGTAAAAAATCATTTGGGCCAAGGCCGGCCAGATCAAATTTTTCCCGGTAAAAAGGGGATTTTTCATACACATATTCAAGTTGTTTTTTCAATGCACGGGTTTCAAGTGCTACAAGCTCATCACTGGAAATGGTTTCCATTTCCGGGTTCCAAAATTTTTTTTCATTCATTTGCATCCTCCCTTTTGTTGCATCTCAGATTGTTGAATGCCAGCGGATTTTAAAATACCTGCTTCAATATGATCATGGAAGGGAGGCAGTACAGTGAATCTGCGCCCCTTTGTAAACATTTTTATGGCTTGTTCATGCTGGCCTGCCCGTTGATAGGCAAGGCCTGAAAAGTAATATACGTTAGGCCAGAGCCATTTGGGAAAAAAGGACAAATGCGTTGCATAATAGGCGTCCAGTTCTTGCTTTTGGGATAAAATTGCTTCAAAGGAAAGGATGCTGTTGGCCAGATGATCCGCCCCTCCGGGCAGATCCATTAAAATCCGGCTTTTTGCATATTGGATCAATGTTTTTTGGTGAATATCCTCGGGGCTGTTTTTCTCTGCCTTGGCAAATTCATGGAGGCAGCGGTTTGCCAGGCGAAAAATTTCATGGGGATCATCGGTTTCCAGAATATCAAATATATACCATATCCCCAAAAACGCTCGTCCAACTGCATATTCCGGGTTTTCTTCCACCAGAGTTTCCATCTGCTGTTTCAGCCGGTCTGCTCCCTTATGGCCCACAAAAAAGCGGCGGTACCAGATCCAGCGAACCCGGGTTTCAAGATTATCAGGTGCTATTCGTCTAACCCGTCGCAGGTAGCGAAGTGCTGTTTTGATATCGCCCATGCAGCTGTACCCAATGGCCAGGTCATTTAGCTGCCGGATATCAGGTTTCCTAGGTTTGAGTCTTTCCTCCATGGCCCGGATCTCGGCGGTGATCGTTTCCGGAGGCAGGGCAAATCCTTCATCGGCAGAGGCCAGGAAGGAATAATCCATCTCTTTTTTATGCTTGGATAAAATTTGTGCAAGATGACGCCTGCGTGTTTCCACCATAAAGGAATCCAGAGAATTTTCCGCCAGCATCTGAATATCGTTGTAATTGGATGCCTGGTTTTTCAGAGCCCAGCCTGTAAATGACCGAACTTCCAGTTCCACTGTCTGGCGGACCAGGGATTCCATGGAATCCAGTGTGTTGAGCAGATCTTCCCACTCGGCCCCATGCTGGTTCAATATTTCAAAAAGCCGGATAAGCCGGGTGCCGGCCAGGGAATATTGCTTTTTACCTTTTTTGGGGGTGGTAAAATCGACCCATTTCTTTTTTTCAAGAATGGCCAGGGTGGCCTTGGGCATCTGTTGAAGGTTTTTTCCCTCTTCTTTGACCATTGTTCCTGACGTGTCGGGTTCAGGGTCCATTGCCTGGTCAGCCGCTTCCAAAGCATGGTAGTCATAGTGGTTTTCCTCCAGGATCTGCCGGATGACCACCAGGGGCATAAACCGGCTGGCCTGGGCTTTTTTAATGGCCCGGATTTTGGAAACACAGTCCGGATGGTAAAGTGCCATGTTTTTCCGGGCCTGGACCGGTTTGGGGATCAACCCTTGCTGCACATAAAAGCGGATGGTTCTCGGGGTAACACCTGCTTTTTCCGCCAACTGACTGATCCGCACCAGCGTGTCTGTTTCCATGTCACCTCTTATGTTGTTTTTTTATTTAACGTACTACGTCGTATGAAATTATAAAACCCTTGTCAAGCCCTTTATAAAATTTTCATATTCCTTAGATGACTGTTTAAAAGGTGCTGATTTTATGTTGTTTGTTGGCTGTGGACCAATGGAGGTTCATAAGATAGCAGCGGAAATTGGGCATATAAATCCAGCCCCGGATAGGCTAAAAAAAATATAATTAAAACCATATGAGTGGGTGAATTTCTATTTGAAAAGTGGCCTTGGTCATCGTTTCGGCCACCCCCTTTATTGCCTTCTGAATATGGATTGCCTTAAGATGATACCGGGAGTATCCATTAGACTCTGCGCCAAAGGTCAGCTCTTTGGTCAGGAAAAACCATTGCCAGATCAATTTCTTTGGCGCGGTTTTAATCTTATCCCATTAAGCCTGGCAGCCATAAGGCCAGGGCTGGCCAAATGATAATCATGGCCATTGCCACTAGGTCGCATCCGATAAATGGCAGAGCGGCATAACAGATATCTTTTATGCTTATATCATCGCTTGCAACACCTTTCATTACAAAGAGCATCATTCCGAAAGGCGGTGTTGTCATCCCCATTTCAAAATTTATTAACATAATAATACCAAACCAAATTGGATCAAATCCAAGCATGTGGACTATTGGCATAAATATGGGAAGGCTGATCATCATGATGGAAATGGTTTCCATGAACATGCCCAGTATAAAAACAGACAATTGCATGCCCATGAGGATAAGAAGCGGATGAACTTTGAGCCCTTCTATAACTTCAAGAAGTCCTTGGGTTGCTCCTGTATATGCAAGGATACTGCTGAAGGTTTTAGATGCTGCGATTATCATGAACACCATGATGGTTATTTCTAAGGTTCCGGTTACAGAGTCCTTCAGCATTTTCCAGTTTAGGCGGCCATAAAATAAAGTTACCAATAATGTTGCAACAGCACCCGAAGACGCTGCTTCTGTTGGTGTGGCAAGCCCTAAAAGCATCAGTCCAAGAACCATAAATATGATAAATAAAAGTGGAAACGCATATTTTACAGTTCCGATTATTTTGGTTTTTAAACTTACTTTGGATACATCATAGCGTGGTGCAAGTGTTGGATTCAACCAACACCGGATAATAATATAGGCGGTATAAAGACCTCCCATTAAAAGGCCGGGAATAGCGCCTCCAACAAGTAGTTTTCCTACGGAAATGTGTGCAATGCTCGCCATTACAACGATTAGTGATGAGGGTGGGATAAGCATGGCAAGTCCCCCTACACCAATTATGGGGCCTACTGCCATGGATGTTTTATATCCTCTTTTTTTCATTTCAGGAAGAAGAGCCGTTCCGAGCATTGCAGTGTTTGCTATACTTGATCCGCTTAAAGCTGAAAAAATAGTTCCTCCGGCTGCTGCAAGAAGACTTAAACGACCTGGCAGACGGCCTAACCATTTATCAATTATGTCTATTGTATTATTGGCAAGCTTAGACTGGAACATTATCTCACCCATTAGAATAAACATGGGAATAGGTGCCAGGGTAAATGTAGAAAGCGAGGAAAAAACTTGGAGAGTAACCTGCTTGAGCCCTCCTGGACCCATAAATACAATGATACCTAAAAGATCTATGGCTAAAAATGAAAAAGCAATTGGAAATCCCAGTAGTAAAAGAAAAATAAGTCCAAAAATAAAAAAAGCTAAAACAAAATACCATTCCATATTTATTAAATACCTTTTCTATTTAAGAGCCACCTTTATTTGCGTGTTAATTCTTTTAAGGTTTTGATAAATTGTCTTAAAAATTGCAATACAAGAAGAATAAATCCAATGGGGATGATCACAAGAATCAAGTATTTTGGAACATCAACCGCCTGTACATCGATGATACCCCTGTTAAATTGTCCCAGGGTCACCCAGCATCCATACCAGGAAAATATCAGGCATAGAATCATTCCCAATACCCCATGGAATAGTTTGAAATATAACTTTTTCCTATTTGAAAACCGACTGGTTAAAAGATCTATGGATACATGCTTATTTCTTGCCAGTAACCAGGCCGTGCCAAGAAAAGTGATCCATAGCAAAGCATACTCATTGAACTGGACAATCCAGACAGGAGAGGAAAGTCCTGCTATTCTTGAAAAGATGGTGTAGCTGATGGAAAAAGTTACAAAGAGAAGAAGGAGTCCTGCAATGGATGCCATGGAATTCAATAATTTTTCGAAAAAATTATCCAAAAGATTCCTCCTTTTCTTTCAATGTTCAGGCCTTATTATTTTGAAACCATATTTTTTAATTTTGGTCCATTTTCAGGTGCTTTTTTAATAACAATTTTCCATAATTCATTATAAGCTGTCGTTTCAAGTGTTTTTGCTTCTTTTGCGGGAAGGTCAATAAAATTGATCCCCTGTGCTTTGAATGCTGCAAATTCTTTTTCAACATGGGTCTGACCTCTTTCAACAGCATAATGTTCGGCCTGTTCCTGGGTTTTGATCAGAAGATCCTGGAGATGTCCGGGTATTTTTTCCCATTTGTCTTTATTCACCAGAACCACATTCACTGCCATGTAAAAATCTGTCGTAACAATATGTTTTGTTACTTCATGCCATCCCCAGTCACGAATCAGACCGGAAGGCCATATAAAGCCGTCAGCCAATCCACGTTCCAGGGCGGTATAAACATCAGGAGGCGGTATTACAAGTGGTTGGGCGCCCAGTTTTTTGAGAAAATTTATATGAGTTGGGGAACATCTTATTTTAAGGCTGGAAAGATCAGAACTGGTTATCGGCTTATTTAGATACAAGCTAAAAGGGATTCCTGACCCCATACGCCCAAGATAAAAAGCATTTAGCTTATCTTCATGTGCCTTATTAAGAAAGTCATTAACACCAGTTGCTCTTTCTTCCCATGGTTTGATTTTGGTAAGGCTTAAAGCATTTACTTCCGGCAAAGCCGATGTATAATATCCATCAGTAGTAAAAACAATATCAATAATACCGTTTCTTAATGCTTCAACCTGTTCTCGATTTGGAACAACTTCCGGCCCTCCAGTATATTTGATTTCAAGTTGGCCGGGGTATTGTTTTGCAACATTTTCTTTAACCATATCCAGAAACTTCATGAAATTCTGAACTTCAAATACAGTCTTGGGCCATGCACTGACGGCTCTAAGCTTAATTGTTTTGGTGGCGGCTTCACCAGCACCTGAGAATAACAAAACAAGTAAAGCAGCTGTAAACAAAACGATCCATCGTTTAAATCTGGCAGATTTTAACATTAAGGCTCCTTATTATTTAATAGTCACATAGCTAAATTATAGATATATTATGACCATAATATAACACATTGTTTTTTGCAATCGTCAAGAAAAAATTATTGTAACCATTCGCCGCCCCCCAATTTACCGCTTTTGGGTTTTTATCCTCGGTTTATATGGGGTCACCCTTTTATTTTTCAAGGAAAAATTGTCGGTTGATAAAGTTTGAAGCTGTTTACCCCAAATTGCTTCTGTTATTGAATACCACTTTCAAATACATCTTTATGACCGATGATACCATTATTGAACACTTTTCATCCCCTATCTTTTATCGCGTTTGATTCCAGCCTTATGACGACTGATCATTCATTTTTTCTGTAAACGAAACAATTTTTTCTTCAATATCTTGAAAGTTGCATTCTCCGCCATCAAATAGCCTCTGAAGTAAAACTCCATACATCAGACAAAGCACAAACTGGGCATTTTCCTGGCCAACAAATTCAGCAACCATAGTTAAATAACGGTGATTTGCGATCTGCATATTTTCATCGGCTGAAACTTGGGATGGTGTTAGAGTTCTGATGTAGTCAATCAAAAGTGACAACTCCCCTTTGAATTCCTTATCTAAATTCTTGAATACTGTAACCAAAGCGTTAATTCGTTCTTGACTGTTCATTTTTTCTAATGAAAAATCATGTAACCAGCTATTTTCAAAGGAAGTGACCAATTTGGTGCACGCAGCAAATAACGCATCTTTGCTTGGAAAATAATGATACAGGGCACTCTTGGAGATACCCAGCTCTTCTGCGATTTTACGCATTCCCAGGCCTGAATAACCGAATTCTCGGAATATTTTTGTTGCTTTATACGTTAGTTCTTTCCTGTATTTTTCATGATCAACTATTTTTGGCATTATGCATTTCCTTTGTTTTATAGTCCATATGGACTATAAACTATTGACAAGTAAAATCAAGGGCATTATTATCGTCCATATGGTCTAAAAACGATTGATTAAATAAGTTTAAAAGGAGATCGAATGAAGAATACATTATCAGCCTTTTCAAGAGAGTTTTTAGGAGAAACGCCTAGGAAAAAAGATAAGATGACAATCTTCGGTGTTACGTTTCTACTATTAGGAATAATCGGGTACAAAAGTTTACCTGGGTTAACAAATATGCCGCTATGGAAGACACTATTGTTTCTACTAGTGGCATTCGATATTCTAGCTGGAGCGATAGGTAATTTTACGAAATCGAGCCAGACATATTATAAAAACAAACCCAAGAAAAGAGTGATTTTCTATTTTGAACATTTTGTCCATATAGGGTTGTTAGTTTTAGCTGTAGGGCATGGATGGTATAGTTTTGGTCTTTTAGCGTATACAATTGCAGCCGGACTCTTTGTAAATTATACTGGCTCTCTAAAGCAGCAAGAAATTAATGCTGCCTCTGTTATTTTAATTGGCTTGGTTTTATTCTACGTCGTATTTCCTGCCCCTGAGATATTAATATGGCTACCAGCTATACTCTTGATAAAACTTGTGATGGGATTTTCTGTCAGAAGAGAAAGATGAATTAGGGAGTGAATCTATATCCCATGAAAAGCGTGGGGAGAGGTTCATCCTTAATGATGAGGACGACAAGAAGTTAAATGGAATAGTGAATAATGACCCTGCCATAATTAATGGCTTCGCAAAAAAATGAGATTAGGCCATGCAGGCGAACACAACTAACTGAAAAGAATAAGGAGATTGATGTAATGAAAATTATTAACATATTGGGCAGTCCCAGAAAAAAAGGAACCAGCACCCGGATTGCTAAATCATTTACTGATGCTGCAGAAGGTTTTGGTGCAGAAATTGACAATTTTTATCTAAACGGTATGGACTATAGCGGTTGCCAGGCGTGTGAACAATGTCACAGTAAACTTGATCACTGTGTTCTGCAAGACGATCTTACGGCGGTACTAAATGGAATGCGAACCGCAGAGGTTGCCGTCTTTTCAAGTCCGGTCTATATGGGAGACGTATCTGGACAGTTCAAACAGCTTTTAGATCGAACATGGTCACATGTGAGCGTGGACCATGAAAATGATGGCGCTTTTACCAGCCGCATCACAAAAGGGAAAACAGCAATTTTTATTTTATGCCAGGTCGATGTTGAAAAAAGACATGCTGATATTGTGGAACGTTACACTGAGTTCTTTGAGTCGTTTGGGTATGATCTCAAGGTGATCAGGGCCACTGGTCTAAAGAGCGGGGCGCCTGACGGCGATGTTTCCACTGCTCAAAAAAAAGCAATTGAATTGGCCCATGAACTTTTTAGAAATAATTGATTAAAGTTATATTCAAATAATTTGGCTGAGCCTCTTCCAATTTGAGGCCTGAAATCCATAAATATGAGTTTTACGCGCTATTAGATTTGGAGGGGTCCCTATATTTCAGAACGGGACCGCCCTCCCCCAATTTACCGCTTTTGGGTTTTTATCCTCGGTTTACATGGGGTCACCCTTTTACATGAGCTTTTCATTGGGAATAGGGTTTTTATCGTTTTGACCGGTGCTAAAAGGATTCCCCAGCAAGGCCCCTGGTGAATCCTTTCATAATCCAAGATCAGAATTTCAGCTTCAACCCAAATCCTGCCATCATGGCTTCAGAATCATAGAAACTTATGTTTGAATCCTGTCTGGAATATCGGGTAAAGACCGAAACACTGAAATTGTTCCAGCCAAAAGGAGCGGTCCGTTCCCCCCCTATCATGAAACTGTATGTTAAGTCATCCCTTGTTTGTCCAAATACTGGATTGACTGCCTTATACTTTGTTTCACCAAAAGAAATCTTCCCATGGAGCCGGTAACGACCTGTGACATAAAACATGGTGACCTGACCGTTGACTTCATTAAAGCTATTGGCATCCCCTTCTGCATTTCCCAACATGTAGTAGAACCCCGGACGAAAAAAAAGCTGCCTTCCCAAACCAATCCTATAAAGAACTTTAACGTGATGGTAGTCTGCATCTCTTTTCAGTAATTCCTGGTCCTGGAGGGTGAGGGAGGCCCCAGGCAGCCCCGCCAGATAGTCCCCGGATTGTTCGTCATCAATTTCCTGCTGTCCAAAACCGTATTTCAAGGTTAAAGGGGTGTTTAAAATTGATTCAATCCCCACCCGAAATGCCTGGGAATCCCTGTCGGTCTCAACACGATCGCTTCCCAGAAGAAAGGGATCTTTCCAAACCTCGTTATCCAGCAGAGGAATCTCCGGGATCCAGGCTGCAGTTAATATGGTGCCATTGGATAACTTTTGCCGGAGCCCAGTTTCCAAAAGGAAGTTACCTTCAATGAGATTTTCCGTCGGGGTTCCTGCATAGATCTGGGTGGCTTCATTTTCAAAGGTATATTCGGCTTTCCACAGAAGAAAAGGCGTATAATTTGTTTCCGACGCTGCATCCTGGCTTAACGATTTGATTTGTTTATTTTCATCACTAACCTTGGAGATAGATTTTGAATACCCTATTCCAATCATGGGTTGGATGTTTCCAGAAAAACCGGGCGTAAATTTATTTTCCCGCTCGGCGGCATTGATGCCGCAATTCGGATAGAACAGGGATACCATGCAGATCAAAATCAGAAAAGAAAACCCGGGATGGGTTTGGGGATATTCATGGGGCAAAAAGCAATTCATTCGTTCTCCTTATCAACTTTTTTGTTTTTTGAGCAGGTCGCCGCTTTGCAAAACCCTAATACGTGAATTTTCCAGGGGTCAATACTAAAGGTAGTTATGTGAAAATTATGTGAAATAGGTGTGAAATTCTATCCTGAGAAATGAAATTGCCATCAATTATTGTAACCGTTGGTCATGGGGAAGCCAGGATCGCCTGATTGAAAAAACCAGACAACCCTGGAGGGGATGAAGGGCACAAAGATAATCACATAATTCATTCTGAAGCTGTTTTTTTAGGCATCATGCCATAAAATTTTAATTCGGGTGCCTTTTCCAGGCGTGCTTTCCATGATCAGCTCCCAGCCGAACCGTTTGCAGAGTCGGGAGACAATGCTCAGCCCCAGGCCAAAGCCCGTGCTTTTTTCTCCCTTCACGTGGGAGCGGGTGACCGAATCGAGCTGATCTGTTGCAATGCCCATTCCTGTATCCAAAATTTCAATAAAGGATTCTTCAATTATTATGGTCACCGATCCCTTGGCCGTAAATTGAAAGGCATTGCGAACAAGATTGGTGATCACAATGTACAGGATCTCTTCTTTGATATGGAGATGCTTGTTGCAAACAGGATCTATAGTGAGACAGATATCCTTATTTTCAATTAAATACTGGTTGCTGGAAACGGCTTTTCGTACCATGGGTTCCACCCGGCAGAGACCTGGGGGCGTTTTGTCCTCTCTGGCAAGCCAGAGAAAGGTGTCTATGGTGGTTTCCATGTCATTGATGGATCGGACAATCCGTTTTAAGGGTTTCTTAAGCAGGGGATTGGTGTGGGTTTCCGGCTGCTGCTCCATTATTTCCACAGCTCCCTTGACAATGGTCAGGGGGGTTCTCAGTTCATGGCTGGCATCCCGGGTAAATTGTTTTTCCCGGATAATGAAGGATTTGATCCGGTTCATGGCATTTTCCAGGGTGCGGGCGAGCAGGCCAATTTCATTGTTGGAATGGGTGTCTGAAAATTGGGCGGGAAGGTTTTCAGGATCCAGCCCCCTGATATTCTCCATAAGGGTGACCATGGGGGCATAGAGTATTCTGGAGGTAAAATAACCGATGATCATGCCGGGGATGAGCAACAGGGCCAGGGATATCAATAATACCTGTTTGGGGTGAAAGCGGCTGCTTTCCCTTAGGAATTCCCTGGCATGGAAAACCATATAATAGGGGGTTTTTGTGTCAGGTAATTCCATGACCGCAATATGGATGGGATGTTTACGCTTCTGCTCATGGATAAAATGGATGCCCGGGGGCAAATCCTTTACCGAATCCCTGAAACGCGCTGGCACCCGGTCAATCTCTTTAAAACCCTTAATATATTTGGAATGGGGCAGAGGGGTGGTTTTGTCCTTTTCATATTGGTAGAGAAAATAATCCACCTCCGTGGCCAGCAGGCTGTCCACCAGCCGGGAAAGATTTTTGCCCATGACAAAAAAGGTGATCCCGGCATTGAGGATGACAAGCAGGGTGAGAGACAAGAGGATCGCGGCAATTATCCTGAAACGAATGCTCTGGTAAAATTTCATTTTCCCGGCTCCTTCAGCCTGAAGCCATGGCCGTGGATGGTTTCGATCATGGCCTGGTCAAAGGGTTTGTCAATCTTTTTGCGAAGCGTATACATATGGCTTCTCAATACATCGCTGCCCGGGGGCATGTCTCCCCAGAGGCTGTTTTCCATCTCTTTTCTGGACACCACATTGGGGGAGGCCTCCATGAGCAGCCTTAAAATGGAGATACCGGTATTGTTCAGATCAATATTTTTTCCCTGGCGGCTGACCCTGAAGGTTCCAAGGTCCATTTTAAGATCTGCCACAACCAATAACTCCTTGTCCGTTACAGGTTTTCGTTTGGCCAGCACCTTTATCCGGGCTTCCAGCTCCTTTAAGGCAAAGGGTTTAACCAGATAATCATCGGCACCGGAATCAAACCCTAGAAGTTTGTCCTCCAGGGTGTCCCGGGCCGTGAGCATGATGACAGGGGTCTGTTTGTCAGCCTCTTTTCGAAGTTTTTGACAGAGGGTGATCCCGTCCATGCCCGGGAGCATAAGGTCCAGAACAATGACATCATAGTCCTGGGTAAGCGCCAGGTGGAGCCCGCCGATGCCGTCCATGGCAAAATCCAGTAGATAGCCCTTTGTTTCCAGAAATTCCGTCATGTTTTCCACAATGTCCGGATTGTCCTCAATGATTAAAATTCGAATATGGGGTGTCATTATTATATCCTGCCTAGGGTCGGTAAGGGATTATTATATATTTTGTCCAGTATAATAGTCATAGGCTTCCAAGGCAAGGATTAGCGACACCCTGGCCGAAGCAAGGTCACCCTGGGTTACCACCAGGTCGTTCTGGGCCTGGTTGAGCCGGACAAGGGATTGCTGTCCGGCCTTGTATTCTTTCTCCACAAGATCCCGGGTTTTTTCCACGAGGCTGGCGTTCTTTTCCTGGAGCCCCAGTTGTTCCCGGGCCGAAGTAATATTATCGGCTGCCGACCGAATTTCGGATTGGGCCATAATTTTTGCTTCTTCAAGACTTTTTTCCAACTCTCTTTTTTTACTTTCCGCCTGCCTTACTTTGGAACGGGTGGACCCGCCGGAAAAAATCTCAAAGCTGACATTAATGCCAAGACTCGCCCCCATATAATCTTTGTCATTGAGATAGTGACTCTTGTCAACCGAGGAGACCCCATAGGATCCTGTCAAAGAGACGGTTGGAAAAAAATTTGATTTTTTCCCCTGTATCTGGGCCCGGGCCTCTTGAATGGCATGCTGACTCTGTTTGAGATCCGGTCTGTTTTCCAGAAGAATTTCCATTTTTAGATCTGTCTTACCGGAGGCTGGTGCGGGCACAGGGAGGTTTTTAAGGGAGGCAAGTTTCATCCCCGGTGGAAGCCGGGAATCCTTATATCCCATGAGTGCCGCCAGAACATAGACAGCTTCCCTTTGTGCCTGCTGGGCACGGATAAGGGATGATCTGGCTGAGTTCACCTTGGTTTTAAAATTTAAAAGATCACTTAAAGACCCGGTTCCGGCCTTTTCCTTGGCCTGTGCCTCCTTTGCCAGTTCCTGGTTGTATGCCATGTCCGAGGCGGCGATTTTGATATCTTCCCGGGTCAGTTGAACCTCCAGATAGGCCGAGGCCACGGACCAGACCAACAGGTTTTCAGCCTCTCTTTGTGCCTCGAAACTCTGGCGTTCTTCCCATTCGGCTGAAATCAGAGAATATTTACGTTCAAATCCGTCAAATAAAACCTGGGTGGCGGATATGCCGTGGGTGTAACTATTTTCGTTGGCGCTTGTGGAGGAGGCGTCGGTGTCTTGGGTATAGCCCCAGGAACCGTCCAGGGAAAGGGTGGGAAGATATTCTGCCCGGGCCTGGGCAATGGTTTCCTGGGCCTGGAGCACCCGTTCCCGGACCGAGGCCAGGGTGGGGCTGTTTTTACGGGCGATTTGTTTGGACCGGGCCAGGGTCAGGACGGTTGAAGGGATAATGCGTTTTGGTGTTATCTCTCCTAGGGAGGATTCAGAGGCAAGGCCGGTCCCTCCCAGGCCCGGAAAGAAGATGCAGGTAAACATAAAGGATAAAATAATGGCAAGTATAAAGGGGGTTAGGTTCGCCAATTTTTTGCTTTTGTTTTTTCCTTGATTTTTCATTTGGTTTCTCCTGGTGCACCCATTTGATTTCGTGCAAATGCAGGTTCTAACTTGTTTCGATAAAATCCGGTACGCCCGTTGATACTGGCGATTCCATATCGGATATCATTGATAATGGCAAAGAGGCAGGGCAAAAGCACCAGGGTTAAAACCGTGGCAAATCCCACGCCGAAGGCAAGGGAAATCCCCATGGGAATAAGCTGCTGGGCATGCTGGCTTTCTTCGAGTATCAGGGGCAATAGTCCCCCAATGGTTGAGATGGAGGTCAGCATCACGGCCCTGAAGCGCCTTACGCCGCCCTGGAAAATGGCATCAAAAAACGCCATCCCCTCTTCCAGATTCATATTGATCCGTTCGATCAGGACAATGGCGTCATTAACCACCACACCGGAAAGGGCCACCATGCCAAAGACGCTGAGCAAAGAAAGCATATGGCCCATGATAAAATGACCGAGAATAGCTCCCACAAGTCCGAAGGGGATAGTAAAGAGCACCATTACGGGCTGGATATAGGATCTAAACATGGTGGCAATGATCAAAAACATGCCCATGATGGAAATGGGAATCCAGAGATATAGGCTTCCAAAGGATTCGGCTGACCGTTTGGCATCCCCTTCCAGAATAATTTGAATTTCGGGGTAGGCGGCTTTTATCTCCTTGAACAGGCCTTTTTCAAGGGCGCTTGTCACTTCTCCGGCAACAATTTTATCCGTGTTCACCTTGGCGGATACCATTACCTGGCGAAGGCCGTTCTTCCGGGTAATGGTGGAAAATCCCGGGCCATAGTTTATATCGGCCACCGCAGAAAGGGGCACCCAGTTGCCCGGGGTTTTAATCATCATCTCCTGGATACTGGACCGGGTTTGCCGTTCTTCGGCTGTCAGCCGGACATTGACCTCCACCTCATCATTGCCCCGCTGTATTTTGATTGCCTCGGCTCCGTAATAGGCGTCATAAACCTGGGTTGCAAGGTCTGACAGGCTCAATCCCAGATATTCAATCTCCTTTTTAAGGCGAAATTTGAGTTCATTTTTCCCCGGTGTGTTGTCGGAAAATATTTGTGAAACCCCGTCAACGGTTTTGAGCCTTTCAATGGTTTTGTTGGCCGCTGCCGTGATCTGGTCCAGGTTTTCTCCCCTGAAGCAAATTTCAATGGGGCCACCGGGGGGGCCGCTGTTGGAGGCGGAAAAATCAAGGGATTCCACCCCGATGATTTTTCCAACAGCCTTTTCCCAGGCAATTAAAAAATCGTCGGAGTGGATCCCGCTGATGGCGGAATCAACCAGGGTTACCCTTACGCCTCCTATATGGGGCGAGGCTGTATCCGCGCTTTTATTCTTTTCACCGGCTTCCTGGCCGATGGTGGCAAGGGTATTGACAATTATGGGGGTGTTGGCGAGGGTTTTTATCTGGCCGGCTGCAGACCAGGCCGCTTTTTCAAGGCGTTCCACAGCCTGTTGGGTGGTGGCATAGACAGACCCTTCGGCAAATTCAACCGAGGCCACAATAATGCTGGAAGACTGTTTTGGAAAAACATTAAATTTAATGAGCCCGCCCTTCACAAGGCCTGCACACAGGAGCAGCATAAAAATGCACAGACTTAAAAAAAGGTAGCGGTATGTCACACATTTTTTTAAAACCGGCAGATAAATCCTTTGAGCTGCCTTATCCATACTGTTGACCGTGGTGTTGTGAAATTTATCAATAAAAATCAGGACCCTGTTCTTTTTTTTGGGAGGACGAGAGGTCTTTGAATCCAGCAAATGAGCGGGCAGAATAACCAGGCATTCCACAAGAGATACCACAAGACAGGCAATCACCGCCGTGGGCAGGGCAATTGTGAATTTCCCCATCATTCCGTCAATATTGTAGAGGGGGAAAAAGGCCACAATGGTGGTGAGGATGGCTGCTATAACCGGCAGACCCACCTCGGAGACCCCCATGACCACGGCATCCAGGGGTGAAGCCCCTTTTTTACGGTGATAGAATATGGATTCCCCCACCACAATGGCATCATCCGCCACAATGCCCAGGACCATGATCAGTCCGAAAAGAGTCACCTTATTAAGGGAGATTCCGGAAAAATGTACGATGGAAAGACCCCCAAGCAGGGATATGGGAATGCCCATACCGGCCCAGAAGGATAACTTTGTATCCATAAACAGCCATAACAGGATAAAGACCAGCACAAGACCCATAACAGCGTTTGAAAAAAGGAGATCCAAATTGGCCCGTGTGCTTTCGGTATTGTCGGAAAGAATTATAATTTCAGACCCTTCCGGGAGCTGATCATTTGTTTCCTCCTGAAACTTGCGGACCCGATCGGCTATTATAATGGTATCCTCATCCCCGGCCAATACATTGATAAGGGCGGCCGGTTTCCCATTGGCCCGGATGGACAAATTATTTTCCGTAAACCCATCTTTGATATCGGCAATATCTTCAAGATACAGGGTCTGGCCGTCGGTTCCCTTGATGATTTTTATCCGGCCAAGTTGGTTGCCCGTGTATTTTCTGCCAATGGTCCGAAGCCGGATTTCCTGGTCCCGGGTCTTTAGGGTGCCTCCTGTCTGGTTCATACTGCTTTGGCCGATCATTGCGGCCACATCTTCGATACTCAGGTCATATTTGAGCAAGTTGGCCTGGGAGATCTCCACTGAGATCTCATAGGACCGGGTCCCTGAAACATTGACCTGGCTGACCCCCTCCAATTGCTGAATTTCTTTTTTAATGCGGTCGGTCCATTCCTTTAGCCTGGCCTCGGACATGCTGCTGGTAAGGGCCAGGCTGATCACGGCTTTCTGCATCTGGGGCCTTGTAATGGATGGGTTTTCGGCATCCTCGGGAAAGGTGGAAATGCCGTCCACTTCATTGCGGACCCGATCTAAAAGCAGGTCGGGATCAAATCCGTCCGTTACCGTGATAACGGTCTTGGATGAGCCTTCCAGGGAGGTGGAAGTATAATCGTCAACCCCTTCAAGGCCGTCGATCACCTCTTCAATTTTTCTGGAAATGCCCTCCTCCACCTCTTCGGGGTCGGCACCGGGGTAGGTCACGGTAATGGAGAGGGTATCCATCTGCATATCCGGCATATCTTCCCTGACCATAACCATGGCGGACAGGATGCCGGCCATGAGAAAGGTTATCATGAGAAGATTGGCAAAGACCTTGTTCCGGGCAAAGGCAATTAAAAGAGATTTCATGGGGTATCTCCCGTGTGGAAAGCGTATTCCGTCTTTTTGGAGGGTTTCTTTGTTTCTGAAATCACAAGCAGACTATTTTCAATGGGGTGTGTCAAGGGGGTGGTAATGATTTGGTCCAGGGGTTCAAAATCTCCTGAAATGAAAAGTGCATCCCCCTCTTCCATGATTTGAACGACGGGAAGGGTGGTCAATCGGTTGTTCCTGGCAAGATAAACGGTGTTGTCAGAATTCAGGGCGGATCCGGGAATTTTAACGGCATCGGACACAGGGTTGCCCCGTATGGACACCTTGCAGAACATGCCGTCCATAACCGGGATGGCATCGGGGGTATGGGCAAGGGCCTCTCGGTTCACCCGGACAGCCAGGTAAAGGGTTCGGGAGGAAGGGTCATATTTCACGGTTCTGTGAACAATCCCCGGAACACGGGCAGTCACTTTTCCGGTCATTGTTTCAACCTGGCAGTCTATTTTTTGCAAGTTTGAAAACCAACTTTTGTTGTTTGTGTCTTTTCTCAGGCCCAGCCTTTCAAAGGCCTCTTTGTCGCTCAAGGGAACCTGGATTTCAATCACCCGGTCATCGGCCAGGGTCAGGGCAGCGGTTCCAAGGGTGATATAGGTGCCAACCTCAATGGATTCTTCGGTGACACGACCGGAGAAAGGGGCTATAATCACACATCGGTTTACATTTAAACGGGCGGTCTTCAGATCGGACCGGGCATCGGACAGGTTGTTTTGGGCTTCAATAATCTGGAGGGGATACAGGGCAATGGTTTTTTCCAGATTTTTTTGGGTGTCCAAAAGTGAATTATAGCTTTGCTCTGCCTGTTCTACACCGGAAAGGGTTCCCACCCGGTCTCGATCATATAGATTTTTGAGCCGGGAAAATTCAGCCTTTGACAACAGGGTGTTTTGAATCACCGAAGCCAGTCGGCCATCATCCTTTTCAAGGGAGATCCTAAGCTGGGCCACCTGATTTTCCTGGAGTTTAATCTTTATGGCGGCTTTTTCAGCCTCAATTTTAAAATCGGTTGCATCTAATCTAAACAGGAGCTCTCCCTGCGCTACCCTTCCCCCCTGTTCAAGGGTTTTATTTTTTTCTAGGATTGTTCCCGATACCTGGGGGCTGATTTCCATGAGGTGGACGGGGACGGCCTGGCCGTATCCTGTGACCAGAACTGCGGCCTCCTGTTTAATCACGGGTATGGCGGTTACGGACAGGCTTTTTTTGATGTTTGCTTGCTGGGGCGCTTCTGGTTTGGCCACTGCAAGCAAGGACATGCCGGTAATGCCCGAGGCAACCACCAAGCAACAGAGGATGCTCATGAGCATCCCCCTTATGGATAATTGAATCATTATTTTCTTTTTTTTCATATTCACTCCTTTTCAGTTTTTGCATCCAGTTTAAACAAGGGACCATGAACCGGATGTGAAAAAAATGTGAAAAAAACGTGAAATAATGAGGCGTTTGTATTAAAACCACCTATTCTCGGTTAGCGTTTGTGAAAAACCAGATGTAAAAAATAAGACATTATAAGGCCAATGGCCCCAATAGAAAGGTGAAGCGTTTAATGGCAGGCAAGGAAGTTAAGTTGATAACCAAAGAGAAGACAGGGGAACTGGTCCGGGCAGGAGCAGAATTTTTCAATGAATATGGCAGCCCAAAGCTTTTGGGTCGGAGCCTGGCAGAGATTTTTGCAGGTGTTCGGCCGGGGGAACGCTTTGAAGTGTTCATGACCGCCTGCGGCCATGAAAAAGATCCCCAAGGTTTTTTTGAAGCTTTATTTGCATCCATTCCCAAACAATTGTCTCCAAGCGACCAAAGAGGGGTGGTCATGAATGGGATTTTTCTTCCGGTTCTCTTCTTATACTGGCTGCTTGAAAGGATCCATCCTTTAAACCGTCTCACCTCTGTGAAAACCACTGACCAGCTGAAAGAAATGATTGGCCTTTGTTTCGATGATAACACCAGAGGTGCGGTACAACAGGTGATGGACGAGTACCCTGTCCGGCTTTCCGATCATGTGATCCGTCAGTCACAGGTGTCAAAGGCTGTGGCCATTCAGTATCTTCCCTTTGCCGAAGAATTGGATCCCCGGGGCCATACCATCACCTTTGACGGCCATTTTAAAAAGGGATTGCTCGAGCAGATGTACCAGAACCGGGTGATATTTTTGCTGGACATGCGCTGTCCGGTCTACTGCCGATTTTGTTTCAGAAAGCATAAAAGCTTCCGCCGGGAAAAAAATCCCGGTGTGGCAGATGTTCAAAGGGCGGTGGCCCAGGTGAACGATCAGCCCCTGGTCAAGGAAATCCTGATCACCGGGGGAGAGCCTCTGTTAAACCGGAAAAACATGGAGGCTGCCCTGGACGGGTTAATGGAGATTGACCACGTAAAAAGCCTGCGCATTGCCACCCGATCCATTGCCTATTATCCCCACCTGTTTTTAAAGAACAACCGGGAATACTTAAGTTATCTCAAATCAAAACAGGCCGCCTGTATAAAAAAGGGCAAGCGCATCGAGATAGGGGTTCATTTTGTCCACCCCGATGAGGTCTCTGTCCAGAGTCTTGATATTATTTCCGATCTGGTTAAATCCGGTATTTCCGTCTATGTCCAGACCCCGTTTTTAAACAAGTTGAACAACAGCGGGACTGTCCTGGCAAGGCTGTTTACCCTGCTGAGAAATGCCGGGGCCCAGATCTATTATATTTTTACCCCCTGTCACCCCATCCACGGCACCCAAACCTATTGGACCCCCATCTCGGAATCCATTGAGGCCCACCGCTATCTGCGGGCCCATCTGTCAGACAGGTGTATTCCCAAATTGTGTACGGCTACGCCCCTGGGAAAAATGGAATGGCATACCAGTGGATGGGCCGTGGAAAAGGATGGATCAGACCCAGACCATATCTGGATTCGAACCCCCTATACCCGGGAGTATTTCACTTGTGTGACAGGGGAGGGCAATCCGCCCCATGATATTGTCGAGAACAAGGACGGAACCTTGAATGTGAAGTGCCTCATTGATATGGGGGATGATGCGCTTTTCCTGGGAAACCATGCACTTGAAGGGTTGTCCCCGGGGGGGCTATCCTGTCTCCGGTCCAATTTGCAGGCAAATCAGCAGGTGGGACCGGAAGCGGTTCAAAGGATTCAAGAACACCTTTTTCCAAGGCATTTTTCAATCCCCTCCATTGTCAGCACCCCAGAATCCATTGCCAGGGTTCATAAAACCCGGGTGGAACTCAGGTTGGATCCGGACAATGCTGCCATAAACTATATTCGGGAAAATTCAGACATCACGGATGTGATCCTCCATGTACCGGATTCAGGGCAAACAATTGGGTCCCAGGCTGACAGGATCTGCCAGCTAGCGGATCTGCTGGGAGGAATGGAACATATTGTCTGCATTCGAATCCGGTGGCAGGCCTTCCAGACCTGCCCCAAAGCGTTTACTCCCGGGATTATTGAGCAGATCGCTTCCCTGGCAAATTTTTCCGTTGGAGATCCCTTAAAAATTGAAATTGAAACCTGGTGGCTGCTGCCCCCAGAGATCTGTTCGGAGCATGGCCGACTGGTGCGGTATTTTTCCCATTTGGGCATTCAAACCTATGCAAACCTGGCCCTGGTCTCTGGAGTGAATGATGACCCGGCTATAATCGCAGAAATGGCCCAAAACCTTCGGGGGACCGGTATAAATTTTCACCATGTTTATGTGGCAGGACTTGCAGTTCAGAAGCAGTTTAATCGGGTATATCCCATTGAAACCGACCGGGTTCTCGCCATTGCCTCCCATGTCAGAAAGGTTTGTTCGGGACGGGAAATCCCCTTGTACATAATCCAGACCCCCTTGGGGGAGGTGGATTTTGGCCTGACCTCTACCCTGGTTTGTCAATCAGATTCCAAGGACAACGCCAATGGTAACGACAAGGGGAAAGAAAAATGGTGGCTCCGGCTGGCTCCCTATGATATTTCATATTTCAGGAGACTGGGGTCTGATTTTACCCTGGCAAAAACAGGGGCCGTGGAGGTTAACGGGGTCGTGGAAATTCCAATGGCAGGACTGGTCAGATCCGGGGATTTTCCGCTAGGATGATCCATGGGCCATCACACAAATGGCCCATGGTTTGATCTTTCTCAAGGCCTGGCTTAGACCTTGAATTTTCCCATGAGCACAGCAAGACGGTCTCCCAATGCAGACAACTCATCGGCATTGGACTTAACCTCTTGACTGGAGGATGCCAGGCTGTTGGTGGCATCAGTGATTTCCGTTATTTCCTGGGCAACCTGAAGGGAAGAGGTAGACCCCTGGGATACGTTTTCATTGACCTCCACAATACCGGTGGAGGCATAGGAAATATTTTCGGCAATTTCCTTGGTTGTGGCTGATTGTTCCTCTACGGCAGTGGCAATGGTGGCAACAATTTCGTTGATTTCCATTACAATGTTGGAGATACTGGAGATTTCCCCAATGGTACCATCGGTGGATGTCTGGATACCCTGGATCTGTTCTTTAATGGCTCCGGATGCGGTTGCTGTCTGGTTTGCCAGGCCTTTTATCTCATTGGCCACAACCGCAAAGCCTTTTCCTGCTTCACCGGCCCTGGCCGCTTCAATGGTGGCGTTGAGGGCCAGAAGATTGACTTGCTCGGAAATATCGGTGATGGTTTCCACCACCTTTCCAATCAAGGTGGCTGCATTGCCTAATTCGTTGACCTGGTTTGAGGCGCTTTGGGTTTGACTAACTGCATGCCCGGTAATGGATCTGGCCTTTTCCGCATTCTGGGCAATCTCGGTGATGGTGGAGGACATCTCCTCCGATGCAGTGGCCACCATGTTGATGTTGGTGGCGGCCTCTTCCATTGCAGCTGCCACAGAGGTCATATTGGCGCTCATGTCGTCGGTAGCCTTCGCAACGGTGTGTGATCGTGAGGAAAGAGCTTCAACGCCATTGTTCATACGGTCGGATAACTCTGTGAACCCTGTTGAGGCGGTGTCGATTGTTGCCGCATTAATGCTCACCTCTTTAATCAATTCCTGAAGTTTTTCCAGAAATTGATTAAACCAATTGGAAAGCTCACCAATTTCATCGTTGCTTTTCACATTCAAGCGTTTGGTTAAATCGCCTTCGCCCTGGGCAATATCCTTGACCATCTCAATGGTGTTTTTAATGGGATTGGTAACAAATATTTTAAGACAGATGATAATGGTAAGGATCAACGCAATGGTGATAATGGCCGCAGCAATGAGCTGAATGGTGATGGATTTTTTGATATTGGTCTTGGCAATGCCCTGGAAACTGGTGATGCTTTTCTGGGTAAGGTCTTCCTTGGTTTTAATATTTTTGTTGACAAGATCGGTTGTGTAGTAAAGTCGGACACTGCCGACTTTTTCTCCCCCGTGGATGGCATCTGTTACAATGGACAATGTTTCGTCCGGGGTTATCGTGTCTGGAAAGGCCGTGTCGGTTGTTATGTCAGGAGATTTCCAAGCCGCCCCAAAGGGTGCCCCACCGGCGTCCAGAACTTTGATAGCAACAATTCCCTCCAGTTTCAAATAGCTGGCCAAAAGCTTGGAAAGCTGATCCTGGTCAAAGTTATATAAAAAAGAGCGGGTCACACTGGCGCAAAGCTCCAGGTTAACGGTCATATTGCTGACCAGGGAGGCTTTTAATTGTACGGATTCCTGCTCAAGGGAAGTCTTTTGAATTTTGACAAATCGGTCGATCATGAGATCTGCCAGGCTGGACTGGAGATTGATGGAGATAAAACTGCTGGCAGCCAGGAATAATAGAATGATTGTTCCGTTCACAACAGATGTTTTTAACGAAATGCTGATTCTTTTTGTTTCCATGTGATCTCCTCTAAAAATGATGCGATATGATAGAATCAATTATTTTATCATTATTAATGACGATATGGTGTTGAAAAATGGCTCTGTTAATGCAAATTTCTGGGTTGAGACTAGGGTGTCATTAAAGCAGAAAGAAAAAATAATGTCAACAAATACGGACGGCCCCAAACTTTCAACCCCCTCGCATTTATTCCCATATTTTTTGTGGAGATATCTGCAGGATCGGCAGTTGATTTGGTCCCATGGCGATAATTATAGCCGTGGTATCAGGTCAATGCCCGGTGTCAATTGGGCCCTGGTGGCGCCTGCCGGTTAATGCGACAATTTTTTACGAATAAACAACTTTTTGCGAATAAACATTAGCACTGCCAGGACAATACACAAGCCAAAAGCCAGGATGCCGATGGCTGTCCAGGTCACCCAGGTGCTGTTTCTCACAAGGTTGACAGGATTTAAGGATGGTTCTGAAATGATCCGGCCAAGCTTTTTGCTGTACTTTTCCGGCAGCTCCGGTATGCCGTCATTATTGTTATCTTCAAAGCTGGGTAAATATTCAAAGGGGGCTTTCCATTCCTTGAGTTCCTGGATACCATCCCGGTCCCTGTCTCCGTCAATTACCGCCGATGCAAGTTTATCAATGGGATTGCCGTCTTTATCTTTGGGGATGATTTCCAGAATATTATAGGTGTAGCCACCAATGATTTTCAAAAATGTGGCGTTATAAATATCCGCGGTTACCCGGATGAGATTTGTATTTGCCCTGGAGAAATCAAGTTGTTTATATCCATTTTCCTCATCCCCGGTCCAGATGTCTGTTACCCGGTCAAACATGATCCGCTTTGGGTTATACACAACCTTTGCGCCGGCAATCTGCAAAAAATAATCAGATCCTTTTGCCGGCTGGATGCTGGTGAGGATTTCAACTCCCTTTTTCAGTTCCAATGGCGTGATGTACATTGAGATCAACGGGTATCCTAAACTACCGTCCAAACCAATACCAAGGGGGACTGCCCTGAACAGATCACAGGCCTGGATACTGTTTGTTTTTCCTTTTAACAGATCATCCCGGATCACCCCGTTTGAAATGATGGCAACATCGGCAAAGGGGTTAAAATCGTCTGAATATTTTTTTACGGCAAACCGTATGGAATCTGCCAAAAAATTTCCCAGGGGCGATTCTTCCTCTGCAAGTCTCAGATCAAAATCGGTCTGGGCAACCGTTTTTCTGAAGGACAAGCCATGCTCCTCTAAAACCGCCTGGTCAATTTGAGATTCATAGGTTTTAATGGCCTCTGAAATTTTCCGGTCACCGGGAATGCTGTCATCAATGGAAATGCTTTGATAATCTGTCACCCGAACCTTTTGGTTGTCAAGGTCAAGCTTGATGTGGCCCATCTGCTTGCCATACTCCCAGGTTTGAACAATCAGAGTGTTGTTTATGGTAATGGGGGCCTCCATCTTTGTGTGGGTATGGCCGCTTATGATCACGTCGATTCCGTCCACCTTTTGTGCCAGGAGTTCATCTTCTGATTTATCTTTGTTTTTGTCCAGACCGCCGTGGGACAGGCAGATAATGATGTCCGCCTTGTCCTTCAGGGTCGCTACCATTTTTTGTGCTGCTGCCACAGGATCGCTGAAGGACACTGGCTTTGAAAATGGAGATTTTTCTGCGGCATCCGTCCCCATGAGGCCGAATATGCCAAATTTTACCCCATCTTTTTCTATGATGGTATAGGGGGTGACAAGTCCTCTTAAAAACGCTTGCTCAAGGGTATCATCCTCGGTACTTTCTTCACTGAAAACGACATTCGATCCCAGAATGGCGGGCCGGTTCTCATGGCTTTGGGCCGCATAAAGGATCTGAGCAAGCCCCTTGGGTTTTAAATCAAATTCATGGTTTCCAAGGGTGACGGCATCATACCCCATTTTTCCAAGGAGTTCTAGCTCGAAGGCTTTTTCCCGGGCCAGCAGATGGAAAAAAGAACCCATGAGAAAATCCCCTCCATCCAGGACCAGAACCGGCCCATTGCTTTGATCTTTAATTTGTTTGATCATTGTGGCGATCCGGGCATACCCACCGATAGTATCATCATCCAGAACAGTTTCAGGCGTATAATCCTGGTTGGGAGAAAATCCCAAAAAATGGGAATGGAGATCATTTGTGTGAATAATATTGATCTCTTTTCTAGCAGCATTTGCAGTATTTAAGCAGATAAAAACACTCACCAGTATGAATAGATATTTCATGAAATTATGCATGCTCTTCTCCTTTTTTCCAGAATCAATGTGAACGTGTCCGTATCTGGAATTAGCAGAGGAAGGGAGGTGCCGTCAAGACTTGTCTGATGAATAAATATACCTGTTTTTCGTGTTCTGACCTCAGACAAACAGGGAAAAACGGATGGGTGCATAATGAAATCCAGCAACAGATCACTTGTTCAGCGGAACCTAAAAGATCATGGGGTCAATAACGCTTTGACCGCTAAAAGAAGTTTCTCATTATCAATGGGTTTGCTAAAGGAATACTGAGCACCAAATTTCCTGGCAAGAGTCAAATATAATTCAGGATCAACAACCCCCCCTCCTGAGATCGCGATAATTTTTACCTCCGGGTTCAGTTTTCTTATGTCTCTTATTGTCTCCATACCTTCTTTTTCAGGCATTATGAGGTCGGTGACAACCAGATCAGGATCATGGTCTTTAAACAACTGAATTCCCTGATTGCCATTATGGGCTGCCAGAACTTCATAACCGTTTTTTTCAAACAACTTACCGAGCATTTTTCTGATAAGCGCTTCATCATCTATTATGAGGATTTTTTTCATTTGGCGCCTTTTTTTGCAGTATCAAGAACTTCCCTTACCTTTGAAGACAAATCATTGATTAAAATTGGTTTATGAAGATAGCCTTTTATACCAAGTGTATTGGCTGTTTTATGGTCAAGTTTTTCGCTGAAGCCGGTGCAGATGATGATGGGAATATCCCGACGGATTTCCATGAGTTTTTTTGCAAACTCGGTCCCAACCATGCTGGGCATTGCCATATCTGTGATGACCAGATCAAACCTGTCCGGTGCTGATCCAAACAGAGCCAATGCCTCTATACAGCTTGTTTTCCCCGTCACTTTGTAGCCAATCCGCTCAAGAATCCGGACCCCGATTTTTACAATGGGCTCTTCATCATCCACAAATAAAATGGCTTGGTTTTCTCCTCTTCTTTTTGTGTTCGTGGTGGGGGAGGCCTCTGATGCTGCGGCCTTGGTGGTTAGGGGAAGGTAAATATGAAAAACAGTTCCTTTTCCCGGCTCACTTTCAACGTCAATGGCGCCTTTATAATTCTTTACAATTCCATGAATAACAGACAGCCCTAACCCTGATCCTTTTCCTAGTGTCTTTGTGGAAAAATAGGGTTCAAAAATAGTGTCGATTATTTCAGGCGGGATACCTGCGCCGGTGTCACCAACGCTTAAACAACAGTATTTTCCCGAGGGCAAATTGAATTTTGGGTCCGGTTCGGTCTTGTTTAAATCGATTTTCAGAACCCCGCCTGTTTCCTCCATGGCATGATATGAATTGGTACAAAGGTTCATGATGATCTCATGAACCTCAGTTGTGTCCCCTAAAATATAGTCTGAATCTTGGTTAAGGTCGTATTGTATGTCGATGTTGGCAGGGATGGTAGATCTTAATAGTTTAAGCGTTTCCTTAATCACCGGCTGAATCCGTATGGGTTTATGGTTCACCTCTTTCTGACGGCTGAAGAGTAAAATTTGTTTGACCAGATTGCTGGCTCTTTTTGCCCCCCGAAGGATATCTTTAAGATTGTCTCGTACAGAGTGATTTTCAGGCAAGTCCTCAATGGACATTTCAGCAAATCCAATAATAGGATACAAAATATTATTAAAATCATGGGCAATCCCACCGGCAAGGGTACCGATGGATTCCATTTTCTGGGCCTGGAGCAGTTGAGCCTCGGCTTTGTCTTTTTCGGCAATCGCTGCAAGATAGGGTGTGATATCCCGGTAGATACTCATCTTTGAAACGGTCCCGTCGGGATGGTGAACCGGCATATTGGTCACACGATAGGTTTTATGGTCAAGGGGACTTGTGATGGTTGTTTCAATGGAGTTACCCTTTGCAACGTCATCAAAGGCACAAAAAGTACATTTGTGATCCTGATCGTGCAGGGCTCGATGGCAGCTCTCACCGGTTGCGTCCCGCCCTAGACGATTGATCATGGCCGGATTCATGTATTCTATGGTGAAATTGGGTGAGCAGATGTATAATTGATCGGTTATGGATTCCATCATGGAACGATACTTCATCTCGCTTTGTCCAAGCGTCCTGGTACGTTCAACCACGACCTGCTCCAGCAAATCCCTTTCCCGGCGCAGGTCATCCTCCGCCTTTTTTATCCGGAGGGCAACTTTGACCTGGGACACCAGCTCTGTTTCGTCAATGGGTTTGGAGAGAAAGGCATCAGCACCCAGATCCAGCCCCTTGGTTCGACTCTGGGGATCGTTTTTGATGGCTGTAATCATGATGATCGGGATATGGCGGGTCTTTTCATCGGCTTTCAGCCGTCGACAGGTTTCAAATCCGTCCATGTCCGGCATCTGAATGTCCAGCAGGATGACATCCGGCTGCTCTGATCTTGCTTTTGTAATACCCGCCATTCCAGACTGGGCAAGGATTACGCCAGCGTCACCCATTAGATTTTTCAGCAAGGCAGACAGGGAGATCAGATTGTCCATTCGGTCGTCAACCGCCAGTATTTTTTGCATAAATCGCCTCTTATCCTTTCAACCACTGGGTAATTTTTTCAAGAAAGCCGACAGGGTCGATGGGTTTTGAAATATAATCATTGCATCCTGCTGTCAGAATTTTTTCACGATCACCCTTCATGACCTTGGCCGTCAAGGCAATTACCGGTATATGACAAAGCTGCTGGTTGCTTTTGAGCTGTTGTACAACGGCCATGCCGTCCATCTTCGGCAGCGCCATATCAAGGAGAATCAGGTCTGGTATTGTTTGTGCGGCCATCTCCAACCCTTGTTCGCCGTCCCAGGCTTCCAGAATCGGGTAGCGATTCTGCAAAACCGCCCGGATGGTGGTCATGTTATCTGGATTGTCCTCCACAATAAGAATTGTGGCAGGGCGTGAGACATGGTGACGGGGAGGCATTCCTCCGGTTTTAGGCGTCAGGATGCCAGCCATCCCTTTGTCGTCTCCCTTGAGCATGGATTTAATCTTGAATAATAGACTTGCCTGATCCACATCCCCTTTTTGAACGAACTGCTGAACATGGTTGGCACTGAGTCTTTTGAAATCTTCAGGTGTCAGGTCCTTGGCCGTAAGGATCAGCACCGGTATCTTTGCCGTGACCGGCCTGCTTCGGATTTTTTCCAACACATCAAACCCGTCGATTTCCGGCATCATCAAATCCATAACAATGCCGTCCGGGATGGTGTGCGAGATATAATCAAAGACATCCTGACCGCTACGGGTCACATCCACCGCATAACCGGCACCCGCCAGAACAGATTTGATCTGGATAATAGCGGCTTCATTGTCTTCGACCATCAAAATCCGGGGCAGGGTTGCAGATCTCTTTGGGTGTTTTGATCCGGGATCCAGCGCCTTCAAGATTCGTTTTATTTTCCGGATCTCGGTGATGAGCATTTTTTTCGACACGGGCTTTGGAACATAGCCAACGGCGCCCAGGGCAATTCCGGTTTCTTTTTCTTCGGAAACAGAGACAATAATCACCGGGATATCCCGGGTTTCAGGGTTGTTCTTCAAGCCCTGAAGGATTTCCCAGCCGTCCATGTCCGGCATGATGATGTCCAGGGTGACGGCAAAGGGACGCTCGCTTGCAGCCAGTTTCAGCGCTTCCTCTCCGGATGCAGCAATAAGAGTGTGATATCCCTCCTGGATCAGGTAGCCTGCGATCATCTCCGCCACCCGAGGATCATCATCCACCACAAGAATGGTTTTGAGAACAGGTTTCCCGCCGACAGGTTGTGCGGCAGTAATCCTTTCCAAAGATCTTACCTGCCCCTGCCAGGCCAGGGGCAGGGTCAGGGTAAAGGTGGACCCAACCCCAAGCTTACTTTTTAGGGATAGTTCGCCCCCCAGCATCCAGGCGGCCTTGTGGGCAATGGCCAGTCCCAGTCCCGTGCCTTCGTGTCGTCTGGATGAAGACCCGTCCACCTGTCGAAATTCATCGAAAACATGGGGAAGATCTGTTTCCGCAATCCCGATGCCGGTATCGGCAACCTGGATAAAAATCTTTTTCTGATCACTTTTCGCCGTTATGGTCACATTTCCTGCTAGGGTAAATTTAACCGCATTGGCAATGAGATTCTGCAGAATCTGGGTCACCCTGATTTCATCACTTTCAAGGGGCATAAGGGTTGCGGAGATATCCTGGCGGATCTTGATCTGTTTCTCAGCGGCGAGTGGTTCAATGCTTTCCAGGATATTTTCAAGGGTCTGCCCCGGGGAAAAAAAACGAGGCTTGATGTCCATCCTGCCGGCTTCTATTTTAGAGAGATCCAGGATATCATTGATCAGTGTCAGAAGATTTTTCCCATTGCGTTGGATGATTGCCAGATAATCAACCTCTTCATCACTGAGTTTTGTCTTTGCCTGCAGCATGAGCACACGGGAGAGCGCCATAACAGAATTAAGCGGGGTTCGAAGCTCATGGCTCATATTTGAAAGGAACTGACTTTTCAGGCGACTGGCCGCTTCCACTGCCAGCCGCTGCTGCTGAAGTTCCACATTTTGGGCCTGCATTTCTTCCGACTGTTTGCGCAGTTCCTCTGTCTGGGCCTGGAGTTCTTCCTGCTGGGCCTGCAATTCCTGGTTTCTTGCCCGCAAGGTTTCAGAAAGCCGCCGGGTCCTGTCATTGGCAAGGAGGTTGGCAAAGGCTGTGTTCAAGGCAATCACCGAGGACTGGGTCAGAACACCCAGGGCAGCCTTGGAATATGGGCTGAGGCAGGCCAGAGACAGCATACCCCGAATCCTGCCCTTCACCACAACCGGAAGGGTGATCATCTCCCGGGGTATGGCCGTTCCGGCAAAGGTTTTAAATTTAAATATGGTTTCTTTCGGAATATTTTGGATATGAGATGCTTTGCCGGTTTTCAGGGCTTTGCCGAACTCGCCTTCAAAAATCAAGGCGTCAAAGGGTTCTGCAAGTTCTGGATTGACGCCGATGACGGCCAGGGGCAGAAAACGGCTGTCATCCTCATTGCAGGAATAAAAGGCCCCCATGGTGGATTGGGTGATGTCCATAAATTTTTCCAGAACCGTTCCGGCAAATTCCTTTAACCCGGTTTCGACGGTCAGGGTTTCGGCCAGGGCGGAACTCTTTTTTTGGGTCTCAATCCGAAGGGAAATGGCATCGGCCATCTCGTTAAACGAGGCTGAGAGGAGGCCCAGTTCATTGGCGGATACATATTGGCAGCGAGCCTCGAAATTGCCCTTCCGGAACCCTTCGGCAACCGTTGTCAGCTCTTTGAGGGGGGCTTTTATCCCTTTGAACATAAAATAGCCGATGCCCGATGTGATGAGGATGATACAACCGACCATTAACAGAAGCTGAATTTTTAAAGAATCATTCAAAAGCCTGGCATCCCGGTACAACCTATCCGATTTGGTTGCGGCAAAGTTGTCTATCTTTCGGATTTGTTCGAGCAATAAGGTTCTCTGGATGCCAAGATCGCCCGTATCTGCTATTCTGCTTATAACGGTGGGACGCTTGCCGTCCCGGGCCAGCGCCCAGTTGTTCTCCCGACTGGACAACCAGCCCACAAATAAATTGTGGGCCGTTTCAATATCAGCGGGGGGGCCCAGGTATTGTTGGAAAAGGATGTCAAACTGCTGCTCTGCATTGGCCTGGTAAACAGCAGATTTTAGCTGTGCTGTTTCCACCTCCTGCCCATGACCGGTCAATACGGCGTTGCGGATTTCTACGCGCATGCCCATGATATCGGTTTCAAGCACGCCTATGGCCCGCCTGACTTTCAGGGGATGGTCGTAAAGCCACTGGGTGTTCTGCAGCAAAACACCCGTCTGGATCCATGCCAGCGCACCCAGAAGGATAACAAGCAAAAGCGTTGCTCCCAAGCCGATTTTCAATTGGGTACCGATTTTAGTATCCTTGACTCTCATGGCGTTTTTGTCCTATTGTTTTGTCCTATTGTTTTGTGTAAATAGGACTGAAATCTACCACCCTTTTGAAATAAGGCATGGCGTTCAGGGTTGGTGTTTCTGTTTCCCCTAAAACAAGATAGCCATTGGGGGCAAGCCCGCGGCACAATTTTGCAAAAATGGTTTCCTGATATTCTGGGTTGAAATAGATCAGCAAATTGCGGCAAAGCACCAGGTCAAAGGTGCCAAATATGCTTTCCGGGGGAACCGAATGCTTTTTGTCCAGCATATCATAGAAGGAAAATACCACTTGATCGCTGATTTCCGGCACAAGCTGGAATCCTTCGCCTGTTGTTATAAAATATTTTTTTAAAAGCCGGTATTTGATATTTTCAACGCTTGCCATGGGATAAATAGCCTTTTTTGCCCCCTTTAATACCCTGGTATCAATATCTGTGGCAAAAATGTGCAGGTTCATGGTGAACCCTTCCTTGCGGAGCAGCTCTCGGATCAGGATGGCCACTGAATAAGGTTCCTCACCCCTGGAGCAGCCGGCAGACCAGATCCTGAGGGAATGATCCTGGGATTGAATTTTTTCCAGAACAATGGCCGGCAAAATCTTGTCAGCCAGAAAATCAAAGGTTAAGGTATCCCTGAAAAAACGGCTTACATTGATGGTTATCACATCAAGGAGCTTGTCGATTTCATTTGTATTTTTTTTGATAAAAGAAAAATACTCTTGGAAATCGTTGCTATTTGCTGCACTGAGTCGATGTCCCATACGACGTGCCAGCATAGCGGGAGAATAACCGGAAAAATCAAGCCCCCTTTTTTCCATCACGTAATCGAGGATGGGCATGAGCTCCGTATTTATTTCCAGCATCTTGTTATTTCCCATTCAGACGAAATCCTCTCATACACCCAGGCATGTTTAGTTGAGACTCAGAGGCTGCACAGATTTATATAATCTGTTAAATAATCAGCGATTCGAAGAAGGGTGATGTGATTTCTTTTGGCGATGCCATCGCTTCAAAAAGAATCGCCTTGATATTTTAAGCTTACATCAAATACGCTTATAGTGCAAAAGAAACATCACCAAATTGTTTTGTCCCACCTGGCGGACAAATTTATTAATTTTTTGTGCCACCGGGTTGTTCAAACCACTGTCAAAAGCCATGGTGCAAGTGTTCTTTCCCTTTGCCGGGTTCAACAACCAATACCCTTCTATTGAGACCCTGTGTTATCTTCCCTTGGAAAATATTAAAACCGAGTTGATACCACCAAATGCCAGGGATTGGGACATGGCGTTTGTGCAGGACAGCTCTTTTTTCTCTTTGGTGGGAAAACTAACCGAATGCGCATCCCCGGTTGTGAATCCCAGACTTTTGGGAATTCTTTTTTCCTTGAGGCTGGCAAGGGTAAACGCGGCTTCTATTGCACCTGCTGCGCCAAGTGTGTGGCCGGTATAACCCTTGGTGGAAAAAAATGGCGTGCCTGGCATTAACGCCCCTATTACCAGGCTTTCCACATTGTCATTATCCTTTGTTCCGGTTCCGTGGGCATTAATAAAACCGATTTCACCGGGGGAAACCGAGGCTGCTTTAAATGCCTCTTCCATTGCTTTTTTTAATCCGTTTCCATCTGGTTTTGGAGATGTCAGATGATGGGCATCACAGGCTGTTCCATATCCTGAAACATAACCTTTATTGTCTTTTTTGTTGTTTGATTCAAGTATCAGCACAGCTGCACCTTCACCAAGATTAAGACCATTTCTTCCAGCATCAAAGGGTCTGCATGGCGCATGATCCGTTATCATTAATGATATAAATCCATTGTATGTTACCCTGTTCAGTTCATCTGTGCCCCCGGCAATGACAATGTCACACAATCCTGCTTTTATCCATAATGCACCTATCCCAATGGCGTCTGTGCCCGAGGCACAGGCATTAACAATGGTTTGAACAGGACCGTTCAAGTCAAATTCCCTAGCAATGGATGCCGAAGGATTGCTGTTTAAAAATTTTTTTATCGGGTCCATCTCCGGGTGTTTTCCATCCCGGTATTGTTTGTAAAATGCCTCATTGTTCAAAGAAGAGCCGACCGTCGTGCCCATGCAGACCCCAACCCTTTTTCCCCTTAAATAATCTGGTGTGCAGCCTGCATTTGAAAGGGCCTGGTAGGTAGCGGCAATTCCCATCTGGGCGGTTAGGGCTAAATTTTTGTTTTTGTCTGATTCTGGTTTTTTAAATCTGTCTGTGATTTCAAAAACAGGATATTTAATCTGGTGGGTGGTTGAAAACCTGACAGGAGTCCCGGCATTTTGCCTGGCGGAAAACATGTTCTGCATGCATTCTTCAAGGTTTCGGCCCAGGGCAGAGATACATCCTATTCCGGTTACACTGACCCCATTGCCACGCTTCATTCGACCTCTCCTGCAACCTTATTTTTTAGCAAACAGTGAGCATCATAAAACAATGGGAAAATCTTCCGCTTTCAGGAATAAAACAAAGAATTTTTTCTCCTTTTTTTAACCGGCCTGATTTGAATATTCCCTCTAAAATCACATAAATCGAGGCACTTCCAATATTGCCTGTGGTGGGAAGGTTGGTAAACCATCTTTCATAGGGAATTTCAAAATCAATTCTTTTCATGCCCTCATAAAATTTATCCTTAAAATAGTTGGAAGAATAGTGGGGCAAAAACCAGTCGATATCAGCTGCCTTTAATTTATGTTTATCCACAACCATTTTAAGGGTTCTGTCCATGGCGGTTTTTACAATTTCACGACCCAAAAGTGCAGTATCCTGTTTTACGGCAAGGAAATTTTCCTTGGCAGCATCAACGGAATTTGATTTTTCTCTCCAGCCCATGACAGAGCCGTCCTCTCTTTTGATCCCGCCGGCATACATACATGTATCCAGTTCGCCTGCGAAGGTATAATTGTCTATCCATTCAACTTTAAGTGAGATGCTGTTTTCATTTTTCGTTCTTGAGATAAATGCAGCACCGGCTCCGTCGGAAAGCATCCACCTTAAAAAATCGGCATTAAAGGCCAGGATTGGCTGGCTTTTAATGTCTGCCCCGGGATCAACTTCCAGATTGAAATAATCAGCGCGCATGTAGGATGATGCAAGCTCGGAGCCTGTTGCAACTGCGTTATCCACGGATTTTGTCTCAACATTCATACAGGCATATTTAAGGGCTGTCATTCCTGCGATACAGATTCCAGCGGTTGATACCGCATCACAGGGCGGCAATTGTAATTCCCCTGCAACCATGAGGGCATGGCCTGGCATGAGCAGGTCAGGGCTGGTACTGCCGCAGCAAATACATTGGATGTCATCTGTTGTAAAGCCCTCGTAGGGTTTTAGATTTTTAACAGCTTCGGCTGTTAATTGGGCATTTGTGTGGGTAAATTCATGGGTATCGGGGTCTATGGCATAATATCTTTTAAGAATTTTATTATTTTCCAGCATTCGTTGCTTTGATATGGAGGGAATATCATTAATTTTCCCCAAAACATTTTCTATTTCATCATTTGTGACCGGGTTGTTTGGGAGAAATGATGAACAATCGTTAATATAAACATTCATGGTGTCCGCCTTTCTAATTTTTTATGTGTTGATGCAGCATTTTCATAAGATCGGAATAGTATGTATAAAAGGTTTTTGTATCAAGTTTTGTAGGAATAACAGCATTTGAAAAGGTGTAATAATCAAGATTGTGAATTTTAATCTGATCTTTTAACTGCTGATAGAGGGGTGTTCCGGGGATGGGAGTCAATATGGACGGAACGGGTAAATCAATGGTGTGACTTGCGATAAATTGGGTTAAATTTTCAAAATTTTCAATTGTGTAATCCGGTGAAATGATAAAATCGCCAATAACCTTAATTCCTATTTCCTTGAGAATTTTCATGGCGGTGATGTTGCATGTGTTGGAACTTTTTTTATTGAATTTTTGCAATCGACCATCATCTATCTCTTCAAATCCAATGACAACAGATACCAGTCCTGCTTGTTTCCAGAGTTCAATGAGGTGTGGATTTTTGACAATGGTATCGGCTCTGACATCGGCAACAATTTTTTTATTCAAGCCGGATTCAATGAGCCTTACAGCAAACTTTTCTGCAAGGGCAATGTCGCCAAAGGTATTTGCATCAACAAAACGTATCAACTCTATCCCATCGAGCAATTTCATATCCCTGATCCCGGCGTCAATGCTATGGGAAATATATTTCCCGCCGGAAATATTGGGGATGCTGCAGAAAAAGCATCTGTGGGTACAGCCAAAGGCCGTTGATACAAAACCGATTTTCCCGCCCACCCCGCTCATTACATATTTGTCTCTGTGGGCTTTAACAAGGTCATAACGGGGCGGTTTTGTGTCAACGATGTCATCGTTGGTATATGTTCGGGGTATAAAACTTAAGGGACTAGGACTATTTGTTTTTGCCACTCCAGGTATAAGATGAGTTGGTTTGTTTTTTTCAATACCGTCAACCAGTTGCCTGAAACTTTTTTTCCCAATCCCCAGAATAATGTAATCAATAAAACGCGTATTGAAATATTCAGGATCACAGGATGCGTGGTGGCCCCCCACGACGATTATGGGAAGCTTTTTTTCCCCTGAAAATCGCTTTTTGATGCCTTTTGCAATATCTAATATTGCATTGGCCTCGCATGTTACCCCTGTGATTCCGATCATATCCGGTTTTTGTGATTCGAGATATTGGGCAAGTGAATCAGGGTCTGCCTTGAGATCTGCCAGGGCCACATCATGGTTTTCAAGATTTCCTGCCAAAACTTCAAGCGCCAGGGGCTCTCCCCTGAAAATCATCTTGATCGAGTCTATGCCAAACTCTTCTTCCGGTATACTTCTTCCACTATTGGGTGGATTAATTAATAAAATCTGCATTTTTACCTGTTTCTGTTATGCTAAAAACTTTGACAAAGACACCCTTTCCATAAATCCGATACTTTATATGAAAATAATACCAACTGTCAATCAAATTGCCAGGGCAAATTGAGATAAAGCGCTTTTTTCCCTATGTTTCAGATTGGTTACCTGGCTATCCTGATCAGAAAAAACTGATCATCATCATCAATATTGAAAAGGGTTATTGACGAATAATTTTTTAATTCCAGCAAAGCGGTTATTAAATCAAAACCCGGGTTTGTGAAAAAGTCTCCATGGGGTCTGGTTAGATGAAGGCTATTATTGGGGGCGTTTTCCATTGTCCATGCCATTGTTTTGTCGGAAGATGAATCCAGTAACAGGCAGGTTTCTTTTTCAAAAACAATAGGTTCGTGCCGGATATTCCCCGTTTTAATTTCAGAAATACTGCCATGATTATTTTTATTTTCAGGGCAGGAGGAGGATAAGAGAAAAAAGCTGGAACCTTCACCGGGAATGGCTTTTGTGTTGTAAGCCTTCTTCAAGGATCTTTTTGCCCTGGGCTCTTTTTTGAATCTTTCAATACAATAGCCAAGTGTTTCGCAAAATTCATCAACCCCTCCCATGAGAACCTGGTCACAGATTCCTTCATTGATCCATGTACAAGCGGTCAGCATTGCTGACTGAAAGGAAAATGAATGTTGACTGATTGTTAGATTGGGACCCTTTATTCCAAGCTGTATGGTAAGGTTGGCCATGGATGCATTGTGAATGGATTTTGAAAAAAAAATAGGGGAAGCAAAGGAATCTCCCCTCTTGTTTATGGAATCCTTAAATGCATAGGTGCTGTTCATTGCGCCATGGCCGGTTGCCAGAATCACACCTGTTTTTTTTTCTTTAATCTCACTTAATTGAAACCCTGCATCTTCAATTGCAAGGGATGCTGCAAGAAGCGCCATTTTTGAAAAATGATCAATCCTTCGAATTTGTTTGGAAGAAAAATAATCATTAATTTCACTGGTACTTGCTTTAAAATATGGAAACCCCAGGGAATCATCAATGGGAATACTTGGGATTATCCCCAGATCCGATCTCTTTTTATTGACATTGTTATTGGCATTTTTAAAATTAGCCAGACCATTGCCAAAGGGAGCGACTACTCCAATGCCGTTTATTTTTATATCCACAGAATAAAAACTCCATATTCCACTGGTTTGCTTACCATGATTCTCCTTTCTGCGGCCTCGCTAAATCGGGAGGCTGTGAAGAACCCTGCTTAAATTGTTGATTCTAATGTTGGTGTGTCTTAATATACTCGGCAATGGACTTTAATGAATTGAGAACTTCAATACTTGTTTCTTTTGACGTTATCCTGGCCCCATAATCTGATTGTATCATTGTAATAATTTCCACTGCATCAAGGGAATCGAGCCCCAATGGAGAATCCGGGCCGATGAGGGGTGAATCTAGGGTCATCTCTGGGGGAATCGGGTCTGTAATTTCACAAATTTCAATAATTGATTCAAGGAGCTTTCGCTCTGTCTCGCTGGCATTTTTAAGTGTCATTTATATCTCTATTTTTGGTCGTTAATAGTTATGCCCATAAATTATTATTGGGAACTCTGATTTTTATAAAAAATAAACAGATACGCTGCCCCCAGGTTAATAAGGAAAAAGGTAAAAAGGTAACATATTTCCGGCAGGACAGATGTGATTCCTCCTCCCCTGAGAAGGATGTCATAAAAAGCGTTTTGACCCCAGGCCAAAGGAGAGAACATGCTCAATGGCTGAATAAATTCTGGCATTGTATAAACCGGCACCATTATTCCGCCCATGACAGCTGCAATAACAACAGATACAGGTCCGAACATTGATGCCTGCTCATATGTTTTCATGAGGGTTCCAAGTAAAATACCATACCCAGTTGCAGCAGAGATTGAACTCAAAAGGATGAGAAAAAAAGCACCATGCTGGGGCCCGGCTTCAAAGGCGGGGGAACCAAAAAGCGGCAGTATGAATTTGCCAATAAAAAGGATAAATCCAAATTGTCCAAAACAGATCAGGGTATATGCTGCTATTTTCCCGGTCATGATAATTAAATATGATACCGGCATCGATTTTAACCTTAGCATTGTGCCGGATTCCCTTTCACTGATAAGAGAACCTGCAATGGGCACAACAATGAAGAATATTCCAAACAATGTCCATGCCGGAATATTTTGCTGGACAGAGGTGGGCTGCTTTTTAAACCCCATTTTTGTTGCAAAGATCTCTTTTATTCCTATTATTTCCCCGGTGTCTTGTTCAAGTCTGTCAAGGGATAATAAGACGGTGTCTTCCGGGAAAAATTGTTTTAGTTCTTGGGGAAATGCCATGTTTATTTTTTTAGGTAAGAGCTCAAAAATGTAGTTTAATTTTAATTGCTGTTCAATCCTTTTGACGGCGCTGTTTAAGGTATTGCTGATTGCAACCCTGAAACTCCCCTGGATGGTAGGATCAAAATAGAGTGATATTTGTGGCATTAATATTGGCGTTTTCGTATCTGTTTCAAATAGTATGTTGTTTACATTTTCCAGACTCTTTTTTTTGACAGCCGCTGTGATACCCTTGGGTATTATGATGCAGAATTGATAGGAACCCTCTGCCACGGCCTTGTTTGCATCGGCTTCCGTGATAATGGCTTTATTCGTGTTTTTTATCAGCTCAACCTCTTGAGACGTTTTAAAAAGGGTTTCTATGCTTTGCCCGATTTCATTGTTGTCATTATCCATGAACAGAACCTTGATATCAGTTTTAAGAACATTCTCCTGTATCAGTGTTATCACAAGAACCAAGAATGCCGGCATGATGAAAAGGAGTAACAGTCCTGTTTTATCCCTGAATAAAAGTAGCAGTTCTTTTTGAATTGAAGCAATCAGTTTTCCCATGTTTAATCCCTGAGATTTTTTCCTGTCAAACTCAAAAAGAGCTCTGAAAGGTCGGAACAATCATTGCTTTCATCTATAAGTTCGTTTGGATTCCCTGTTTTTATTATTCGCCCGTTATCAATGATGGCTATTTTTGAGCAGAGTTTTTGTATCTCCTCCATGTAATGTGTTGTATATATCATTGAGATTCCCTGGTTTTTAAGCATCATCAGGTTTTCCATGATCAGATTTCTTGATTGGGCATCAATTCCCACTGTTGGTTCATCAAGCAAGAGTAAGGATGGTTTATGGAGAATACCTGCAAGAATATTAATTCTTCTCTTGATCCCCCCTGAATATGTCGCTACTCGGGAATTTGCTTTTTCCCGGAGGCCGAATATTTCAAGATATTTTTCGATTTCTTGTTTGAGCTGTTTTTTTTCTATTCCGTAAAGAGTACCATAATAATAAAGATTTTCTTTGCCTGTCAGATTGGCGTAAAGGGCTATCTCCTGGGGAATGAGGCCGATTCTTTTTCTTATTTCGCCCGGATGGTCCGCAAGATTAATTCCGCATATTTGAATATCACCTGCCCGTGGTGTTAAAAGGGTTGCCAGAATTGAAATAAGACTTGTTTTTCCGGCACCATTGGGGCCAATCAATCCAAATAATTCACCTTTTTCAACATTAAAGCTGACATTGCTTAATACGGGCCTGTCTGATCCTTTATATGTATGTGAAATACTTTTGGCTGTTATGATATGTTCTTTTGACGTATTCAAGTTTTCTCCAGAGGTGTTATCACTCATACCAATTCAATTAATTCCCTGTACAATACCGCTTCCATTTTTGCACATTGAATCAGCATTCCGGAAATGTTTTCATATCGATCCTTGGCTTTTGCACGGTCCTTACAGATTCTTGCACTGGCTGCAGCAAATTGTCTCCATTTATCACCAATTTGGGTCATCTGTTCTGCAAGATCTATTATTGCATTGTTTCCAAGAATGACGGCGGCCTCCTGGAGAAAAGCGGCATACATAAATCTAAAGCCTCCGCCCCCGGTTCCTATCTCTTCTTGCATTCTTATCAATTGTCCAAGGTGGAGTTTTGCATTTTCATCTCCCAGTTTTCCAGGCCACTTGACGATTCTTCTTGCAAGAAATTCTATCCCTTTTACGCCAAGTATGGGGACAGGGGTTTTGATCATTGTTCTGCAAACGGATTTTATCCCCGTCTGAACCGCTTTTTCCATGTCTGGATTTTCCGGTACAGATTTTAAATAATACATACTCCCGCCCGGAGCCAATGCGCCTTTGGCATATCGTGCTTTCATAAGATCTGATTCATGGCAGGTTACCGGCTCATTAAAAACCGGATCGCTGATAATATAATGATCTCCCTGTTTTCCAATTACAATGAGGTTATGCATATTAAAATGAAATCTAAAGGCCGGAGGGAAATAGGGGAGCCAAAAGGCACCTGTCTGGCAGCCAACGGGTATTCCCTGTTTCAATTTGTTATCAAGGGCTTCCATGGCTTTTTGGGGTGATTTGAATTTTTGTCTGACAACCTTAACCCCCAGGCGTTTGTTTGTCTGTTTAAAAATTTTCCCCACAGCGCACCGATAGGTTGTCAAGGGAAGATTATTCAGACGTATAAAGGGAAGGTATCCAAAGAATAACCCTTCGCCAATTCCAAAGGCCAGGGCTTCCGAGCAATTGATATTATGGTGATAAAGAAGATTTGAGGTTACTCCGCTTTCACAATGGGCAGATTGTCTGTGTTTAAAGTCGATATTAATCATTTTTTATGGTTTCAATACTTATTTTTTGGGGAACTATTTTTAATTCATCAATACTGATGTTAAAGACCTGTGCATAACTTGAAAGAATGGAGACAGAAAGGCGCTTAAAGATGTGGGGTTTCAAATGGCGTCTGACCCTCCACCGGGCCATTGAAACATATTTTCCCAAAAGCCCCGGATCCATTTGGTTCTTTTCCATATGGTATGCCAGGGGGCTTTGCTTATTATTGATAACCCTATCATGGGCCTTTTTTATTTTATTGAAGATAAGTTCCCAGGCCTGGTCATTGACTATGTTTTTTACATCCCACCCTGAACTATGTGTGAGTTTGTACTGGCCTTTTTCATTCGTTGCATAGCATATTTCAAGACCATGATCCTCTATAATTCCATTATCTTGAGGCACATCATTTACATTCATGCATAAAATTCCAAAATTCGTTGTGTGAAAGTCATTTAAACTCAGGCGTGCAACTTTCATTTTTTGTTGCGGGCAAACCCGGATAAAATACCAGGCCGACCCATGACTATTATCATTAAATTGAATAACCCGATTTTATATATCACAACTTGTGGTTTTTATGAAAAGAATAGTGCTCTCTCAAAATAGTAATTTTATTCAGGCAGGTTGCAGGGCTTGGCCCAGGGTTGTCATAAAAAGGTCATGGTGTTGGGTTTAAAAAATTATGGGAACAAACATTTTAGAGCGTTTTTTATAATCGTCATAGGCTTGACCGAAATAAGCACAGTTTTCCTGTTCCTCAATTTTTGCGGTTGCCATGAGGCACCCTGTGCTGAAAAGTACCACAAAGGTATTGGGCCCGGATATGTTTTTGAAAAATGCTCCCCAGGCCAGAAACAAGAGGGAGCTGTACATGGGATGGCGAATATAATGATAGATTCCGGATGTGACAAGTTGTGTTGTGTTTTCAAACTTGAAATTTTCAACCTGGCTGTTCGGTCGTCCGGACCCTCCCTTGTTTTTTAAAAGAAATAGCCCTTGAACCACAAGCAAAACAGAAAAAATCAGCAGCAGCCAGGAGAACAGGTGGGCTGGTGAAAAGGGCTCCCGATACCAGAATGGGATATTCAGGCAGACCAGCCCCAATATCCCCTCAAAGGCAAAAAAACGATAAAATCCATGGGATCTGATGTTTTTGAGTGGCTTGATAGAGAGTTTCAGAAAAAAAAAGGATCCCAGGATAAAAATTAATAAACGATGACTAATAAGAAAATCCACAATACATTCCCATTTTTGCCCGATTGAAAGATATCCACGCCAAAGGGAGGTTTCTAATGGGACATTGTTAAATGTGATAAATAATCAGGGCATTGGCGACACCTATATTTTCAATCCCCCATATCCCTAAATTGTTAGAGGGCAAGATAGTCTGCAAACCTGTTTTTTGTCAATACCTTTAAGCGGCATCTGGATATTGGCCATCGGGGTAATGATTTTACCATAAAGCCTCAGTCAATATCCGTTCTGCACAAAAAAACTTGTGTCTTGATTTGGAAGATAGTAAAAGCTATGTTTTTATTTTTAAACAGGTAGTGTGATATGAAAATAGACGGATATCCGGTGATTACAAAACAAGAGGTGGTCTCCCTGATAAAAGATGGGGATACCGTTGCCTTTAGCGGGTTTACTGCAGCCGGGGCGGCAAAGGCGGTGCCGGTCATCCTGGCCGAGCATGCAAAGCAGGAGCATGGCAAGGGGCGCAGCTTTCGGATCAGGGTCATCACCGGAGCTTCCAGCGGGGACTATATTGACAATGATCTGGCCGAGGCCAATGCCATTTCATGGCGGGCTCCCTACCAGGGGGGGAAAACACTTCGAAATCAAATCAATAGCCAGGAAGTGGAGTATGTGGACATGCATTTGTCCCATGTGGCCCAGACTGTGGGGGCGGGTTTTTTTGGAAAAGTTGACGTGGCGGTTGTGGAAGCCACCCATATTACCCGGGACGGCCGGGTTTATCTGCCCGCATCCATCGGGGCTTCTCCAACCTGGCTGGCCTGTGCCGACCGTGTGATTATAGAATTGAATCATTGCCATTCCCCCCGGTTGAGCGAACTGGCCGATATTGTTATCATGCCGCCTCCGCCCAGACGTAATCCCATCAATGTGCACACACCCCTGGCAAAAATTGGCTGGCCCTATGCCCAGGTGGACCCCAAAAAGATCGTCGGAATTGTGGAAAACAATGAACCGGATCAGGTGGAGGCCTTTAGCCAGGAAGATCTCACCAGTAAAAAGATCGCCGATCATGTGATTGAATTTTTGCTTAATGAACGATTGGCCGGCCGGATTCCAAAGGCGTTTTTTCCCCTCCAGGCCGGGGTGGGCAATACAGCCAATGCTGTCCTGGCAGGATTGGGACGTCATCCGGATATCCCGCCCTTTTACATGTATTCCGAGGTTTTCCAGGATTCCATGATGGAGTTGATCGATGCGGGGAAACTGTTGGGCGCTTCTGCCACCTCCCTGACAATAGTGCCGGAAAAGCTCAAACAGATCGGGGAGAACATGGATTTTTACGGTCGAAAAATTGTGCTGAGACCCCAGGAGATATCCAACCACCCCGGCATTATCCGGCGCCTGGGGGTGGTGGCCATGAACACGGCCCTTGAAATGGATATTTACGGCAATGTAAATTCCTCCCATGTGCTGGGAACCCATGTGATGAACGGAGTGGGGGGTAGCGGCGAGTTTGCCCGGAACAGTCATTTGTCCATTTTTATGACCCCTTCCATTGCCAAGGGCGGGAAAATTTCTTCGGTGGTTCCCATGGTTCCCCATGTGGACAATAATGAACATTCGGTCCAGATTCTGGTTACGGAACAGGGACTGGCCGATCTGAGGGGACTGGGACCCCTGGAACGGGCGGATAAAATTATCAACACCTGTGCCCATCCCTCCTACCGGCCCTATTTAAAGGACTATGTTGCCAGGGGAACCTGTGGCCATATCTGCCACGATCTTACCCGCTGTTTTGAACTCCACCGCAATTTTAAGGAATACGGGACCATGCTGCCAAAGATATAGTCGAATCGATTAGAACATTGATTTTTGAGCTAGGACCCTGTAAGGGTAAGGGGCAAATTGCAGGTATCTGTCAAATGGAGACGCCCATGCGTATTGAGTGTGATGGTCTGAAGTATACATATCCGGGGTCGGAAACCGCCGTAATTGACAATCTTTGTTTTTCCATGGTATCCCCGGGATTTAACGCGGTTTTCGGGCCGTCCGGGGTGGGTAAAACCTCCCTTGCAAAGCTTTTGGCCGGCCAGGCAAACCAGCCGGAAAGCAAAATTTCCACTGTGGGCATTGGGACCATCCTCTATTCCTACAACCAGGAACGGCTGCCGGGATGGTCCAGCACCGGCAGTCATCTGGACAAGGTTTGCCCTCCTGGCAAGGAAAGACTGAAAAATGAACTCATTGAAATCTTCAAGTTGAAACCGGTATTGGATGCACGTTTTTCACAGCTTTCCATGGGGCAGCAGAACAGAATGAACCTCATCCGCTATCTGATCCAGGAGTTTGATCTGCTGATTTTGGATGAAAGCCTTGCCAATGTGGACGAGGCACTGCGGGAATCCATTATTCTGGCAATCAAGGCGCTTTTCCCGGGGAAAATGTTTCTCTATATTTCCCACAACCTAATGGAGGTGGCCAAGTTCTGTAGGGATATCCTGGTCCTAAGCGAGTCCCTCAAACAAAAGGGAAGCTTTATGGTGAGGGGCAGGGATTACAAATCGGGATATATTCTTGATAAACAGGGATTTGATGCCTGTATGCTGGAGATCATGGATGCTTTTTAGACGGATATATCAGTTTTTGATTGTTTATTGTCTGGGGCTTACCTGCCTTTTGGGAATTAAAAAGGTTCTATCCCTGTCCGATTATGTGATTCCCGGGGTATCTCTTGTCATGGAGACTGCCGGCCGGGTTTCCGGGGGATATTTTTGGGATGTATTAAACACCCTTTCCGTGACAATCATGGGTCAGGTCATTTCTATTATCATGGCCTTTACCGTGGGTATCCTGGGGAGAAGGTCCTCCTGGGCAGGCTCCTTTATCAAGGTGATGGCCTATAATATCCAGGCCTATCCCATTGTGGCCCTGGCCCCGATTATTTTTATTCTTCTGGGGGATGGGTTTATCTCACGGCTTCTCATCGCCTCCATGATTTGTTATTTCCCTTTGCTGCTGTCGGTACTGGGGGTGATGGCCGTGCCGGTAAAGGATATTGAACATTTTTATATTGCCACGGGAAGGATGCGGTGGCAATTGGAGGTCAAAATCCGGGCCTTTGAAAATCTAAGCAAGCTGACCACGGTGATTGCCGGCAGTGCCACTCTGGCCATGGCCGGAACCATAGTAGCAGAATTCATCGCCGCCAATGCCGGTATAGGGTATAGCATCCGCATCGCCCTTTACCAGAGTGATCTGGCAGGGATTTTGGTGGCCCTGTTTTATATCGGCATTGTGATCTCGGTGTACCAGGGGATACTTGAAACCCTTGGAGAACAGGTAAAAACAAAGTGGTCCGCACCCATTAGCGGTCTGCGTTAAAGGGAGGAACGGTATGATGGGATTCAATGGAGAGGGACATCGTCACGGGTTTGTTGCTGTTTTGGCCATGGGAATTTTCTTTTTTACCGCATTGGCACAGGCCGGCACCATCAAATTGAACTATCGCCTTAAGTGGCTTTTTAACACCAGTGTGGCCGGTGATATTTTTGCCATGGACCAGGGTTATTTTAAGGCCGTTGGTTTGGATGTTGCGGTGAAGGAGGGCAGTCCGGAAAAAAATGCCATTAAAGAGTTGGAACTGGGGTATGCCGATTTTGGAGTGGCCTCGGCGGACCAGGTGATCAGGGCCCTGGACAAGGGAGCGGATGTGGTGGTTCTGGCCCAGCTTTTCCAGGTCAACCCCATGCAGTGGATCTACCGGACGGATCAGCCTGGGATCAAAAAATTGGTTGATCTGAAGGGCCGCCATATTGGTATCACCTTTGGGGGAAATGATGAAACGATTATGAAAACCCTTTTGACCAAATCCGGCCTGGATATCAGCGAGGTAATCCTTTCCGGGGTTAGGTTTGATTTTACCCCGTTTTTGACAAAAAAGGTGGATGTTTGGCCGGTGTATCGAAATTCCCAGGGCGTGATCCTCCAGGATAAATTGAGTCAGGCAGGGGAAAGTGTCTATTTCTTCAATCCTTCGGATTTTGGCGTGGATTTTGTGGCCAATTCCATTGTGACTTCTGGGAAAATGGTAAAGAGACATCCCCAACGGGTAAAACGTTTTTTAACCGCCTTGCTGGGGGCATGGGAAGCTGCCATGGATCCGGCCAACGAATCTGTGGTCCTGGCCGTGGTGAAAAAAAGGGACAAGGGAAACCGGGATGATATCCGGCAAAAGCAATTGGTCGTAACAAGACAACTGATCAAACCGTCCAAGATTGTCCGAATCGGCCGGATTGATATTGCTGCCTGGAAACAGACTGAAAGCATTATGCTGGCTGAACGACAAATTAAAACATCCGTGAATATAGAGTCCCGCCTGATGGGCCCGGATTTTTGAGTATCCTGTTTTCGGGGAAAAGCGGATGATCAAACTGCCCACTGAAGCGGTTGAGTTCCCGGACATGTACCCGATCCATCAGCGATTTGATGTTCCCCCTGCCATTGATGTGACTCGGACGATGAAAGAGGAGTGGGAAACGCTTAAGGAAACCCTGACCATTAAACCCGGGGCCCGGATTGCAGTAGGGGTTGGCAGCCGGGGAATATCCAATCTGGTTCAGATTGTCCGGACCCTGGTGACCCTTTTAAAGGATGCCGGTGCAAAGCCTTTTATCACTTCGGCCATGGGCTCCCATGGCGGGGCAACCGCCCCGGGGCAAAGAGAAGTTCTGGCCCAAAGGGGGATAAGTGAAGAGAGTGTGGGCGCAACCGTGGAGGTGAGTATGGAGGTGGTGCTAATCGGCGAGGCAGACGGCATCCCCCTGTACATGGACCGGTTGGCCCACCAAGCAGACGGAATCGTTCTGGTTAACCGGATAAAACCCCATACGGATTTTACAGGCCCGGTTGAGAGCGGCATCATCAAGATGCTCTGCATCGGTCTTGGGAATCAGAAGGGGGCGGATTTTTACCATCAGACGGCGGTCACCCGGGGATTTTCCAGCATGCTCATTACCGCCGGCCGGCAGCTGCTCCGGAAAACCCGATTTTTGTTCGGTGTGGCAGTGGTGGAGAACCAGAATCATGCCATTTGTGAGATTCGAATGGGTATTGCCGGCGAGATGGAAACAGCTGAAATCGGACTGCTGGAAAAGGCGCGCAGATGTTTGCCCGGGCTTCCCCTGGATGATATTGACCTTTTGATCGTGGATGAAATGGGGAAGGATATCAGCGGTGCGGGGATGGACCCAAATGTTGTTGGGGGAAAGGGTGTCTGTCAATGGAGTACGGACCGGCCCCTGCCGAAAATCATGCGCATTTTTGCCCGGGACCTCACCCATGCCAGCGAGGGAAATGCATCGGGTCTCGGAATGGTCCATGTAACCACGCCACGGCTGGTGAATAAAATTGACTTCCAGGCCACGGCCATCAACGCGATCACGGCCTCCTGTCCGGAAGACTGCAGGATCCCCATGACACTTGCAACGGAAAAGCAGGCAATCGCCGCGGCGCTCATGACCATTGGCCCCTACACCCCGGCGAATGTGCGCATCGTTCATATTAAAAATACACTTGAGTTGACCCATTTGTCGGTTTCAAAGGGGTGCCTCGGAGAGTTGAAACGCAACCCATTGATCGATCTGGGACCCATGGGCTCTGCCATGGGGTTTGACCATAACGGTGACCTGCTATCGTGCTCCTGAAAATATGGTGATCCCGAAAAATGCCCAATAAATTATCTGGACATCCTATGGCGAGTAAGTGTATATTCTGTCTTTTATTTTGTTTTTGAAGGCCATTGGAATATCAGAAATAGGGTTAACAAAATTTTAAAGTGAGTATATATGTCCGACGAGAAGTCAATACAAGATAGGCCAGGGGAAATCAGTTTTTTTGATTTTGTACCCCTTGCCAGGGAAAACGTGGCTGAGATGCTTCCCTATATCCCGGGGAAACCCATTTTAGAGGTGCAGGAAGAATATGGTCTTGGCAAGGTAATAAAGCTGTCTTCCAATGAATGTCCCTTTGACCTGCCCACATCTCTTGGAGATGCCGTTGCAAAAGCAGCTTGGGGTGGCAATCGCTATCCCGATGCCCTGTGCCGCAGACTGCGGGGAAAGGTGGCAAAGAATCTGGGGGTGGGTGAAGAGAATCTGATCTTTGCCAATGGGGCGGAAGAGGGAATTCGCCTGATTGCCCAGGTGTTCTTAAACCAGGGTGACAAGGCTATCATTCCCACCCCTATTTTTGATGCCTACAACGTGGCAACCCGACTCATGGGGGCCGTACCCATTTGCTTGCCCCTTAAAAAATATCGAATTGATCTTGAGGGAATCCTACTGGCCTGTGAACAGAACAGCGATGTCAAGCTTGTCTGGCTGTGCTCTCCTTCAAATCCCACCGGGGATGTGTTAAAAAAACAGGAGCTGGACAGTTTTTTGGCCCGTCTGCCCCAAAACATAATGGTGGTATTGGACGAGGCCTATGCAGAGTTTGTAACAGATGACCAGGCAGCCCGTACAGAGGATTATCTGGAAAAAGACCCCCGGGTTATCGGGTTGCGAACATTTTCCAAAGCCTATGGTCTGGCCGGCTTTCGGGTTGGCTATCTGGTTGCCCATCCCGGCGTCATTAACCTGGTGAACAATGTCAAGTTACCCTTTAATGTGAACTCCTCGGCACTGATTGCAGCAGAATACATGCTGGATGAAAAAGAATTTGCCCGAAAACATGTAAACCTTGTGGTGGCGGAAAGACAGTTCATGGGGGCAGAACTTTGCAAGCGGGGGTTTGAGGTCCCTGAATCCCAGGCAAGTTTTCTATTTGTTAAACTGCCTAGGAATCTGAAGAAAAACGGAGTGGATATCTTTAAACTGCTGCTGCCAAAGGGCTTTATTGTTCGGCCTGGAACTGCCTTTGGCGTACCGGAATATTTTAGAATGTCCCTGGGGGTCAGGGAGGATAATTTGGGATTTTTACGGGAACTGGACAAAATATTGGCCTGAAAATTAATGTATCGTATAAAGGAGAGAGGTAATGAAGAAAATTTTGAGTTTTATTCTGATGCTGGGGTTGTGCATGGGAAGTGTTGCAAATGCAGGGGATACCATTGTGGTGGGGACATCTGCCGACTATCCTCCCTATGAATTTACCGATGCCGCTGGTGAATTTGTCGGTTTTGACATGGATTTGATCCGTGCCATCGGCGAAAAAATTGGCAAGAAGGTAAAGATTGTTGATATGGGGTTTGATACCCTGATTGCGGGATTGCAGAATGAAAAAATCGATGTGGTGATTGCCGCCATGCAGGCAAGTGAAAAACGTAAGGAAAAAGTGGATTTCTCTATTTCTTACCATGCCATCAAGGATGCAATCCTGGTAAAAGAAGGTTCCGGTATTGAAATCAAGTCCGTGTATGACATTGCCAAATATAAGGTGGCATCCCAGACAGGAACGATCCAGGAAAAATGGATCCAGGAAAATCTCATCAAAACCGGCAAACTTGCTGCTGAAAATTACTTTTCCTACGAGCGGGTAGACAATGCCGCCATGGATATCAAAGCCGGCCGCGTGGATGCCTTGCTCATCATTGCAGATCCTGCCACTTCCCTGGCGGAAAAAAACAGTCTTACCATTGCCTTGATCACAACGGAAACCGTTTCCGCAGGCCAGAGCCTGGCCGTGACCAAAGGGAATACACAGTTGCTGACTGCCATCAACAAGGCCATCGAGGAACTTAAAGCCGATGGTACACTGAAAAAATTGATGGACAAGTATAAGCTGCTTTAAAATATCAACTTGATATTTGCTTAAATTTAAGGGAAGAAAGCTTGTTCAAACGCTTTCTTCCTTTGTTGTTTTGAATGGTTTTTAACCTAGAAAATAATGCAGTCAGGGGGCCATGGAATCTTTTTATAAAATGCTGCAATTTTTACTGCCGGGGTTGGGGATCACCGTCTCGGTCACGATTATTGCCCTGTTCATGGGGTGCTTTATCGGCGCCGTCATGGCGGTGCTAAGGGTTTATGGCGGTGTTACTGCCAGAAGTATCGGGTTTTGTTATAGCTATGTGGTCCGTGCAATTCCCGTGGTTGTGATTATTTTTGTTTTATATTTTGTTATTTCAGAATTTGTCGATCTTTCTCCCTTCATGTCCGGAGCCCTTGCACTGGGCTTTGCCAGCGGGGCATACCAGACAGAAATTTTCCGGGGGGCCATTTTATCCATCCCCCAGGGACAGATGGTGGCAGCCAGGGGGATTGGCATGGGGCGTGCCAAGGCCATTCGTTGTATTATCATGCCCCAGGCCCTTCGAATAGCCATACCCTCGCTTATCAATGAAGTTTCCCTGGTTTTAAAAGACTCCTCCCTTGTGTTTGTCATTGGTGTTCCAGAATTAATGCGCCGGGCCCAGTATGCCAGTGCCAGTACCATGGAGCCCCTGCTGGCTTTTGGGACAGCGGCATTTTTCTATATCCTGATGACCCTTACCCTGACCAAACTTCTTGAAGCCGTTGAAAAGCGGTTTGCCATTGGTTTTTGACAGACCCAATTTGTATTGGCCAGGTTGTATTGACCTGGTCCTATCGGCCTGGTTATAAGGATACTTGGATAGAGGTCCATGGGCAGAAAAACAATAAAAGAGAATTAAAAAATGAGCAAACCCGTACTCAGAATAAAAAATTTATGCAAATCATTTGACAAGTCAGCGGTTCTCAAGGGGGTCAGCTTTGATGTACACCCTTCCGAGGTGATTGTGGTCATCGGCAGCAGCGGTACTGGAAAGAGCACCATGCTCAAGTGTCTTAACCTGCTGCACAGGCCGGATTCAGGTCAGATTTTTTTGGAAGATGAAGAAATTACCGCTGCCGCCGCAAATGAAGACAAGGTTCGCCAGCAGATGGGAATGGTTTTTCAGGAATTTAATTTATTCAACCATTTGAGCGTATTGAACAACGTGGCCATCGGTATGGTCAAGGTCCTAGGTGTCCCTTCGGCACAAGCCGCCCAAAAAGCCATGAAGGAACTGGAACGGGTGGGAATGGCAGAACACAGTGATAAATACCCCGCCCAATTGTCCGGTGGACAAAAACAGCGGGTGGGAATTGCCAGGGCTTTGGGCATGAATCCCAAAGTCATGTTGTTTGATGAGCCAACCTCGGCTCTGGATCCCGAACTGACAGGAGAGGTGCTGGCGGTTATGCAGAAACTGGCCGGCGAAGGCATGACCATGGTCATCGTTTCCCATGAAATGGGGTTTGCCAGGGAAGTGGCCGACCGGGTTATTTTTATGGAAAACGGAACCATAGAAGAGCAGGGCACGCCTGACCAGATTTTTGGAAATCCCAAATCCCTGAGGACCCGGGAATTTTTGTCTGTTATCAGCCGCTTGGAATCTGCCTAGGCCTGCTGGTCTGCCAAAGGAGTATAGATGAATAACTTTCTGGAATATGCCGGGATGGCGCTGCCGGAGATGCTCAAGGGGACGGTGGTTACCCTGGAGCTCACAGCCGGTGCCCTGCTCATCGGCCTTGCCATCGGGTTGCCCCTTTCCCTCATTCGGGTCTATGGGGGGAAGCTGGTACAGCCTTTTTGTACAGCCTATCTGACGGTGTTCCGGGGCACTCCTTTGCTGGTGCAGCTGTTTGTGGTCTACTATGGGCTGCCCGAACTGGGGATATCCTTTTCCCGTATGACCGCCGCTTTTTTAACCCTGGGGTGTAATAGTGCCGCCTATCAGTGCGAATATTTCAGGGGTGCCATACAGGCTGTTTCCAAGGGCCAGATGCAGGCGGCAAGGGGGATTGGCATGAGCCAGTTGGAGGGGATAAAGTATATTATCCTTCCCCAGGCCCTTCGTCTTGTCATACCGGCCTGGTCAAATGAATTTATTGCCATGATAAAATACACGGCCATTGTTTTTCTCATTGCGGTACCGGACTTGATGAGCCGGGCCAAGATATTATCCAGTCAGAATTTTGCCCCCATCCAGACCTATATTCTGGTTGCATTGATTTACCTTGTGCTGGTGGGGATACTGAGTCTCGGGCTCCACCTTTTACAGCGAAAACTTTCCATTCCCGGATTTGATTTTGATGCCGATGCCCGTTAGATGCCACGAAGGGGTTCCCATGAATTTAAGCAAACTATTAAAAAGGGGGGTGCAATGCAAATAGATGAGATTGCCCTCAAGCCAGATTTAATCGCTCTTCTCGGGGAAAAGAAATGTTGTTTTTCCCTGGAAGACAGGTGGACCTATTCCTTTGATGCCAGCAAAGAGCGGGGGGTGCCCGATGCCGTTGTTTTTCCTTCCTGTTCCCGGGATGTTTGTGCCATCATGGGCTATGCCCACGGCAATAAAATCCCTGTGGTCCCAAGGGGTGCCGGTTCCGGCCTTACCGGCGGTGCTGTGCCCTTAAACGGGGGGATTGTCATGGTTCTGGAGCGGATGAACCGCATACTGGAACTGGATACAAAAAATCTGTGTGCCGTGGTGGAAACCGGTGTCATAACGGCAGATCTCCAGACAGCTGCTGCCAGGGAAAACCTTTTTTATCCGCCTGATCCTGCCAGCCAGGCTTTTTCCACCATTGGCGGTAATATTGCTGAAAATGCAGGGGGGATGCGGGGAGCAAAGTACGGGGTCACCAAACAATATGTATTGGGACTGGAGGTTGTTTTACCCAATGGTGATCTGGTAACCCTGGGGTCCAAATGCATTAAGGATGTTGTTGGCTATTCAATGACAGAATTGTTTGTGGGGTCCGAGGGAACCTTTGGCATTATCACCAAGGCCATTTTAAAGCTGGTTACCCGGCCGGAAACCGTAAAAACCCTGGCAATCTGCTTTTCCAGTATTCAGGATGCAGGGGGTGCGGTTCCTTTGCTGCTCAAGAGCGGTGTGGTTCCCTGTACCCTTGAATTCATTGATGCAGCCTGTTTGCAGGCGGTTCTGGCCCGTGGCATTGGTGATGAACTTGAACAGCAGATCCATGGAGATACAAAGGCCATGCTGCTGATTGAAGTGGATGGATCTGCCCATGAAGTTGAGCGGGATGCGGCCATGGTTCTTAAAATTTGTAAGGAGTCGGGAATGCTCAGTTGCCGTTTGGCCCGGGATCCAGACGAGCGGGAAAGGCTCTGGCAGGTCAGGCGGTCTATCCACGGAGCTCTCATGGGACTGTGCCCCCAATGGCTGGAGGAGGATATTTCCGTTCCGCCGGCATCCATTCCAATGATGCTGGATAAACTTCAGCGATTGGCCGGGGCAAAAAACCTTCGGATTTTATGTTTCGGGCATTATGCAGATGGGAATATCCATTTGAGTGTATCCGAGGCAGATGCCCCCCTGACACCCCAGCAGGCCCTTGTCGTGAAAAAAGAAATCTTTTCGGAAACCGTAAAACTTGGGGGGCGCATTGCCGCGGAGCATGGCATTGGTTCGGTGAAAAAGGAGTATCTGGGTTTTAATCTGGATGAGCCCACCCTGAATCTGGCCATGGGGGTGAAAAAAATGCTGGATCCCAGGGGGATACTCAATCCCGGTAAAATTTTTCCCCAGCAAATTTGGGATAAGGGATATGGGTCAGATTAAGAAACACCCGGGGAAAATTATGAAAACGGATCTTCAACAAGATTTTATAGAAACCATCAACAAAGAATATAAAAAATGTGCTGCCTGCGGCGAGTGCCGGATGGTCTGCCCGGTTTATGGTGTATCGGGTTTGGAAAAAAATGTGGCCAGGGGACGTCTGGCCCTGGCCAAGGCAGTTGCAGATGGTGACCTCGACCTGACAGACACCATGGCCGATTCTTTTGAAAACTGCCTGTTGTGCATGGGGTGTGTTACCCAGTGTGCAGGCGGTGTGGACATGGTTGAGGTGGTGCTCAAAAGCCGGGCCTATTATGTGGCTAAAAAAGGGCTTCCCATGGCTAAAAATCTGGCCTTTAAGGCACTGACCACGGACAGGAAATATCAAAACATGGGTGCTGCAGGGGCAAGGAAAGCCCAGGCTCTTTTCATGTCAACCCTGCCTGAAACCAGCGGTTTGCGTCTGAAATTTTCTTTGCCCGGGTTCTCAGAATTAGGCCAGCGGATTTTGCCTGCATTACCGGCAACCCCCTTTATCACCCGGCAGGATCGGGTATATAAAGCAGAACAACAAAAGCAAAGCGTTTTGTTGTTTGTGGGCTGTGCCGGTAATTATCTCTACCCGGGGATTCCGGAAAAAACCCTAGCGGTGCTCAACACCCTGGGGGTGGAAGTGATGGTTTTATCGGGCCAGGGGTGCTGCGGCGCCCCGGTTCAGGCCCATGCCGATACAAACACCCTAAAAAAACTGGCAGTCAACAATGTTCAGTTGTTTTCAAAACACCGAGACCAAAAAATTATTACCATCTGTTCTTCCGGCGGGTTGATGCTCAAAAAACACTATCCCCGGATTCTGGCCGGAACCAAATTTGAGGCCCAGGCCCTGGATATGTCCAGGCGCACAATGGATATTAGTGAATATCTGGTGGATCGGATCGGGATTGAAAATATAAAATCAAGAATCAAACAAAAAATTTCTCTGACACTAACCTACCATGATCCCTGCCACCTGGGGAGGGGGCAACAGATTACAACCCAGCCAAGAAAATTGCTCCAGGCCATCTGCGAGAATTATTTGGAAATGCCCGATGCTAAAGTTTGCTGCGGCCTTGGTGGAACCTATGGGTTCAGCCATGCAAAAATTTCTGAACAGATTCTGGATAAAAAGATAAACACTATTGCCGGCATGACCAAGATCCCGGCCAGGCTGGCAACGGGTTGCCCTGCCTGTATCATGCAGCTGGTCCACGGGCTGCATAAACACAGTCTTTCTGTGGAGGTGGGTCATATCGTGGCGTTTCTTCACAGGGCATTGGCATAAATGCGAAAAAAATAATTGTAGGGGATTGACGGTGAGATATCTTCAAAATCAGCCAAAATTTGACCTTCCCCCAAATTTTTCAATACTTAAGGTTCTGCCAATCCGAATGATACGATATCCGAGATATTGAACTCCAGCATTTTTATGCTGACCAGAGCCTTTTTTGAATTTTTTGCCAGGGCAGGGAATTGTTCTCCAGCAGCTTCAAGTTCAAGCAGCAGACGTTTTACCTTGAGTATCTTATCATTTATTTCAGTGATGTCAGACAAATTTTTCATGGTATTCCCTTTTATTTTTTCCTCAGATCCTTAAACCGCTTTGCCTTTACCTCATAACGCGGCAGAATACCATAATCGTAGTATTCAATTCTATACCTCAGGTTTGTTTTCAGCCGGAGCTGATCAATCAATACCGTCTCCACCCGGCGCCTGGCAACCCCGGGCATGAGCTCCACTTTAAGCTTTATCCGGTCGATATCCCCCTGTTTGTCCACGATGATCTCGAATTCGTTCCCCAGGCCGTCAATGGACCTGACAACCTCTTCTATGGCAGCAGGGGAGAGAAGCACCCCTTTGACCTTTGTAATGTCATCGGACCGGCCAAGAACACCGCCCTTTATCAGTCGAAAGGTCCGACCGCAGGTGCACGGATCCGGATCCCATTCGATCACATCCTTGGAATCAAATCGGACACAGGGCTGTGCCCTCCTGTCCAGGGCCGTGATGATCATTTTCCCTTTTATAGCCGGTTCTTCTATTATTTCGCCGGTATCGATATCCTCTATCTCCACAAGAAACATGGCTTCATTGACATGCATGCCATGGGGCTGATCCTCGCACTCGTAAGACCAGGCACCGATTTCAGTTGCACCGGAGTGGTCATAGACCTTTGCGCCCCAGGCATCTTCTATCCTTTTTTTGGTACTGGGAATTCCGGCACCCGGTTCTCCGGCACAGGTAATCTTGTTGATGGTGAGCTCTTTGGGATCAATTCCCAGTTTATTTATGGCCACATCTGCCATATTTAAAATATAGGTCGGGGTTGCCATCATGGCAGTTGCCTTCAATTCCTGAATTTTTAAAATCCTGGCTTGGGTATCAAGGACTCCGCCGGGAACAACTTCACACCCCAGTTTTTCAGACCCATAATGGGCAGCCCAGAAAGCCACAAAAATATTATATCCAAAGGGAATGAACACGCGATCCCTGGGGCGATATCCCTGGGACCACAAAACAGAGGCCCAGCATTCAGCCCACCAATCCCAATCCTGCATGGTATCGGGCTGATAAACAGGTTGGCCTGTGGTTCCGCTGGTCTGTCTGAAGGCGGAAACCTCTTCCAATGGAACACAAAGGGCATCTCCATAGGGATAAGGGTCTTTTTTCTGAATATCCCTCATCATGGACTTTTCAACCTTTGGAACCCTCTTGATATCATCAAAAAAGCGAATATCGTCAGGGGTTAATCCTGCCGCATCATAGAGGGCCCTATGGAATTTTGAATTTGCATAGGCCCAGGTCATTATTCGCTTGAATTTTTTAAACTGCAGCTGTTTGAGTTTTTCCCGGGGCATGGTCTCTAAAATCGGATTCCAGTATTTCTGACGATTCATCAGCTTATCCTTGATTATAATCGAGCGTTGTCCATTTGGAATAATGGGGCAGTATTCTTTTCAGACGGCAACCTAGGACCAAAACCCCACTATTCCAAATATTTCAATCTTGCCAAATAACGTTTACTTCCTGACATGGATGCAAACCCCTAGGCCTATTTATTTTTTTCCATACTGCTTTTTACAAATTCAACAATCCTTTTACCCTCAAATCCGTTTTTATTCATTTTATCAATATATTGATCAATAACCGGTGCGATGGTCTTTTTCCATCTATTGGATTCCCCGTCACTGAGTTCGATCACCCCATGCCCAAGGCTTTTAAAATATTCCAGGCCTATCTTGTCGCTTTCATCCCAAGCAAGGCCATGCTTTACGATCCATTCCTGATTAATCTGGCTGATAATTTCTTGCAGGTCCGGGGGGATTGAATTCCATTTTTCTTTGTTCATGACCACATAAAATGAGGAGGTATAGGCAATTGACGAACTCATGGTTAGGTAGTCGGTAACTTCTGCCATTCGCCAGCCCTTATTTGTTTCAATGGGATACATGGCGCCCTGGACAATACCTTTTTGAAGACTTGAATAGAGTTCAGGCATGGGAAGAGAGACCGGTGTACCGCCAAGGGCATTGATTACCAGGGCACTGGTGCCATGACCACGAAGTTTCATTCCTCTAAAATCCTCCATGGTTCGAACAGCCTTTCCCTTTGAATGGAGGAGGCCTGCTCCATGGGCATGAAGATACATGACTTTGGTGTCTGACAATTCCTTGGGATTGAATTTATTGTACACCTCATTCACCACTTTGGTTGCCTGTACACCGCTGGTATATCCCAGGGGCAGATCAACTGCTTCCAAAACGGGAAATCTTCCCCTGTTATAAGCAAACAGGGCCAAGCCCACATCGGAAATGCCCGTAACTACGCCGTCATAAACCTGTTTTGATTTGGTCAATGTTCCTCCGGGGTAATATTCAACAAAGACCTTTCCCTGTGTTCGCTTTTTAATTTCATCGCACCATGTCTGGGCCAGTTTGCTTTGAATATGAGTGGGTGGGAAAAAATTGGAATAATTGAGTTGAATGGGTTTGGCATGAAGCATTGAAGCAAAGAAAAACACAAATAAAACAATGGGGATAATCCGAAAACGCAGGGGCTTTTTCATCCTTATGATCTCCTTGGTTTAAATTAGTTATCAGTCTTTTTTGGGTAAATGAACCGGTCATCTCCTTTTATTTTTTGGGGTTTTTAAAAATGGGCAGATCTCAATACCAAAAGAGGTCGCCGAATAAAATCAATAACCCAAGTCATATCTTTAAAAAAAGGGGCCGACAAGAGGTATATTTCAGGGATATAATAGGTATAAAATATACCTGGTATTTGACAGGGATTGCCAGAATACAAAATTAGCGGGGGATATTCAGAAAGGTTCTCAGGTTGATCTGTTTATTGGTAATTCCTACTTTTTGACGAATCCGTTTTCTATAAAACTCAATGGTTTTTCCGGACAGGTTAAGGCTCTGGGCAATATCCTTGGTGGATTTTCCATGTTTTACCAGATTGGCCACCTGGATTTCCGAAGGGGTCAGGCGTAAAAAAGCAAGGGGCAACTTCTGCAAAAACGGAGATACAATATCATTTAAGGTGGATTCCATCATATCCACACAGTCTTTCTGGATATGATCCAGCTGGGTCTCCCTTATGCGGTTCACATAGGGGAAAACAAGCTCCCGGACATTTAACGACATCTGTTTTTCTAAAACATGCTGGTCCTGCTCCCGTTTTTTAAGCAACACCCGCAGGGCGGTGTTTACATCTTTAAGACTCTTTGTTTTATACTCCAGGGCAATGGTTCTTTCTTTCACCCGCATTTCCAACAGGTCTTTTTCTTTTTTTTGTTTTGAGATGTCGGTAATGACGGCAAAACTGCCCTTGAACCGGCCCTGGGGATCAAAATAAGGGGTGGGGGTCATGAGGGTGTGCAACTTTTGGCCGTCTTTTTTATTCCAGACGATTTCATAGGAACTGCTCTGACCTCTCCGTCGTTTTTCCTGCTGGAGGCTAAGGATTTCCCGGTTCTCGTCATCCAGAAACTGGGTCACCTTGGCCCCCAGTATTTCCTCCCTTGACCTCCCCCACATGCGGCAAAGCATGGCATTGGCATAGGTGGTCACTAGGTTTTCATCTATTTCGGAAAGCCCGTCTCCCATGGTTTCCACCAGGGTTCGATATCGGGTTTCACTAATGGATAAGGCGGCTTCCCTGTTGGGTTTGGTTTCCATGGTATCAGGCTCCAAATATTTTTATTAAATCTGGAAGATTACCTGTATCAGGTCTAACCGAATGAAGACAAGAAAAAAATTCAAGCGTTGAAAAATTAAGGGAAAATTATCGTTTTGGAATGGAATCTAAGCATCATCAAAAGGGCAGAGGCAGACAGGCTGATCAATAAGCCATACCAGACCCCATAAATGCCCAAATTAAATTGGAATGCCAGGACATAGCCCGAGGGCAGGCCAATGACCCAATAGGCGGCCAGGGTGATGAGGGTGGGAATTTTCATGTCTGTGATTCCCCGCAAAATGCCCAGGCCCACGGCCTGGGTTCCGTCGGATATCTGGAAAAAGGCCACAATCACCAACAGGGAAGCCGCCATTTCTATAACCGCATTGTCCGACACATATAAACCGGGCAGAGAATATCGGAACAGGACAAAAACAACCCCTGCGCTTGCCATGAATCCGGCGCAGACCAGGGCGGCGGAAAATCCCGCAGCCCGCACATCAGTGATTGACCCTTTGCCCACGGCATTGCTTACCCGTATGGTGCCAGCAGCGGAAATGCCCATGGCCACCATAAAGGAAATGGAGGCCAGGTTTAGGGCTATCTGGTGGGCGGCCAGGGCCTGGGTGCCCATCCACCCCACCATCACCGAGGAGGCTGCAAAGGCAGATACCTCGAAAAAATATTGACATGCACCGGGGATACCGATGGTTAATAGTTTTTTTATCATGGAAATATCAATTTTCCGATACCGCAACGAGGGGTCAAATCTTTTTAGTGAGGGGGCTGTCATGATGACCCACATCAGCAACAGGGCCATGAAGGCCCGGGAGGAGAAGGTGGCAATCCCGGCTCCGGTGAGCCCCAGGGCTGGCGCTCCAAGGTTTCCGTATATAAAGATCCAGTTGACAACTATATTGACCAGGTTGGCCATAAGGGTAATGACCATGGCCGGTTTCAGAAAACTGACACCTTCGGCAAATTGGCGAAAGGACTGGAAGAGCATCAGCGGAAGCATGGAAAATCCCAGCACTTGCATATAGAGGATTGCCGGTTTCACAATGGCTTCTGGCTGGTTCATAAATCGAATGGATTCTGCCCCGGCAAAGGTCAGTCCGCAGAGAAATACCCCGGACAAAAGGTTGACAATCAGACCCTGCCGCAGCACGACGCCGCAGTCCCGGTCCTTTCCCGCACCAGCGGCAATGGCTGCCAGGGGTGTAATTGCCATGGAAATTCCTAACCCCACCACCATGATAAGGGTAAACAGAGCATTGCCAATGGCTGCTGCTGCCAGGGTGTCTGTACCCACCCGGCCCACCATGATATTGTCCGCCACCGACATGGAAAGCTGGCCGATCTGACCCACAATCATGGGCAGGGACAGGTGGATTGTTTTTTTGATATTCTCTTTGAACATGGTTGCCCGTTTTCTGTGCCCGTTTTTCTGTTAAATTGCAAATATAGTGGCTGATCCAATATATCAACCGAGTAGCATATGCAATTTTATTCAAAAGAGCAATATGAAAAGGAAATCTTGGCAGACAATTAGCGCCGTTACCCCCTCTCCTGGAAATCACTTGATTCCTGGATGGATATATTCAATAATTATACACCACTCTATTTAGATGAAATCTAAAGCAATCAGGCGGTCATATGCAGTCTAAAATTTATATATCTCCCTGGATGACCATTGGCACCAGCCTGGTTCTCATGGTTGTTGTCGTTTTTTTGGGAATTGTTAACTACAGCAGGGATAAAGAGCGGATGGGAACCCTGTTAGAAGAAAAAGGAGCTGCCCTGATCCGGTCCTTTGAGGCGGGAACCCGTACCGGCATGATGGGTATGATGGGTCCCAATGAAAGCCATCTGCAGGTTCTCCTGGAGGAGACCGCTGCCCTGCCGGATATTTCTTATATCAGTATTGTGGACAGATTCGGGATAATCCTGGCCCATAATGCCCGGGAGCTGATTGGGAAAAAGTTTTTGGATCAAGGGGTGTTAAAAAAACTTGTTCCTTCCAATATTCCCCACTGGAGAATTGTTGAACCTCGGAACGGAATAAAATATTTTGAGGTATACAAAACGTTTTTGCCGGTTCTTAATCCTTCAGGGCAAGGGGACCCGGGTTGGGAAAAAAGCAGGGTCTCAAAAGAAATGCTGGATCCCAACAACCGGCCCTATATTTTCATCGGCATGCATATCGTTCATTTTGAAAAGGCCATGTCAGAGGATCTAAGGCATAATTTTGTCATGGCCGCCATTATCATTTCCCTGGGGATTGCCGGGGTGATTTCGCTTTTCTGGGCCCAGAGTCATACCCGCTCTACAAAGCTTCTCCAGGAGACCCGGAAGCTTGCATCCGAGGTGGTTACCCACTTGCCTCTGGGTATCCTTGTAATGGATACCCGCGACCAAATTTTATATACCAATGGGGTCGCCTGCAACCTGCTTGGAATCGGGAAAGAGGAGATAAAAAGCCCCAGCGCCAAGGCCCTGCTTCCAAAAAATATCTGGGTCCTGCAGGAGATGATCAAGACCGGTCAGTTCCTGGCAGAAAAAGAGATTTTTCTTGCCTCGGATAACAGCCCCCCCATTCCGGTGGCGGCCAGTGTGACCCATATCCATGGAGAAGACAATAATTACATTGGGGTTATGTTTGTTTTTAAAAATTTAACCGAGATAAAAGCGCTGGAAACCAAGAACCAGCGGATTGAAAAACTGGCTGCCGTTGGAAATCTGGCCGCGGGCATTGCCCATGAAGTGAGAAATCCCCTAAGCGCGATAAAAGGGTATGTTACCTATTTTGGAAGCCTGTTTGAGGCCGACAGTGAAAACAGAAAAGCAGCAGAATTGATGACCGAAGAAGTGGACCGGGTGAACCGGGTCATATCCGAATTGCTTGAATTTGCCAGGCCGTCGGACCTCAGGCTTCGAAAGATTAAGGTTATTGATCTGATAAATAATTCCCTGCGGATTGTCGCCCACGAAGCCGAAGCTGCCAATATTCGCATCATCAAAGATATCGATCCAAACCTGCCGGGGATTAACGCGGATATGGACCGTCTGACCCAGGTGTTGCTAAATTTGTATATCAATGCCATCCAGTCCATGGAAAGCGGTGGAGAGCTCCGGTTGACGGCAGGACAAAGAGGGTCAACTCTTGTTGTTAATATTTCCGACACAGGATCCGGTATTGGCCTGGAGGCGCAAAAACACATATTTGACCCCTATTTTACCACCAAGAGTAAGGGTACCGGTCTGGGGCTGACCATCGCCTATAAAATTATAGAAAACCATAACGGATCCATTCAGATTACAAAAACAGAGGCTTCCGGCACAACCATTTCACTCGTATTACCCCTGGGGAAAGGAAAATTAACATGAAAGGACGGATCTTGATAGTGGATGATGATGCGGGACATCTTACCATGTTAAACACCGTTTTAAGCAGCCTGGGACACAGGGTTGAACGAGCAACCGACGGGGAGGAGGCCATCCGGGCAGCCCGGGAAAATCCCCATGATCTGATTCTCATGGATGTTCGCATGTCCACTGTAAATGGCATAGAAGCGCTAAAGCGGATCAAGGAATTCAACCCGTCTATCCCCATTATTATCATGACGGCTTATTCTTCCGTGGATAAAGCGGTTGCCGCCATGAAACTTGGGGCCTATGATTATCTGACCAAGCCCTTGAATTTTGATGAGCTTAAACTCACGTTAGAACGGGCCATGAACCACTTGAAACTTTCTCTTGAAAATCGGGAACTCAAAGAAAAAATTCTCTCGGAGAACCGGTTTGCGGATATCATTGGTTCAAGTCCGGCCATGCAAAAGGTTAAAGACATCGCGAAAATAAGTGCACCAACCGATGCGAATATTCTGATTACCGGGGAGAGCGGTACTGGCAAGGAACTTTTTGCAAAGGCGATCCATAAAACCAGTGACCGGAAAACTTATCCACTGGTGGTTGTAAATTGTGCCGCCCTGACCGAAACCCTGTTGGAATCGGAATTGTTTGGTCATGAAAAAGGGGCCTTTACCGGTGCGGACAGGGGACGGGACGGGTTGTTCAAACAGGCGGATAAGGGGTCCATATTTTTGGATGAAATCGGGGAAATGCCTCTTTCCATGCAGGTGAAACTGCTCAGAACCATCCAGGAAAAAGAGATTCAGCGGGTGGGGGGAGACAATACCATCAAGGTGGACGTCCGCATTATCGCAGCCACAAACCGGGATCTTGCGTTGGCGGTTAAAAATACAAATTTCCGGGAAGATTTGTTTTATCGTCTCAATGTCATCAACATAGAGGCTCCGCCCCTGAGAGAGAGAATGGGGGATATCCCCCTTCTTGCCCAGCATTTTCTTACAAAATATTCAAAAAGAAATCGAAAGGATCTGAAGGGATTTACACCCAGGGCCATGGATGCCTTGTCCGGGTACGCCTGGCCCGGAAACGTCAGAGAACTTGAAAACTGCCTGGAACGGGCGGTTATCCTCTGCATGGGCCAATATATATCTGAAAAGGATTTATTGCCCGCTGTTCTCGAAAAGTACAGGCCTGAAACCGAATTCCAGAACGGGGCTGCCATCGGCAGAAGATCCCTGGGTGATGTTGAAGCCATCGCCATCAAGCAAACCCTGGAGGAAACAAAGGGGAACAAGAGTCAGGCGGCAAGGATTTTAAATATCACGAGAACCACACTGAACAATAAGCTTAAAAAATATGATATAAGTTAATTGTTTTCTTTCAGGGTTTGAATAAAATTGACCAGATCCCAGATCTCTTCTTCTGAGAGAATATCTTCCCAGCCCGGCATGGGGCCTTTTCCTTTTTTGATTTTCCATGCCATGTCCCCATCCGAGTGATGACCGGCCATTGCTCTTAGATTACTGGGTCTGGGGGTCATGTCTTTCCCATCTGTTCCCCTCCCATCTGCATTTCTACCGTGACAGCCTGTGCAGTTTTCAAGGTAAAGGGTTTGCCCGCGCAAAACAGAGTCGTCTGAAAGAAAGACCGGGTTGGTGCGTTTGCTTTCCTCGGGCGGGGCTGCCCAGTGGTGCTTCTGTATTTTTTTCTTTTCCGGATGTTTATCGCCATAGGCCCATAGGGCGGATCCGGACAAAAGAAAAACAAAGATACATAAAAAAGAAACATGACTGACATGGGAATTCATTCTTATCCTCCTTTGTATAAAAAAACGGGGAAATCCCTGGTCTTTGAAAGTATGGGTGCGGGAAAAATATATCTTTACCGCACCCATTATTATGCCAAAGGGGGAGAGATTATTTTATCTCATGGGTAAAGCTGTCCATAAGTTTGCTATCTCCCACAAGGGCCTTGGCCGTAATGGTATAGACGCCTTTGTCCTTCATATCCGCCGTGATGCCGAACCCTTTGCTCATATACATGGCCATGGATTTCTGGGGGGTTCCCTTTTCATCCTTGATCATGAACCCGACCGTTCCCTTGAGAACAGGTTTGTGTTCTTTGTCCATGATATAGACCATGATGTGGTGGGGTTTGTCCATTTCTTTTTTCTCATTCCCTTGCCCGTCCCTAAGGTCCATGAGATAGTATGAAAGCATATAGCCGTCCACCATGGATTCATGGATAAGATCTCCGATTTTGTCTTTGGACATGTCGTGACCTGACATGTCGTGGCCGGCCATCTCGCTGCCGGCAAAGGCAAGACTTGCTGAAAGCAGGGAGAAAAGAATAAAAGTAACAATTGATTTAAATAGTTTCTTCATGGATAACTTCCTTTTTGTTGGGGTTGACCTGCGTATTAAGTTCCCGGGTTTTCCACAGATCGTAGATCACCGGGATGATGATTAATGTCATAATGGTGGAGGAGATAAGGCCCCCCACCATGGGGGCTGCAATTCGTTTCATGATTTGGGAGCCGGCCCCTGAACCATACATCACCGGCAGAAGACCGATCAGGGTGGTGGCAACGGTCATGATCTTGGGCCGGACCCTGTCCACGGCGCCCTCCACAATGGCGGCATGGAGATCGGCAGCCGTGTTCATCTGATTCTCTTTTGTTTTGCGCTTGAATACCTCATCCAGGTAGACCAGCATGACAATGCCTGTTTCCGTGGCAAGGCCTGCCAGGGCAATGAATCCTACGCCCACGGCAACGGACATGTTGTATCCCAGCATATAAATGAGCCAGAACCCGCCCAGAAGGGCAAAGGGAAGGCTGGCCATCACAATGACCACCTCGATGATATTGTTAAAGTGGATAAAGAGCAGGATAAAGATCACCAGCAGGGTCGCCGGTACAATGATGTTCAGAGTTTTCCGGGCCTTTTCCATATACGCATACTGGCCGGACCAGACAAGGGAATATCCAGACGGCAGCTCAATGTTCTTGTCCACCAACCGCCGGGCCTGCTTCACATAGCTGCCGATATCCATATTTTGAATATCCACAAACACCCAGGCACTGCGTTTGGAGTTCTCACTTTTGATGCCGGCAGGCCCCTTTTTAATGGAAATATCCGCCAATTGGGTCAGGGGCACCTGGGCGCCGGAAGGTGTGGGCACAAACACCCGGCGCAGCTCGTCAATGTTATCCCGAAATTTACGATTGTAGCGCAGGTTGACCGGATACCGTTCCAACCCCTCGACGGTATAGGTCACATTCATCCCGCCGATGGCCGTCTTGATGATATCCTGGACATCCTGTATTGTCAGGCCGTACCGGGCGATTTCCTCTCTTTTGATGGTAAAATCAAGGTAATTGCCCCCGGTGACCCGCTCGGAAAATACCGACCGGGTGCCTTTTTCATTTCTGAGCTGTGCTTCAATCTGTTCGCCGAGACCTGCCAGGATGGACAGGTCCGGTCCCATGATCTTGATGCCCACCGGGGTTTTAATGCCCGTGGAGAGCATATCGATCCTTGTCTTGATGGGCATGGTCCAGGCATTGGTCAGCCCTGGAAACTTCACCGCCTGATCCAGGTCGTCGGACAGCTCCTGGATGGTGATATACCGATCTTGTGGCAGGATCCAGGTGAAGGGGGCTTTTAAAAGGCCGGGCCAGCCTGAAAAAAACCAGTTGATGGGTTTCTTCCGCCATTCATGGAGAATCTTTCCCCGTACCTGCTCCGGCCAGACCCAGGTCAGAGGCTTTTTCAGCCAGGCCGGTCCGTCTGAATCAAGCCAGCCTGAATAAAACCGCTCCTTTTCAATCTGTTCATACTCAACCTGGGGCCTGAGCATGATCACGGTTTCGATCATGGACAGAGGAGCCGGATCTGTTGAGGTCTCTGCACGACCGATCTTTCCCAGGGTGCTTTTCACTTCGGGAAACCGCTGGATGATCTTGTCGGTCTGCTGGAGCAGCTCCTTTGCCTTGGTGATGGAGATCCCGGGCAGGGTGGTGGGCATGTACAAAAGATCCCCCTCGTTCAATGGGGGCATGAATTCGCTGCCCACGTTTTGCATGGGATACCAGGTCACGGCAACAGCCGCAAGGGCAATGACAACGGTTACCTTCCGCCATTTTAATACCCATTTGATGGCGGGCAGATAGATCCGGATCAAAAACCGGTTCAAGGGATTTTTTTCTTCGGGGATGATTCGCTGGGGGGAAAGACACAGCCCCAGAAACAGGGAAAGTCCAAGGGCCGCAACCAGGCTTAATTCGGGCAGTTTAAACCCGGCAAGACCCAGGCCGACAACGGTCAGGGGAGGTCCTGCCATGGCCAGTATCCATATCTTTATCTTGTTGGACCGGGATAATTCCGGATCAATGGGATTCTCCCGGACAAAAAAGGTCATGAGCACCGGAATAATGGTGATGGCCAGAATGGAAGAGGCGGCCATGGCCGTGGTTTTGGTATAGGCCAGGGGCCGAAACATCCGGCCCGACTGTTCCGTGAGGCTGAACACCGGCAGAAAAGAGACCGTAATGATCAAAAGGCTGAAGAACAAGGCCGGCCCCACTTCCTTGGAGGCGTCGATGATGATCTGGGTATGACTCTTTTTCCCACGATCCCGTTCCAGGTGCTTGTGGGCATTTTCCACCATCACAATGGAGGCATCCACCATGACCCCGATGGCAATGGCAATCCCACCCAGACTCATGATGTTGGCATTCACTCCAAAGGGATACATGATCAGAAAAGACATCAATATGCCCACGGGAAGTGTGAAAATTGCCACAAAGGCAGATCTGAAATGGAGCAGAAAGATCACGCAGATAAGGGTTACCACAATCATCTCTTCGGTGAGCTTGGTTTTCAGGGTCTCCACCGCCCGCTGGATGAGAGAAGACCTATCATAGCCGGCAATGATCTCAACCCCCTCGGGCAGTCCTTTTTCCAGATCCTTTAACTTTTCTTTTACCCGTTGGATCACCTCAAGGGCATTTTCTCCGTAGCGCATGATGACCACGCCGCCGACTGTTTCCCCTTCTCCGTTCCATTCCAGGATTCCCCGGCGCAATTCGGGACCGATCCCGATATCTGCAATATCCTTTAACAGGATCGGGGTCCCTTTCTCGTCAAAGGAAACGGCAATCTGTTCAATGTCCTCAACCGACTTTATATATCCCAACCCCCGGACCATGAATTCGGTTTCCCCCATCTCGATGAGCTTGCCCCCCACGTCGGCATTGGAGCGCTGGATGGCTTTTTTTATTCGCTGGATGGGAATATTATAGGCGAGCAGCTTGTTGGGATCCACCTCCACCTGGTATTGCTTGACAAACCCGCCGATACTGGCCACTTCCGACACCCCGGGAACAGCGGTCAGTTCATACCGCAGAAACCAGTCCTGGAGGGAGCGAAGTTCGGCCAGATCGGTTTTGCCCGTGGTGTCCTTTAAGATGTATTCGTACACCCAGCCCACCCCGGTGGCATCGGGCCCGAGGCTGGGGGTGACCCCTGCCGGCAACCGGCCGGATACAAAGTTCAGGTATTCCATGACCCGGGACCTGGCCCAGTAGATATCGGTGCCATCCTCAAAGATAAGGTAGACAAAGGAAATCCCGAAAAAAGAGTAGCCCCTTACCACCTTGGCAAAGGGGACGCTGAGCATTGCCGTTGTCAGCGGATAGGTGACCTGGTCCTCCACCACCTGGGGGGCCTGACCCGGATACTCGGTGTAAATGATCACCTGGACGTCGGAAAGATCCGGAATGGCATCCAGAGGTGTGTTGATCATGGCCAGGATGCCTGCAACAATGACAAAAAAGGTTGCCAAAATCACCATGAATTTATTGTGTACAGACCATTCGATTATTTTATCTATCATATTTTTTGTATTCCTTCTGTATTCCTTCTGTATTCCTCGTCTATTCCATGTCCTTGAAAAAATCGTCCGCTGGTTTGTCATCCATCTCATCAAAGAAATCATCTGAATCCTCTTTCACCGCTGTTTTACCTGCCTTGGCAGGTCCGGATTTGGATTCAATCATCTTCTGAATAGCTTCTTTCAGCTTGGATTCGGAATCCAGTAAAAACTGACCCGATACCACGATATTTTCCCCCGGTGTAAGGCCGGTCAATACCTGTACCTTCCCCTCTTCCAGATAGATCCCTGTGGTGATCTGCCGGGGGGTGAATTTGCCCTTCCCCTTTGCCACAAACACCAATTGTCTGTCTCCTGAATGGATGACGGCCTGGGAAGAGATAAACATGCCGGTTTTACCTGAGCCGGTGTCAATTTTAATCCGTGCAAACATGTCCGGTTTAAGCTCTCCCTCCAGATTATCAAAGGAAACACGGATGATTACGTCCCTTGTTTTGGTCTGAAGATAGGGGAAAATATAGGAAATTTTTCCTGTATAGATTTTGTCCGGATTATAGGAAAGGGTCATCTCAACCGTCTGTCCCTCATGGACCAGGTTCTGCTCATATTCAAAAATATGGGCCTCCACCCAGATTGTGGACAGATCGGAGATGGTAAACAGGCTGGCCCCTGATTTTACAAAGGCCCCCTCAATCACGTTTTTTTGGGTGATCACCCCCCTGTAGGGAGATCTGACAACCAGGGTTTTTTGAACCTGACCCCTCTTTTCAATCAATTCAATTTCATTGTCTGCGATGTCATAATACTCGAGTCTTTTTTTGGCCGAGGCTAACAGTTCTTTATTCAATGGGCTTTTGTTTCGTTTATAATTTTTATAAACAGACAGATATTCCTCCTGGGATGACAAAAGGGAGGGGGAATAAATCTCGTATAGGGGATCTCCTTTTTCCACCCGAAAACCGGTGTAATCGGCATAGAGCTTTTCGATCCACCCGGCAGATTTCTGGCTGACGATCCCGGTCCGTCTTTCATCATAGGTGAGGTGGCCATAGGTTCTGATGGTGTGGTTCAAGAAACCTTTTTCAACGGGTTCGATTTTCAACCCCATGTTCTGTTCCACCACGGGATTGATTCGAATATCGACTCCGCCCACCAGTTCATCTTCGTACACAGGAACCAGATCCATGCCCATCTTGCTTTTACCGGGGTCTTCGTAGATCTCGGTGGGGTCCATGGGGGCTTTCCAATAGATGATTTTGCGTTCCGTTGCCTCGTCTTCTTTCTCTTCCTCATACACAGGGACAAGGTCCATACCCATCTTACTTTTGCCGGGTTCGTCATAGATCTCGGTGGGATCCATGGGCGCCTTCCAAAAGATGATTTTTGGTTCTGTTGTATCGGTTTTGGAACTCTGTTTTGCTGTCGGCGCCATATCATTGCCACGGCCCATGGCGGTCAGGATATAGTAGACGGCTGAGCCTGTGACCACTGCGGTGATCAATACAATAAGAGGGATGGTCGCCCCGATTATTCGTTTATTCATCATTCGTTTCCTTGTGTTTTCCTTGATAGTCTTTTACCCATCATCTTTTCCAGATTGGCAAACGCAGCACCCAGGCCGGTCTGTTTCTTTGCAATGGTCAATTTTACCTTCAGCCAGGAGGTATAGGAATCTATTGCCTGGGAAAAGGGAATGGATCCTGATTCATACTCTCTGGTGGAAACATCCAACGCTGATTTGGAAAGGGGCAGGATCCTATTCTTGTACAGACGGTATTCCCGGAAGGTTTTGTCCACATCAAACCAACCATTGCGCACCATTCTGTCCGTGGCATTTTCCTTGGTCACAAGTGTCTGCCTTAAGGCATACAGGTTCTGCCGTGTCTGATTCAGCCAGGGTTCCTCCGCCCCGTACCAGGGCTTTACCGGGCTGTTATTTTTCATGGCGGCCATGGTTTTGGCGGCAAAGGCCTCTTTGGGAGCGTCGGACCCTGGGGTGTTGACCATGTCATTGTCAAAAGTTGAAAATCCCAGTGTAAAAGGTGCCTCAACCATGGACTCGGCCATTTCCACCATGGCTTCAAGCTTAAGAATCTGATGCCGGACCATCCCAAGTTCCTGGCGATATTTTCTGGCCATGGGATAAAGGGCGTCAGGTCCGGGTATTTGCGGCGGCAGGGGGGCAACAGCGGCCCGTCCCACTGGGGTATCCATGGGCAGGTTTAACAATTCGAGAAGTCTGATCTCAATGTTTTTCTTCTGAAATCCAAGGGTGACCAGATCTTCTTTTAATTCTTCCATCTTGATGTTTATTTTAATGACATCCTGAAAACTTGTTTTTCCGCTTTTGTAGAGGCTTGTGGCCACATCTTTAAGCCGGCTGAAGGCCGCAAGTGTTTCCTTGGTTATCCGGGTTGACTGCCCCACAAAAATCAGATCCCAATAGGCTATCTCAACATTTGCCACCACTTGTTTTGCTACAATGTCCCTCTTGTCTATTTCCACGGCCACCTGGTGTTGGATGATGCGTCCCTTCAAGGCAGTCAGCCCCGGCCAAGGATAGGTCATTCGTATGGAATTTTTTGATTTTAAAGGGCCGGCCTTGTTGTTGACTGTCCTGGTGAAAGCGGTATATTGCCCCAGGGTGTCATCCAGATCCATGACCTGGTCAAAGGACACAATTTCTGCCATCGCCTTTTTCTGGGCCGCCAGGATGGCGGGGTTTCGAAGGGCTGCCATGATTTTGACCTCGTCGAGAATAATGGTATTTTGTATATGATTTTTTACAGCCTCTTTGTCAGCGGCGATATGTAAGATCCGGGTGATGATTTTTTCATCCACCCCCGCCGCCCCAAGGCGGGCGGGGACATTTGACACTGCTGCTTCATAACTTTCTTTGAGAACAGCTAGGTGCGAAAAATCTGAATTGTTAGGGCTGACGGCCTCTGTGTCCTGTTCTGTTTCCCTGATTTGGGTATCTGACAGGGTAGTAAAATTTGGGGGAGGGAGGTATGCCCTAAGCTCATCCTGCATACTGTCATAATCTGCATACAAAGGAGATATAAACAGACCCCAAATCATTAGTAGCGTCATCAATCGGGTCATCAATCGAGTCATCAATAGAGTGAGTGTTCTGCTTTTCATGATTAATTTTCTCCTTTGGCGGCTGGCTGGTGTGTGTCCAGAAGTACCCCGGCCAATTGTTCAAGCGCAACCAGGGTTATGCCATAATCTGCCCGGGCCCGTTCCAGGGATAATTGAAAATTATAGGCGGTTGCCTGAATTTCGAGAAAATCGGCAAAGCTGCCCTGATCCTCCCGGAACCAACTCTCTGCCGTTTGAACCGAGGCCAGGGCCTGGGGCAGCAATTGATTTTTATACAGGGCGATCAACCGTTTGGAGTTTTCAAGCTTGAACCAGAGACGGCTGATCACAGCCTTTGTTCGGTTGGCGGTAAGGCGTTTGTTTGCTCGGGCCTTTGCCCGGACTGCCAGGGCCTTTGTTGTCCGGCTTTTGTTTTTACCAAACCACAGGGGAAGATTTAGTCCCAGCTGGACCCCGACCGCATCATCCCCTGCATCCTGGGGCGGTGTAGCCACCTCAGGATGGCCGATACCGGCATAAAACAACCCCAGTTTAAAGGAAGGCAGGTTTTCGAATTTGGTTAACTGGATGGCGTCTTCCGATTTCTGAATTTTTTCGCCGGCAATCAGGATGTCTTCCTGATTCTCCATGGCAAGGTCATAGATCTCATTCAAGGAATAGACCGTCTGCCTCGGAAGAAGAGAGATTGCATTTCCCAGCGCATCATCCGGGGACCGGTTCAGCAGGGTGTTCAATTTCGTTTTTTCTGTCTGTTCCAGTTCCCGGAGCAAAAGGATATCATATTGAATCTGGGCGGTCTGGGCCTGTGCCTTGGAGACATCATAGAAAAGGGCTTTGTTTTTGGCATAGGCATTCTGACTGATCGCACTTAATCGCTTGTTCAGGGATAGGTTGGCTTGTGCAATATGAATGGCCTTTTGGATATATATCAGTTCGTAAAAGGAGGTGGAAATGGACCGGACGATTTCTTTCATTGTTTTGTCCACCCGAAGCCTTGCAATCCTCACATCCGCCTCAAGCACCCTTCCCTTCCGGGTCAGAGTGCCGGGAAAGGGAATGGCTTGGGACAGGGTGAGGTTCCAGTCCTGGGGCCCCAGTCTTGTTTCAATTGGGCTTGGGAAAAAAGTGGTCATCAGCTGGGGGTCTGGATAGGTTTTGCCGATTCTGTAATTTTCGATGAAAATCTTCCAGGATTCCTTTGAGGCGGTGATGGCCGGGTTGGACAGATATGCATAGTTGAGCAGATCCGACAACTGGATTGCTGTTGATAATCTGACCTTTATTTCAGGAAGGGTTTCCCGTGTGGCAAAAGATCTGTCCTGGGGAAAAACCAGAAAGCCGAAACATAATACAACAGATAGGATGGCAAACCGTTTCATTTCAATTCCTTTTAAACAAAATATGTGTCAATAAACAGGCCTGCACCGGGTTTTTGGTGAGGGTTAGGTACAGACAATCGAATTAATGCAGTTACTCCTTAAAAGAAAGATTCAAACAAAGTTCATCAAAGAATGGGCGGACAATTCGATTAGCGACTCAGGTGATTGGAAAAAAGTATATCGTTTTTTCGTCACCCGAGCAATTACAAAAATAATGATGAGGGATATCACCCCATCATCAGTCTTTAAAAAAATCCTCTGCCATATTTTGTCCCGCTTCATGGTTCATGTTTTCGTGATCTATGGCACCGTGGTTCAGGGTTGTCTCATCCATATGTTGGTTGTTCATGTCCTGGCTGTTCATATTTTAATTATTGTGTTTTTCCCTAGTCGTTTGATTGCATGCTTATTAAAAACCAGAAGTTGCACAAGCTATGCCAACCTATTAAAAATATAAAATTTAGAGAGATGCATAAGCAAAACTAACTTATTTTACACACTAATTTAAACTGTTTTCTGTGCTGTCATTGTTACCAAACTTTATGAGACCGCTTATGGCTGTCTAATTTTTAGACATTGATCCGAAGAGGGCGATTAAAAATTATACACATTTCATTTATACTCAATTCACTAGGCAATTATATTTTCGATAATCCTGAGCGTCATGGGTTCATCCACCCCTTTTAATTCAGCTGAAAATCTTTTTTTGATTTGAATTAGATCCTTTGTGTACTGATAAACGGATTCTGATACCACAATTTCCTGTTTTTCAGCCTTGGCCTGGATTCGGCTGGTGATATTCACTGCAGACCCTACAACACCGTATTTTGCACGGGTATCAGATCCGATATTTCCAACAATGACCTGACCGGCATTAATGCCGATGCCCATACCCAGATCTGGCAGTTGCTGTCTCTCCATCTGTTTGTTGAAAGAGCTCATCTCAGACTGCATCCGGGAGGCACATTGGATACAGCACAGGGCCGTATCCGCTGTAGCACCTGAAAGCGGTTCAAAAAACACAAGGATGGCATCCCCGAAAAAATCAACGATTATTCCATTATGATCCTGGATGATTTTAATCATATGGGAAAAATACTGGTTTAAAATTCGAATGATAATTTCAGGGCTCAATGTTTCTGAAAGGGCTGTGAAGCCTCTGATATCAGACATCATCATAACAACTTCTCTCCTTTTTCCCCCCAAATCGCCAGCCCCCGGATGTTTTAATAGATATTTTGCAAATTTTGGGTCCACATACCGACCAAACGAGTCCCGGATAAAATCCCGTTCTATTAATCCCTTTACCATATCATTGTAATTTTCCACCAATTGGCCGATTTCGTCCCGGCTGTTAACGATAACGGGTGAACCATATTTACCTATTGCAACTTGCCGGGCATTTTTTGACAGAATTTTTATCTGGTCAACAATTTTACCAACATGGTGTCTGATGAGTATGAGGACAGCAAAAATCATGAAAATGCTGCCAAGTGCAAACGCATTCCTGTAATTGGTTATCGGTTTTAATATACTCGTTCCCTTGGCAAAGAGGATGATGGTCCAGGGAATATGTTCGAGTTTATAAAATCCTGCCACCATATCCGGGGGGTGACCCTTAGATTTAATGGTACCAAAGGGGGTGGTTTCCATTTTTTCTAAAATTGTCAGCTCCAGGGGATCATTTTCTCCACCCAGAAAGTGTCGCCCCTTCATTGCCATATTGGTGTGGGCCATATATTTTCCCTTTTGGTCCACAATACAGGCCATATCACTTTGCCACCAGCCCAGCTTGATGATGTCCCTGAGCAGGTAGCTAAAGCTCATTTTAATCTCGATCTGACCATTGTCACGACCCTTTGCATCGATCAAGGTTACGGCAAGGGTAATTACTTCATGCCCGGCATCTGTGTCATATTCGGGAGTAGAAATTTTTGTTATCCGGCTGTGCCTGAAATGCATCATTTTTTGCTGACCCATCATTGATTTTTCGGGTGTTGAGGCACGTTGAGTCATCATCGATGTATCTTTGAACGCAACCGCCATAACTCCGTCCAGGGTTTTTAAATGCGCCACAATTGCGTCAGGGAGGATGGGTGTTTTCTTTTTATCGGAAAGTTGAAACAGCATCTCCATCAATTCGATGGGTTTTAAAAGACGCATTTCGATATAGTGGGCGGCACGTTGAAGTTTTAATACCGCTGAATCATTCCACTGGTCAAGAATGACATTCCGGGTATATATAAAACCCAGGACCCCCCCGGAAAATATGATTAAAAAAACCGGTATCAACAGGAGAACTAAGAGTCTGATTTGTAGTGTTTTAAAATGGAATCTTTCAAGCATCATATATTCCCCTGTCCTTCTTCTGTGTGTAAGCGTGATGTCCACCGTGCCCGTCATATCGATCCCCGGCACAGGAACTAACGATCAAAAGCAATAATCGAGCCTAAAAACTAAATGTTGAAGAAAAGGATGTCCACAAAAACTATACGCTATAAAAACAGATGTCTATAATAATAATTTTTATTGAACAATACCCGATTTTAAGATCCGTCCCATGGGGGGGTACATTTTTTATCTGGAGTTTTCATCAAATGCATAAAAATTAGACTTTAGGAAGCCCGGTATGGCTTTAGGGAAGCGGCTGCTAACTGTATGATTCATCGTGGGTATTCAATGGAAAGGGGTGAAAGGAAATATCTGGGTTGAACTGTGTCGAGATTCTGTTAAAATCAGGTGCAGCAACTATAATTTTTACAAAACTTTGCCAAAGGATAGCCCCATGAGATCACTTTATTCGTTTGTTATTTTTCTGGTCACTCTTTATTTTATTCCCGCTGGGGTTGCATCTGATATATTTTTGGCCCAGTTTGCCGGGCAGCAAACCATTGAGGGTGAAAATGCAATTGCCGTTACCTTTTCAAAGGGGGTGGATTCAACCCAGAATCTGGATACCTATCTGCGCATTTTTAAGGAAGATGAGATGCCTGTGGAGGGGGGATGGATATTGTCCAAGGATACTGGTGTGGCTTATTTTACCAATGTGGCGCCTGAAACCCGATATGTGATTAAAATCCACAAGGGGCTCAAATCTGATTCCGGGGAGATATTGGCTGAAGGGGAATCATTTCGGGTTAAGACACGGGAAGTTGAGCCCATGATCAGTTTTGGCAGCAAAGGGTTTATACTGGCCTCAAAACTGACCCGGGGGCTTCCGGTGAACTCCCTGAATATTCCCCGGGCCGACATTGATTTTTTTAGGATTAAGCCGGAAGCCCTGGGCCAGTTCTGGGAAAATTTTGCAGCAGCAGATCAGATCTATTATTATCAGAGTCGGGATCTGAGCAAATCCGCCGATCTTGTTTATTCGGGCAGGTGGGATTTTGAAATCAAAAAAAATTTGCGGTCCCAGGTAAATATTCCCATCACCCATATCAAGGAATTGGCAACCCCGGGGATCTATTTTGCCGTTCTGAAAGGTGCCGGAGTTTATGAATATGGCTATAGCAGCACCTGGTTTAGTATCAGCGATCTGGGGCTCCATGTAAAAAAATATCCCCAGTTGCTCCAATTTCATGTCCAGAGCCTTGAAAGTGCAAAACCAATAAAGGGTGCCCGGGTGGAAGGGGTTAACAAAAAGGGAAAAATTTTGTTTAGTGTACTCACCGATGATGGGGGAATCGCACTGGCAGCCGGTGCCTTTGAAAAATTGACCCTGGTGACGGCCACCCGGAAAAACCATGTTAGTCTTTTGCCCATGGATGTGCCGGCCATGGATTTGTCAGAATTCAAAATGGCCACCGAGCCTTTCCGGCCCGTGGATCTGTTCGTATACGGGCCCCGGGATATTTACAGGCCCGGGGAGGTGGTGATTATTGACGGCTTGTTGCGCAACCAGGATGGCCGGATGACCGCAAAACTTCCCATCAAGGCACAAATACACAGGCCCGATGGCCGCATGGTTCATGAATTTACCTGGAAACCCCAAAATTTAAATCATTTAAATTATATCTATCATCTGCCCAATGATGCCGTCACCGGCAGGTGGCGCATTACCTTTACCCATGCCGGGGCCAAACTCAAAGAGTACCCCTTTATTGTGGCGGAGTTCCTTCCGGAACGTATGAAACTTGCCATGGAAAATATTGACGGCCAGGGTGATGTTCTGGAGAAAGACCAAGCTCTCGGGATAAACCTGCGGGGAGATTTTTTATACGGCGCGCCTGCTTCTGGAAGCCGTGCCGATGCCATGATCCATGTCAAACCGGCCAGAGAATTGTTTGACAAAGACTGGCCTGGATATGAGTTTGGAGATACAAAAAATTTGTTGAACCACTCTTTTGCCAGTGATCAAATTCAACTGGATGACAAGGGAGAGGGGGTGATTCAGGTCAAAAATCAATGGGATGAGATTACTTCTCCCCATTGGGTCACGGCCAATGCCAGCCTCTATGATTCCGGCGGCAGGCCGGTGGTGCGGAACAAATCCTGGCAAATCTGGCCGGCCGAGAGTCTTGTGGGAATCCGGAGCCTTTCAGGGGATACAGAGATTAAAAATGACAGCCTGGCCCGGTTTGAAGTGATCCGTGTTGACAAAGAGGGCAAACGGCTTCCAGCAAAAAACTTAAAGGTAACCGTGATCAAGGAACAGCGGGATTATTATTGGGAATTTAAAAACGATGCCTGGCAATGGGGATCAAGCCGTCAGTTTTATCAGGTGGATCAATTTTCCCTGGACCTTGGTGAAAATGGGAGTGGGTATGTGGATATTCCGGTCAAGTGGGGGGGATATCGACTGGAGATTGTTGACCCATCCACGGGGCTGACCACGGGAGTTGAGATCTGGGCCGGGTGGCGACAGGAATTGGGACAGGGACAGGAAATGAACCGGCCCGACCGGGTGGACCTGGTGACAGACAAAAAATCATATTCCCCCGGCGACAGGGTAAGGGTGACAGTTAAGGCCCCCGAAGGCGGTTCTGGCTATCTGTTTGTTGAATCTGACACCAATTTGTTAACCCTGCCCGTGAGTATTCCTGCAGAGGGAAAAACCATTGAATTTACGATGAATCCCTCCTGGCAGCGCCATGACCTTTATCTGTCCGCCCTGATTGTCAGGCCTGGTGAAAGCCACATTGGGGAAAGCCGCATGGGCAATCTGCCCAAACGGTCGGTGGGTCTTGTCCCTCTGCCCCTGGACAGAGAAGATCGAAAGCTGGCCCTGGAGATTCAGTTTCCCCACAAAATTGAACCCAACCGCCGGGTGGCGGTCCCGGTTAAGGTCAGCCGTTTTGACGGGACAATTCCTTCCGAGGCATGGATTACCCTGGCGGCGGTGGATATGGGGATTTTAAACCTGACCGGATTTAAGACCCCCTCCCCCTTTGATTATTTTTTCCAGGCGCGTCAATATGGGGTTCAGATCCATGATCTTTACCAGAAACTGATCGAGTCCAATGATGGTCCTTGGGCAAAACAACGGTTTGGCGGGGATGCCCCCACCCTTTCCCGGGGCGGGGACAGACCTTCAACCGATGTGCAGATCGTGGCATTGCACCAACAGGCCGTAAAGGTGGATTCCCAGGGCCGGGCCGATTTTTTTCTGGATATTCCCGATTTTAACGGAAGTCTTCGGCTCATGGCCATTGGACACACAGACAAGGATTTTGGATCAGCTGAGCAGGAAGTTACTGTGGCCTCCCCCCTGGTCACCCAGATTACCATGCCCCGGTTTTTGTCCATGGGAGATAAAAGCCAGGTGGCCCTGGATGTTCACAACCTGACTAAGATCCGGCAAACCCTTGAGATTTCCCTGGATGCAACTTCTCCCATACAGGGGTTGGGAAATAAAATTCACCAGGTGATCCTGGAACCCAATGAAAAAAGAGTGATTCTAATGCCTGTTGCAGCTGAGCAGAAACTGGGCAGATCCATTATCACCTGCACCATTAAGGGGCTGGTTGTGGAAGGGGAAGACAGAGGAATGGAAAGAAGATGGTTTCTTGAAACCCGGCCGGCCTTTCCCGTGGAAACTCGGGCATGGCAAAGGCTGATATCCCCGGGGCAATCCTTTAAAATAGGCACAGAACAAATGGCGCCTTTGCTGGATCAGACCTTGGGAATTCAGGCAAGCATGGGCGCTTCTCCCCCCATTAATGTGGCCCACCATGTGGCAGCCCTTGATGCTTACCCCTATGGCTGTCTGGAACAGACAGTAAGCGGGCTTTTTCCCCATGTGCTTCTTTCCGGGGCCGATTTTGCTGCCCTGAAATTGGGAACCGGGACTGACAAGGAAAAAGCAGAAAAGATCAGGCTGGGTATCCAGCGGCTGGTGGAAAAACAGAAAACCAGCGGCGGGTTTGGACTCTGGGACAGCAGGGGACCCGAGGCCCCATGGCTCACCGCCTATGCCCTTCATTTTCTCATCAACGCTTCCGATGCCGGGTATGCGGTTCCCCAAACCGCTGTGAAGCGGGCAATGAAACGGTTGCTGGTTTATGTGCGGCGACCCTCAAGCATCCCTCCTGGGTATATGAAAAAAGAACCATATCGTGCTGCTGTAAGAGCCTATTCCGCCTTTGTCCTTGCCCGGGTTCAGTCGCTTGGGCTGGGGGATGCCAGATCTGTTTACCAATATGTTAGAAAGCATGGCAAAGGATCCCTGGGCTTTGTCCAGGCAGGAATAGCCCTTTCCATGGCCGGGGACAGGCACCTGGCCGTCAAGGCCTTTGACCAGGCCATCAAAACCAGAAGGGATCCCAACGCCTATTACGGGGATTACGGGTCCAATCTTCGGGATTTTGCATCTTCCTATTATTTTTTGTCCACCTATTTCCCCGAGTATGACAAGGCCCCCTTGTTTCTTTATGAGCTGGATGCAGAGTTGGCAAACAGGGAATGGCTGAGCACCCAGGAACGAAATGCCCTGGTCATGGCAGGATCTGCCCGGCTGAATGCCGTCACTGATCCCTGGAGCGCAAGGGTTGCCACAGGACAGGAAACAATAGATTTCACCCGTGATCGGTCAGAACAATTGATCTTTGCCAAAGGAAAATCAGCCGGGAAATTTGAAATTTTGAATACCGGAAATGCAGATTTGTTCGTCAGTGTGATCATGTCCGGATATCCTGTTCAAAAGCCTGTCCCCCTCAGCCGTGGGGTGACCATTAGGCGGCGGTATCTGGGGATAGACGGCAGGGGCCTGGAAAAATCCGGTTCTAAACCGGCGTTTAATTCCGGGGAACGAATTTTGGTGGAATTGACCCTAAAGGCGGATAAATCCATGCCCCATTGTCTGGTGGTTGATATGCTGCCCGCAGGAATCGAATTGGAAGATCCTTCCCTTTCCGGCAGTACCCTTATTGATCAAATCATGGTTGATAAAAGGTCAATCTTTGAATGGCAGGGAAAATATGTGATCCGTCATACCGAATACAGGGATGATCGATTTGTGGCCGCCCTGGATATCCGGGGAAAACAACCGGTTCGTCTTTTTTATCTGGCCAGGGTGGTGAGTCCGGGAATCTTTTTAATACCGCCTCCTCTGGTGGAAGATATGTATCGGACCAATATCCGTGGCGTGGGGGACTCCCCTATACAGATGAAGGTCACAGCCCCCTGATATGAAGCCGGGTGGTTTTAAAATTCGCCGGGTATTTCTGGCGGGGCTGGTATCCTTTTTTCTGATACTATTGTTTCTCTTGGTTCTTGATCGGGCATTTCCGCTGGTGCTTTCCAACGGTTCCGTGGCAACCGTGGTGGCTGCTGCCGACGGAACCCCCCTTCGGACCTTTGCCGATGATGCCGGGGTGTGGCGGTATCCGGTTGGATCGGACCAGGTTTCCCCTTTGTATGTACAGGCCCTGTTGACCTATGAAGATCGCTGGTTCTATTATCATCCCGGGGTGAACCCCTTTGCCATGGTCCGGGCCCTGTTCCAGAATCTGGCCCAGAGGAGGGTGGTCTCCGGCGGCTCCACCCTGACCATGCAGACCGCCCGTATCCTGAATCCTACTTCTCTAACCCTGGGGCGCCGAACCCTGGGGGGTCAAACTTTGAAGATAAAGCTAAAACAGATTCTCCGGGCATTTCAACTGGAGTTTCATTTTAGCAAAAATGAAATTTTGGGTCTCTATTTGACCCATGCCCCCTTTGGCTCGAATATTGAAGGGGTGATGGCCGCCTCCCACACCTGGCTGGGCAAAGATACAACCGAGTTAACCCATGCCGAGGCAGCGCTTCTAGCCGTCCTTCCCCAGGCCCCCAGCAGATACCGGCCGGACCGGCATCCGGACCGGGCGAAAGTTGCCAGAAACAAGGTTCTGGATCGGATGGTTCAATTTGGGGTCTGGTCTCAACAGGTGGTCTCTGCCGCCAAGCAGGAACCTGTGGTTCCCTTTCGGTCCAATCATCCCCTCGTGGCACCCCTGGCATCCCGGTGGCTTCGGTCTGAATCCCCCGGGGCAAGTTTGATCCGTTCTTGTCTGGATTATGATTTCCAGGTCCATCTGGAAGATATTCTGGCCTCCTATGCAGCCGCTCTTCCCGACCGGCAGTCCGGGGCAATCCTTGTGGTAAATCATAAGACGCTTACCGTGATTGGGTATGGGGGATCAGCTGATTTTTTAAGTGAACGAAGAAAAGGACATGTGGATATGGTCCAGGCCCTTCGTTCGCCGGGTTCTGCCCTGAAACCCTTTCTTTACGGGCTGGCCATTGATGAAGGGATCATCCATTCCCATTCCATGCTGCTGGATACCCCCCGGTTTGGAAAAGCCTATGAGCCGGGAAACTTTACCGGAGGGTTTTCAGGGCCCGTCAGTGTTACTAAGGCCTTGCAAAATTCTTTGAATATTCCGGCTGTCCAGGTGTTGGAAGCCTATGGCCCCCAGCGCTTCCATGATCGTTTGAGGCATGCAGGTGCCAGGCTGAAGCTGCCGGGCAAGCCCAATTTGAGTATGATTCTGGGGGGGGTGGGTACAGATCTTCAATCCCTGGTCACCCTGTATACTGCCCTTGCCAGGGGAGGGCAGGCGGGGCAACCCAGGCTGAAACAGACTGATCCGATCCGGGAACGCTATCTGATGAGCCCCGGTGCAGCCTATATCACCCGTCAAATGCTGTCCCGGCCCCTGCCGGGCCGGGCAGGGATCAGCCAGCTTTCGGGCAGTTTGGCAGTTGCATGGAAAACCGGCACCAGCTACGGATTCAGGGATGCCTGGGCCATTGGCATCATGGGTGATTTTATAGTGGGCGTCTGGGTGGGGCGTCCCGATGGCTCCCCCTCCCCGGGCCAGTACGGGGCAGTGACGGCCATTCCTTTGCTGGGCCGGGTGCTGGAAAGTCTGCCCCTCTCTGGAAAAGGGCGCACTGCAGGACCGGAACCGCTTCCGGATACAGTGGAACTACAAACCGTTTGCTGGCCCTCGGGAATTTCAGAGGATCAGGTGTCTGGCTCCTGTTGGGTGCGCCATAAAGCATGGATTCTCAACCATCAGATTCCCCCCACCCTTGGGGAAACTCACCCCGTTGGAAACTCTCCTATGACCCTCCAAGAAGAATCCTCCCCGGGATATTCGTCCCTGTTGCAAACCTTCTGGGTGGATGCGTCGGGAAATCGGGCCGGTCCCCTGTGCGGGGGGATAAAAAAAATATCCGTTCCCCTGTGGCCCAGGCGTGCGGAACCCTGGCTTCCGGCAAAATGGCGGCGGAATCGTCTGATTCCACCGGTATCTGCCCATTGCCCGGATCTGGCTCCCATGGCAGGCAATTCTGTCCGGATTACCTCCGTCTCAGATGGCAGCCTGTTGACACGCCCGCCTGGTCAGAAGGGATCGGAAGGATCTCCCATGATCTCCCTGGAAACCCTGGGGGGACAGGGGCGGTTGCACTGGTTTTTAAATCGTAGACCCCTTCATACAAGGAACAATTTATCCATGCCCGGACCGGGAACCTATCAGTTGGCAGTAATGGATGAAGCGGGGAATAGCGATATGGTGAGCTTTAAAGTGATCGCATCCCGGCCGGCAACACAAACCCCTTGATTTTTATCCTGTTATATTCGAAAAAGAGAAAGTTTAAACTGGATTTTTAGAAATAAAGGGGGTGTGATGGAAATATGGGTGGATGCAGATGCATGTCCTGTTGTGATCAAAGAAATTTTGTACCGAGCTGCCCAACGCACCCGTACGATGATGACACTTGTGGCCAACCAGCCGCTTAAAATACCAAGGTCAGCTTATATCAAATTTTCTAGGGTAGGGTCAGGGTTTGATGTGGCGGACCATGAGATCGTAACGCAAATAAAGCCGGGCGATTTGGTTATCACAGCAGATATCCCCCTGGCGGCAGAAGTCATTGAAAAAGGAGCCCTGGCCCTTAATCCCAGGGGAGAGCTCTATTCAACTGAAAATATCACCTCCCGCTTATATGTAAGAGATTTAATGGATTCCTTCAGGGCAACGGGCATAGAAACCCAGGGCCCCCCTCCCATGAATCAAAAGGATCGCGAGCGGTTTGCCAATCATTTGAATAAGTTATTGTAAATATGACGCATGAAGTGTCATGATCAATAATAAAGTTACTCGTTCCAAACTTTATTATTGATCTCTGATTGTTTTTCGTGTAGAAGATATTCTCAGCCCAAGATAATTTTATCCATAACGAAAAACAAGGAGTTACCAAACATGAAGAAAATATCTTCTCTTCTTCTCATACTTATCTTTATATTCACCGGAATTGCCATGGCTTTTGATAATGAACTTGTGGTTTATAGCGCCAGAAAAGAGCATCTTATCAAGGAGTTGTTTGAAAAATATGAAAGAGAGCAGGGGATTAAGATAAAATATACCACGGGCAAGGCCGCGGTATTGCTCCAGAGAGTTCTTTCCGAAGGTGCCAATACAAACGGGGATATTCTGTTGACCGTGGATGCAGGAAACCTTTGGCATGCAGCGCAAACAGATGTCCTGTATCCGGTGAATTCACAGATCCTTAAAACAAATATTCCCTCCCATTACAGGGACCCGGATAATCTTTGGTTTGGCCTTTCCATCCGGGCAAGAACAATTGTCTATAACACAGATAAGGTAAAGAAAACGGATTTGTCTTCCTATGAAGATCTGGCAGACGAGCGATGGAAAAGCAGGCTTTTGCTGAGAACTTCGAAAAAAGTATACAACCAGTCCCTGGTCGCCATGCTGATAGCAAACGAGGGAGAACAAAAAGCAAAGCGTATTGTAAATGGCTGGGTCGATAATTTTGCTGCGCCTCCCTATTCAAGTGATACAAAAGTTCTTGAAGCCATCGCAGCCGGCCAGGGAGATGTGGGAATAGTAAACACCTATTACTATGGGAGACTCTTAAAAAAGAATCCGGATTTACCCCTTGGCATTTTCTGGGCGGATCAGGGTGACAATGGTGTCCATGTCAATGTTTCCGGAGCAGGTGTTCTGAAACATTCGAAGAACAAGGATAAGGCCGTTAAATTTTTGGAATGGCTGTCATCAAGGGATGCACAAAAAATATTTGCCGACGCAAATATGGAATACCCCGTCAACAAAGAAGTTGAAGCACATCCATATGTCCGGGCCTGGGGGGATTTTAAGGACAGCAAAATCAACCTTGTCCAGGCTGGCCGCCTGCAGACCAATGCCATAAAAATAATGGATATGGCGGGTTATAAATAATCTTTCTCCCTTGTGAACGGCTGTCCATTTCTTCGTGGAGGGACAGCCGTTCACCCCATACGGAAATGATGCAAATAATTAAAAAAAACAGTGGATTTATCATCTCTGGGCTGATAGCGCTTACAACCCTGTCGCCGGTGATATTCATATTATTTTCCGGATTCAAAGCGGAACCTGAGATTTGGATTCATTTAAAACAATATGTTTTACCCGGTCTTTTAAAGAATACGGCCATCCTTGTTGTGGGGGTGGTATCCATCACAGCTCTTTTCGGAATAACCCTTGCATGGCTGACATCATTTTATGATTTTTTCGGCAGACGTCTGTTTGAGCGCATTCTCTTGTTGCCCCTGGCCATACCCGCCTATGTGATGGCCTTTATTTATGCCGGGCTCCTAGGATTTTCAGGGCCTGTTCAAACCTTTATTCGAGCAAATATACCCTTTTTCGCTCCCTATTTTCCGGAGATCAGATCTGCCTGGGGTGTCATCATGGTTATCTCCCTTTCCATTTTTCCCTATGTTTATTTGATGGCATCAAGCGGATTCAGATCCACGGGCAGATCCATGATAGAAGCCTCCCAATCCCTGCATGCGGGAAGATATTTCACATTATTTCGTGTGATTATCCCCCTGGCCCGGCCCTGGATTTTTGGCGGGTTGGTATTGGTTTTCATGGAAACCCTTGCTGATTTTGGTGCCGTTTCCGTGTTTAATTATGACACCTTTACAACAGGGGTGTATAAAGCCTGGTATGGCTTTTTTTCCATCAGCGCCGCTTCCCAGCTGGCATCCATACTGGTGATTATTGTGTTGATGATTTTTTTTGCAGAATCCTATTTTCGCCGGAAACAGCAATATTTCACCCGGGGCAACCCCCTGCCCATGGAAAGAGAAGCCTTAAAGGGAAAAAACGCATTGTTAGCCTTTATGGTCTGTTCGTTGATTTTCAGCCTCTCATTTGTGATCCCCGTTGGCCAACTGATTTTTTGGACATTCAAATCCTTTGAAACCGAGGCCGGCAGTCATTATTTTAGATTGCTCACCAACACCTTTGCACTGGGGATAATGGGAACGGTTTTCACCATGGGGGTGGCTGTCATTTTAGCCTATTGCGTCAGAACCATGAAAGATTCCAAAACAGGTTTTGCCGCCAAACTGTCCCTGGCGGGCTATGCATTGCCCGGGACAGTGCTTGCCGTGGGGATGATGAATGTTGTTGCCAGGGTTGACAATTTGCTGATCAATTTTTTGAGTGACCTGGGCATTCAGGTTTCGGGTATGATCAGCGGTTCGCTGCTGCTATTGCCTATAGGTTACATGATCCGATTTTTGACGGCCGGATTTAATCCAGTGGCAAGTAACATGACAAGGCTGACCGCTTCAATGGACGAAGCCTCAAGAATTATGAAGGTTTCCGGCATGAAACTTCTTTCAAAAATCCATCTGCCCCTGATACACAGGGGGATCATAACAGGCGCTATCTTTGTTCTTGTGGAAATCATCAAGGAGATGCCCATTACCTTAATGCTCAGGCCTTTTGGATGGGATACCCTGGCGGTCAAAATATTTGAACTGACATCGGAGGGAGAATGGGAGCGTGCAGCTCTGCCAGCGATTACGCTGGTTATAGCCGGGATGGTTCCCATTTTCATGCTGACGTTTATTGGAAGGGATAAAAAATAAAATGTGTTTATCAATAAAAAATATCAACAAACAACACGGAAAGGACTGCTCTGTTGCTAACAATATCTCATTTGATATTAAAGAGGGGCAGTTGGGTGCTTTGATCGGTCCCAGCGGATGCGGCAAAACAACCATGCTGCGTATGATTGCAGGGTTTGAAACCCCTGATTCAGGCAGCATCAGTATCTGTGGGAGGGACGCGTTTTCGCAAAAAAAAAACATGCCGCCGGAAAAAAGACAAACCGGGATGGTATTCCAGGACTATGCATTATTCCCCCATTTAACGGTATATGAAAATATCACCTTTGGACCCGCTAAAAATTCAAAAAAAGAGATCAAAACCCTAATAAGCATGACCGGGTTATCCGGAAATGAAAAAAAATATCCCCATGAATTGTCCGGCGGACAGCAGCAGCGGGTTGCCCTGGCAAGGGCGCTTGCCCCGAAACCAGGTCTTTTGCTCATGGATGAACCCTTTTCAAACCTGGATGTATCCCTGAGGGAAATATTGTCTGAAGAGGTTCGTTTTATTTTAAAGGAATACGGCACAACAGGTCTTCTGGTAACACACAACCAGCATGAAGCCTTTGCAATGGCCGATAGAATTGGTGTGATGATGGCGGGTGATTTGCTTCAGTGGGATAGCGCCGACAATCTGTATTATCAGCCGGTTTCCCCTGAAGTTGCAAGTTTTGTCGGGGAGGGTTCCTTTGTTAACGCAAATTATAATCATTCCGGAAAAATGAAATCAGAGCTAGGCGAAATCAAGGGAAAAGATCTGTATGGTAACAATGTCCAGGGGCCGGTTAAAATTTTTGTACGCCCGGAAAATGTATTCATTAACCATGACTCTCCCCATAAAGGAAAATTGATGAAATCCCACTTTAGAGGTCCCGGCAGATTCCATACCTTTGAACTTCCTTCCGGTGACATGTTAACCTGCCTGGATAAATGTCCGAAAAGGCTGGAATTAAAAAAAGAGTATGGTCTCTCCATTTGTTATGAGAAAGCTGCGTTCTTTGCCACCAATTAATTATATATTTACATGTTAATTCCAGGCTTTGAACCTTATAGGGATTAGGAAATCCTTGACAAAACCAATGGTTTTACGATAGCTAAGCGTGAAAATATGGTGATTTACAATGAATAATAAATGTAACAATTTTCTCTGGCTACTCTTTTTTTCATGGGTACTCCTCTCGGGAGCTGTCAATGCGACATGTGTTGATAAGGCGGACAGCGCCTGCTGTCAATCTTTGTACTCTTCTGCGGCCCAGACCTCAAGCCCACACTGCGCTTATTCGTTTTCCCCGTGGACTCTGGATTTTTTTGATGCCGATAAAAATGATTATTGCTGCAAACAAAAAGGGTGTAGTTCCCAGGGGGGGGATTTTTTAAATAGTCAAAATTTAAATTGCCAAAACCATTCCCCCGGTATGGTGTTATCAGTACAATCCCCCGGGAATACTGACCGTATGATCGCTTCCATTCTTGATGGCCATAAATCCATACAAACCATTCCCATCTATACCCTTATTCAATCCTTTTTGTGTTAACCGTCCATCTGTTCTGAGTAGGATGTAGCTGAGCCTGTGGCTAGCTTGTCCGATAAAAAAATATTTATTCTATCCGCTTTTGTTGATAAATGCCCTGATCTGTAATTTTTTTTGGAAGATATAAAATGTCCCAAACAAATCAGTTGTCCGATAGAAACTGGACTCTCCTTTTTTTAGCCTGGGTTGTCGTTAGTGTGTCAACCCTGGGAAGTTTGTTTTTCAGTCATGTGATGGAATTTGCTCCCTGTGTTTTGTGCTGGTATCAAAGAATCTGTTTGTTCCCTTTGGTCATCATTCTTGCCACAGGGCTTTTCCCCTTTGACAAGCGTGTCGTGGCCTATGCGCTGCCCCTGGCCATTGCAGGCTGGATTACAGCCTTTTACCATAATTTGTTGTACTCGAACATTATCCCTCAAAGCTTGCAGCCTTGCAGCCAGGGGGTTTCATGCACGGAAAAATACATAGAGCTGTTTGGGTTTTTGACCATCCCGATGCTTTCCTTGTTCTCGTTTTCAACGATTATAACCCTTTTATTCCTCTTAAAGAGAAGGATTTCAAAATGAAATATAAAATATTTGCAGGCACCTGCCTTGTCTTGATCGGTATCTTTGTGGCAACCAGTTTTTACTATAAAAACCAACAGGCTCAAATGTATGACAATATGGCCCAGGACAATATTTCAACCTTTGTGAGAGCTCATTCCCAGACGCTTGGCAGTGATGATGCAAAGGTTATACTGGTTGAATTTATGGACCCGGCCTGTGAAACCTGTGCTGCTTTTTCACCCCTTGTCAAGCAAATGATGGCAGCCAATCCCGGTAAAATAAAACTGGTTCTTCGATATGCCCCCTTCCATGACGGTGCCGACTATTTTGTAAAGATTCTCGAAGCCGCCAAAAAGCAGGGCAAATATTGGGAAACATTGGATGTGATGTTCAAATCCCAATCCGAGTGGGCCAGTCACAACAACCCCCAGCCCCAGAAGATCTGGCAATTTCTTCCAAAGGCCGGGCTTGATCTGGCACAAATTAAACGAGATATGAATGATCCGGCAATTGTGCAACTCATTGAACAGGATATTGCCGATGCCAAAATGCTGAATGTTCGGAAAACCCCGGGATTTTTTGTCAATGGAAAACCCCTTGAGACTTTTGGTTCTAAACAATTGTATCAATTGATCCAATCGGAAATAAATGCAAAACAGAAATAAACGCAAAATAAAATAGCTGCAAAACAGAAATTGATATTTCGTGGTCAAGGGTCAAAGCCCCATGGGGTTTTGACTGTTGGCCCAGGTGTTAAATTTGGGAGGAAATTGAATAGAATGAAAAAATTGTTAGGCTTACTCTTGGTAATCTGCTTGCTGTTTCTTTTTGGTTGCGGACAGGTGCCTGCAACCCTCAAAGTAGGGGACCCGGCACCGGATTTTTCCCTGGTGGACCTGGAGGGCAAAAGTTGGACGCTTTCTGAGCTAAAGGGGCAGGTGGTATTTATAAATTTCTGGGCCACCTGGTGTCCCCCCTGCCGGGAAGAGTTGCCATCCATGCAAAAACTTTACACAGCCCTGGCAACCGATAACTTCAAAATGCTTGCCCTTTTGAGTAAGGACAAGCCAGCCGTGGCTAATTTTCTTGCCAACCAGAGCGGCTATACCATGCCGATCCTTGATGATTCTGAAAATCTGGCGGGTTCAAAATATGGGCTAACCGGATTGCCCGAAACCTATATCGTGGACAAACAGGGAATACTCCGGCAGAAGGTTATCGGTCCTGCAAAATGGGATTCCCCGGGGTCTGTGCAGATGATGATGAAATATATCAACGAATAAAAAGAAAAAGGATTGGTAGCGGTTTGTCCATTATCTGAACAAACGATTCTGACCTTACTGCTGCCATAAGGATTTATTTTTTTTATCTGAAAATATCCATGAGCTTTTTTATCCAGGCCAGGTCGGATTCGTTACTCGCATTGGTTTTATCCACAGTAAATTCCACTATCCCGAGTCCGGCCACATGGAAGGATGAGGCAATCTGAGCAAGGATTTTTTCAAGGGTTTTTTTCATCAGTCCGTGGGGAGTAGGATGTTTGACATGGGGATACGCATCAGGATCCATTACGTCCATATCAATGTGGATATAAACAGTTTTAAATCCTTTCTCCTGGATTTTTCCGACGATTGATTTGGGATCTGCTGCCATTTCCTGAATAGAAACCTGTGTCATGGCATGGTCCCGGATAAATTTTTGTTCCGAAGGATCAAATAGGCGTGCTCCTGCCATGATCACCTGGTTGGGGGACAGAGATGAAAAGCAATGGTCCAGAATTGTTTGTTCGCCTTCTCCGCAAAGGGTTCTCAGGGGCATCCCGTGGAAATGTTTGGAGGGTGAGGATCCGGGTGTGTTCAAATCTGCATGGGCATCCAGCCAGACCAGGGCCATCTTTCCCCCATGGATCTGGTTCATAAAGGAAACAGGGGCCAGTTCAACCCCGCAGTCTCCGCCGATGACCATGACTGATTTAGGATTTGCCTGTGCAATGATGGTTTTTGCCCGGGTCAACTGGGACACAATAGACTCATATCCCAGGATATCGTGGAAAACCTCAAGCGGTTCTTCGTCCTTCACCGGGACGGGGACAAAATTTATAGGGCAGTTATCCGCCAGGCTGTTTGCCGCGTGAAACAACAGGTTGGAGGGGCCAGACCCCTGCCATTGGGGGAATAAGAGGTTCAGGTGTGAGGAATGATCGAGTCGCATGGATCTCCTAAAAGGGGCCGAACCCGATTGCCACGGCTATCATGAGAAATATTAGGGAAATAAGCACAATGCCCACCTGAACTTTCCAGGTCCAGCGTATCCATTTGGGATAGGAAACCACCGTAAAGCTCAACCCAATGAGCAACAGGGCATTGGTGGGAAAAACCATGTTGGAGAATCCGTCTCCCAGGTCAAAGGCAAAGACCGCCGTTTGCCGGGTAAGTCCCACCAGATCTGCCAGGGGAGCGATGATGGGCATAACCAGAAAGGCCTTGGCCGAGGCCGAGGAAATAAAAAAATTGAGTGCCAGGGTCAGCAGATAAATGTAAAAACCGGCCTGGTAAGGGTTGGTTCCCTCTATGGACTGGGACGCATAAAAAAGGATGGTGTCCATCACATGGCCCCGGGTCATGATATGGGGTACGCTCATGGCCAGGAGGATCAGCATGATGCCCGGCAGCATATTGTTGGCCCCGGATCCCAATACCTTAAACAACTCTTTCCAGGAGTATCCCACTATGCGGCCTGCCCCGGCCCCGCCGATGAGAAAAAGCAGGGCAACCGTGGGAAAGGCGGCATCCGAGGGCAGTGCCGGAATCAGCCCGGCCAATATCATGAAAACAACAGCAATTCCCAGACAGACCCCAAACCAGATGGCAGCCTTTACCTTGCAAGGATCACTCGCCTGGTGGCTGCCTAAAATTTTTTCAGCGCTGAACCGTTCTCTGATTCGATTGTCTGCGGCATAGACAGGGGAAAGGGTGGGGTCTCGTTCAATTTTCCGGGCATAGCGGCTCACAAAGGTATAGCAGAGGAAATAGATGACGATGAAAAAAATGATTCGAAACCAGGCTCCGGAAAAAAGGGGAAGGCCGGACAATTCCTGGGCCACGGCAATGGTAAAGGGGTTGGTAACGGCGGCAGAAAACCCAAAGGTCAGGGCCAGCATACTCATGCCCAATCCGGTCAGAGAATCCCACCCCAATGCCAGGGACAGGGGTACAATGATGACAATCAGGGGTACCAGGGCTTCATAAACCCCCACAAAGGCGGCTAGAAACATCATTACAAAGATGATGACCCCCATGAGACGGTACTTGTTATCCTTAAACCGTTTCACGGTACCGGCCAGCAGTTCCTGCATGATGCCCCCTTTTTCCAGAACCGTAAAGGAACCGCCCAGAAAAATCATGAACAAAGAGAGCACCAGGATCATGAGCCAATTGTCCCCCCAGATCACCTCAACAGGGGCGGTAAACCACCTCCAAACCGGAAAGGCTGCCTCTTCCAGGTATTGGAAGGAGCCAGCCACCACCGCCATCCTGCCGTCAATGACCACCCGCTCATAGGCCCCGGCCGGAATCCACCGGGTTAAAAACCCTGAAAAAATGATCAGAAGCCCCAGAATAACAAGTGCCGTGAGAAAGGGTTTGAGTCCGATTTTGAGCATGGATTCTTCAGGTGAAGTTTGCAGTTCCGCTTGGTGATCCGTCATGGTGACTCCTTGTTGTCCATCGTTTATAGATAAGAGTTTAGAGCTGGGAAAAGAGCTGAAGATAAAATTTTAATCCATTTTCCAGATTGTTGAGGGAGACCTTTTCGTTTACCCCGTGGATGGTGGCAATATCCTCAGGTTTCAGTAACAGTGGGGTAAAACGCAAGATTTGTTCTGTGAGATCCCGGTAATATTTGGAATCCGTGGACCCATTGACCAGAAAGGGAACGGCTATGGTGCCGGGATGGGTGTCGGCCAACACCTTTTGGATCAGCTGAAAACCGCTTCCCCCTGGATCACCCGCCTTTATGGGATCATTTGCCGGCCAGTTTCCTGCATCCTCAAGTGTTAATCCCTTGTCCTTGAGAACCTGTTTGTGCCGTTTCAACAATTGACCAATGGTATCTCCGGGCAGGATCCGGTGATTGACCAGACAGGTGGCTTGTCCCGGCAAAATATTTTCCTGCTCACCTGAATTAAACACTGTGACAGCCTGGGTGGTCCGAATCAGGCTGTCAGTGGTCTTATTTTTGGAAAAAATAAAGCGGATTAAAGGAGAAAAGAGCCAGAGGTTTGCAAAGATAATACCAAGGCCGGGGGAGACATGGGGAACAAACCGCTCCAGCATGTTCTGTATAACCGGATCAAGCCGGCTGGGGAAGGATTTTTTCTCCAGCCGGACAACCCCCCGGGCCAGGCGTCCGATGGCTGTGCCCTCCTTACCGGGCATGGAGGAATGACCGCTCTCTCCAGGTGCTGTGATTTTAAAGGTGACCATTCCCTTTTCCGCCAGACCCACCAATGCCGCCGGCTGCCCCTTGAGAAAGGCCAGCTGATCCTGGGCAATTACCCCGCCTTCATCCATAACAAACTCAAAGGACATCCCCCGTTCTTTGAAAATATTGGCCATATTCTGGGCCCCTTCTGTCCCGGCAATTTCTTCATCCCCGCCAAAGGCAAAATAAATATCCCTGTCCGGCTGCCATCCCTGTGCCAGAAGTATCTCTGCTGTTTCCATCTGAAAGGCAAGCTGGGACTTGATGTCCAGTGTTCCTCTTCCCCAGAGAATCCCCTCTTTTATCTTCCCGCTGAAGGGAGGTTCTCTCCAACTTTCTCCCTTTTCCTCCGCCGGCACCACATCGTAATGGGCCAAAAAGAGCACCGGCTTTTGGTCAGGATTTTTCCCTTTCGCGGAATTTTTCCCTTTCCAATGATAGATCAGGCCAAAATTTCCATGGACCTCCCGCTTCAATGTTTCATGCACCCTTGGATAAAGGGTGATCAATTCTTCCTGGAACTGAGAAAAAAGTTTCAGATCCCGTTTGCTGTGATTGGTCCAGGAGACCGTGGGAATCTGAATCATCCGGGCAAGCCGTTGGGCAAACCCTTGGGTGTCAACCAGGGAATCTGCTGACCCCTGGTTCTCTCGGTTCTCCTGGGCAGACGGCAGTTTATACTGTTTTTTCATTGAAAGATATCGGGAAACAAGGGTCAGAATCAGACCGATTGCTACCAGGAGCAAAATTGCTGAAATTAAGGATATAGGCGTCATATTAAAAGTCCCTATAGTTAGAATAAGCCTGAGCTATAGGACAGGACCTTGGTTCTTGTCAAGAGACATAAGAAAAAAAGAGTAAACAGTGATCATGAATTTTTCCAACAGATTGAGTTCAGATAAAATTTCCCCAGACACAAGATGTTGTGTCTGTCTTTGATTGGGCAAAATTGTGAAAAATTTCTTCCAGGCCGTTGGGTTGTCGATTTTGATCATAATAGACAAATGAATCATTATCGTTACAATAAGAAGAGGCATCTATTTTTCCAGTTCAATCATCAGATATCCTTTTTTAAATAGTATGAAGCGGGTTGGTTTATGAAAACAAGTTTTCCAACGCCTTAAAATTACATTTTTCTTCAAGCCATTGTAGAGATCGGCAATAATGTTGCAGATATTGTGTATAGATGCAGGGGTTTGTCTCATTTTCTCCATTATAAAAATCGCAAATGACCCAATTCATGATATAGATATTAGCCGCTTTAATCATGTGTGGCAGGTATTGAAGTTCCGGGCCATTCAAAGGTCCGGGTTCAGTGGTAAAGGCTTTCTGATAAGTTTGAAAGAAGGTAGCGGCTTTTTCCATGTGAATGCTGCCGTCATCGGTTCCTTCCCAAATCGCACAAAAATAAGTGATAGCAAGGGCAACATCAAAACAACGGACATCCACCTTTGACCAGTCAAAATCAAACAATCCGGTTATGGCATTATTTTGAAATTTTATATTTCCAGGGTGGTAATCGCAATGAATCACCATCTGTACCAAGTCCTTATATTTGCTTCCCTGTACACCACAAACAAAAGCATTCAAGGTTTGGTCAATGGTTGATAGTATGGTATCTAAGTTCTTACGCAAACAAATATCGAAAGGTGTTTCTCCCTTTTTTTTTGCACAACTCGATATGTTTTGGGCAATCCGAGGCAGAAGATCCATTATTTTGGGCTCACACCGCTTCTGCTCGGGTTTTAGATCAAAAACTGTGTTATGGAATTTTGATAGGACACCCCCGGCGTTTTTCAGATCATTTTTGAGGCAGTCCGGATTATCCCAGCTGTACTTGTCTTTGCCAGGAAGGATATCAAAAATGGCATAAAAATGGTCTTGACCATTATTCCGGTTCACAAACGTTTTTCCATTTTTTGTGTGGATAAAATCGGCCACAATCGCAAAACGTTTTTTCTTCAGATGCGTTATGACTGAATGCTCAAATTCAATTTCATTTTTAGTTTTACCGGGATTGTATTTTCTAAAAAAGTAGGGGTTTTTTTTATTTTTTCCAGCAGTTCTTATGATAAAGCTTTTATTTACAGCCCCCAGATGAATTTGTTCAATATCCATCAAATCACCAATGTTATAATCTGTTGCTATAATGTGTTTTAATTCGTGGGAAAAGTTTTTGTTTACAGACATAAATCAGATAACTCCTTATGAAATTTATAGAATATTCTTATCGATTTTTGCCCACCTCAGCAGTCTATCAAAAATTGGCTTAACCTTGTGTCCAGTTTTCTGGAGGAGGATAAATTTTGATATTAACGATAAATAAATTACCTCTCAAAATTGAGGCATATGGAATTCACAACCATTAAAAAACAATGTACTCTAAGCACTATTCTTGCCTGAATACCAAAATATTTATATAGGACACTAACTATTATGTCAATCCAAAACACATTTTGTAGAACAGCTATGTCATTATGGGTTGAATGGCGTTCTTAAATAATCTTTATAATTAAGCAAGTTATAAAAAAGTTATTTCTGTTTCATTTCAAAAAGTATATTTAAACATGATAAAATTTTCATCTAATCCTATCTTTATTAAAAAAAATCTATAAATAATTTTTCATAGTGTTCTATTTAAATTTGGATTGTTTTATAAATTGAAACTGATACGCCCCCCGCATTACGGGTAGCATCAGGAAGTCCCTCTTGAGGGCCCCTATATTTATACTTTTATCTTGATCAAAAATATTTTCCAATATAAGGAATGGCTGGCTGTATCAGGTAAGATAATTGAAAGAGGTACTATTATATGAATGATTTTTCTGCACTGGGAGAAAAGCTGAAAAACACCCGAAACAAGATGGGCTTAGGCCTCAGCGAGGTTTCTTCCATGACAGGGGTGAGCAAAACCATGCTCAGCCAAATAGAGCGATCGGAATCAATGCTGTCACTCGCCACTGTTTGGAAAATGGCAAATGGCCTAAGAATTAAATTTGAAACCTTATTGGCCTATACAGACAAGCTATATGATGTAAAAAGTATCGACAATATGGTTCCACTGACGGACAATGACGACCACATCCTGCGATTCTAATCGACTTTTCCATATTTATCCAAAATCTGTATAGCTGCAATATTATCAATGGGCACAATATATTTCTTAATATGCTTTGAAAAGAATATATATTTTTTTACACACACATTTTTTAATATCAAATGGGTTCCAGTATCCGACAACTCAGCCACGTCAGCATTCGAAATCTTTCTTGTGTTTAATCCAGAATCTATTTCCTTGAAAATCAGTTTGACTTTCTTATCCACCAGCTTAAGGTAATCACCCACTTTTTTTAACTTGAACAGGCCGTCTATCTGGAATTGTACATTTTTATTGTTTTGGTTCATTCAATAAATCTTATACCTCTATGGTTACAATTGCATTCTTCATAAAGTATATTTGAAGATAACACAAGGTTGATTGATCATTCGGCAATTGCATCCCTCAAATCCGGTGCTCCCCAGGTCTCACCCTGCATAAATAGATATCAAATAGCTGGTCAGGCAGGGGTGTCTGTTCTACCAATGGGGCGTTAAAGGAAGGCATAAAAAACATCGTCCCAACTTGAATTACCGGAATACCAATGCCCACCCGGAGAAGGAAGGAATATAGAGACAGGTTGTATACATAAGGCTTAGAAGTAGTCGGCTTCAAAATGGAGATTGGTCAAAGATTCCATATATGGTTCAGGCACTCACTGGCTTTATACTTGAAAAGAATTAATAATTGCCGTTACCATGTACTCTACAGCTTCAGACTGCCGTTCTTCACTTTTTTGGAGAGTAACATTGACACCAGGTAATTTAGGGAAACCTTCATTTTGAGTGAGAGATCGAACGCCAATCGGCAGTGTGCTTTGCCCCAATACAGCCACAGCAAGTCCCGATGTTACAGCTGCCTGCACCCCTGACACACTTGCACTTGAATATACAATTCGGTAGTTTCTATCAACCTGCTCCAATGCCCTCAGTGCCCAGTCACGCCACAGACAGCCACTCTCAAATACAGCCAAAGGTAAAGGCTCCATTTCGTGGGTTAGGTGCTGCTTGGATGTTACCCAAACTGTTGGATCGTGGAAAAGGATTGCCCCACGCTCGTAACCAGGATCACTAACAACCACAGCCAAGTCAAGCTCTTTTCGATCAATATATTGAACAAAATTTTCGCTTGGCTCACAACGTACCGAGATTTGTACGTTTGGATGATTTTCAGAAAAATTTGCTAGTATATTAGGAAGTTTCGTTAAACCATATTCTTCTGGAATCCCAATTTTCACAATACCTTTAACGTGCTTGCTCTCAAATGATTTTTCCGCTTGGTCAAGAAGCGTCACTATGCGTCGCGCATTTTCTAAAAATGTTAGACCGTCTGGTGTTAGCTTGACACCTCTTGCTTCACGTAAAAAAAGCGCTTGTCCTAGAATTTCTTCCAATTTTTTCATTTGCATGCTGATAGTTGACTGTGTACGGTGCACAACTTTTGTCGCTCGTGTAAAACCACCCACATCAGCAACTGCTACAAAAGTTCTTAATAATTCACTATCCAATCGGTTATCCATATTGGTTTTACCTATCGTTTATTTAGATGGCTCGTATCATAACAATTCATTGGACAAATGACAAGGCTCATCATATTCTTTTTATGAAAGGGGGCCGCTGGATTTTTTTTTAAAGTTTATGAAGGAGAAAAGTTATGGGACAATCTATTTATAGAAATCTTTTCCTAACAGTATCGTTGAGGTGGTTAAAGCTTATTGCCTGCCATCTTGTTGAATTGTTGAAGAGTGCTGCAAACAAAATAAAATACAGACATTATTTGAATAGAGCGCGAGGCGAATTGCTAGGGGTTCCCTATTGGCAACTTCAGGACATAGGTTTATCTCGTGCAGATGTAGTTTTTGGAGTATTTACTTCTTCAGAGTGCACTTTGAAAATGCTTGATAATCAAGTTTGTTACCGGGTTGAAAAAAATAAAATTTAACTAAATAGCTATAGAGCTATAGGAGGAAAAAGGAATAAATCCAGTTGCCCTAGGAGAGTATCTGAAACATGAGATTTTGAATTTTATCGTTAAAATTGGGTGCAATCAATTTTGTTCTGAATATACCAATCAGATTTATATTTTTAGATACATACTAGGATTTGAGTTGACAAAGGTTCAAATTGAGAGGAGATTTTTATTTTAAATGTAAGAAAGTCAGACATGATAAATGAAGATCCCAAAAAAGAACGTTTCAAACTCTTTGGTTGCTAGGGAGAACCGATATGATAGACAACAAAAATCCGATTGTAATATCCTGCGGTATTGTCAAAAAAGAAATACAAAGTTTGATTGAATCCGGCCTGTTGAAAGTCGACGTGACTTTCCTCAGTCCCAAGCTCCATTATGATTATAGTCTTCTGGAAAAAGCCTTGAAGAGCACAATTGAAAAAGCATTGGATCGGGGCCGGAAAGATATTGTGGTTATTTATGGTGATGTTTGTTTGGGATTTAAGCATGAAATGAAAGAACTTGTTGATGCCTATGGAATAACAAAAGTTGATGCCATTAACTGCATGGATTGTTTGTTTGGCGGGAAAGGCCGGCTCTTTCAGACAGATCCTAGGCATAGATATTTCTTTTTAACGCCTGAATGGATTAACTTCTGGAACAAATATGAAAAATATGAAAAATCTTTGAAAGATCGGTATGCGATGCTGGAAGGTATCGTACTCTTGGACTCTCTTGGAGATTTAGATGACTATGAAGATGATATAAAGACGATAAGTAACGCGACAGGCCTTCCCATTTTAGAGGAAAAAAAAGTCGGACTTCAAGGGCTGCAAAATGTTATTGAAGAGGCTATTAACCGGATGTGAACTCATCGGGCATGTTTGGCCAAACCCGCAGACCAGGCATTCGGTATTTCCGGTAATTTTCAGATTACTCAATATCTCCATGCCCTCAGTACTCAAAGCATGCTCAATCTGTTTGCTTGTTTCTTCAAGCCCAGGTGCCCCCCCCCGGCCAATTCCTGAAGCGATAACAACAGCAAACTTACCCCGATTCAGACCATTATCAATTTCCCATTCAACGGTAGGCCCTTTGTTTTTTTCTTATTTCAAACCGTGAGATGAAGATGGCGGCTGCAATCAAGGAGGACTGTAAAAACACAAAGGATAATCCAAATCCTAAAAGCCCGAGAGAAAGGATGAAGAGATGATGCGGTCCATGGTAATGTCAAAAAAAGTAAGTTTTATCGGTTGATCTTCATTCGGTAAAGGGGGTCCCCGATGAGTACCATTTTCCAGGAAAGAAAGGGCAGGCTGACCATATAGGACTCTGCCAGGGTCAGATAGCCTTCGGTGAGCAGGTTGAAAAAGATTTCCGGTACGGGAAATGACTGGACATAGGGTTCCCCCGTAGGACCGATGGTGGCGGCAATACCGTTGTCCAGCATTCGTTTGCACCAGACCTGGCTGTCTTTTTGTTTTAATGTGGTGGCTTCACTACTGGCAATATGGTAGCCCACCGACCCCTTGGCCCATTGAAAGGCATCTATATATTTGGCAAGGCTGTACCAGCCACAGTACAACGCTGCCTTCGGGCAATCTCCGGGTTGAAATAGATCCTGGGTGTCGTTAATCACCACGGGTAAAATTTTTTTTAGGGAATGAAATTGGGCTGCATTGTGGATGGACCGGTCGTAATAGGCGTAGCCGAAAAGCTTTTTTTTTCCCGGGTTTTTCCACCGGGCGTCAAAATAGGCAGTGCCGGAGATTCCCTCTTTTTCCGCCTCAATACTGTCATCTATGATCCGTTTGACAATTTTTACCGAGGCCGCATCCAACCGGCTGGTCATCATGACATTTGATTTGGGGATTTTGGGCGTTTGATCCTTAAATCCCAGATAAAAGGGATTGGGCTGCCAGAAATTTAAATCATAACTTTCCTGCTTGACCAGACTCAGTTCCGAGTCAAAGGAGGCTGTCTTGTCATGGTTTATTTTGAATTGCCTGATCTTGTTCTGTGCCCGGGCAAGTGTCGTTTGAAGCGATTTGTGGGTGGTGGAGTCAACCGCTGCGGCGTTTAATTGTTGTTCAATGGCTTTTCTTTGGTCACAGAGAAGTCCCATCTGTTTTCTTTCTTCCAGAGAATCCTTTGGTCCGGTAATTCTCAGGGGGATGCCAAAGATTGTCACCATGGCACGGATACGGGGATTTTTCTTTAAAAATCGGCGGATGGGGGGGATGGCCTTGGCATTATATTCCAACCAGGTACAGGTTTCCTTGTCTGTCATCCAAAGCAATACCAGATTTTCAGGGGGTATACTGCGCTGTTTCATGTAGTAATCAGCAAGCTCCAGGCTTTTTGCCGCCTTTTTGTTGGCAATGACCAACACCTCTTCCGGGGCCAGGGCCCAGGCATCCGTAATAAAAATGAAACATATTAACACTAGAGAATATGTCCAGACACCTATGGATTTCATGACGGGAATTACAATTCCTTACTGATGATTCTCAACCCGTCCAGGGTCAGGGACTGATCCACGGTTTCAATGGTCAGGGAAACGCCGGCAATAAGGGGGGCAAGGCCGCCGGTGGCAATAATTTTGGGGTTTGCGTTCATCTCCGCTTTCATCCGTGCCACCATTCCGTCCACCATTGCGGCATTTCCGTATATGATCCCGGATTTGATACTTTCAATGGTGTCGTCACCAATTACCCGTTCCGGGGCCTTGAATATCTCCACCCGGGGAAGGCGGGATGCCCTTTGAAACAGCGCTTCGGATGAAATCATCACCCCCGGTGTTATGGCGCCTCCTAAATATTCTCCCTTTTCAGTGATGGCGTCAAAGGTGGTGGCCGTCCCAAAATCAATGATGATCAGGGCGGATTTATATTTGTCATAGGCAGCCACGGCATTGACGATCCGGTCTGCACCCACCTCATTGGGATTTTTGTATAGAATGGGCATAAGTGTCTTTACCGATGCCGGGTTGATCCACAGAGGGGTTAACTTGAGGTATCGTTCACAGAAATCATTTAAAATGCGAACCGAAGAGGGTACCACAGAAGAGATAACGGTTCTTGTAATGCTGCTGGTATCAATTCCCTTGTCGGAAAACAGGGCATTGGCCAGCACATTAAATTCATCGGCTGTATTATCCCGGACCGTTCGGATCCGCCAGTCTTCCTTGAGAATATCCTTGTCGTATACGCCGATAACCGTGTTGGTATTCCCCACATCAATAACCAGTAGCATTTGGTATCTCCTCTATTCAATTTTAACGGTAAAAACCTGGGGGGTAGCCCCTGTCATAAGCAAATCCACGGGCACGTTTATGTAGGCATGCCGGGCATATATTCCGGTTGTAAGGTCTTTTAGATCAATAAAGGCATAAATTTGATCCACAATTGTTCGATTGCCCAGGGTGTCAAAGGGGCCTTTTATTTCTATGGTGATCACAGGGGGTTCAATTTTGACCTTTGAGGTAGTATTCCAAACCTGAATGGGGATATCGGCCACGGTTTTTGTCACCATCTGCTGCTGGATGGGAACGGTCACGGTGAACATGGTATGGCTGGATGAATAGAGCAGGGGATTTTCAAGATCCAGGGGCATATTTTTTTTGAATTCTTCCCCGGCCCCGGCCAGATCGATGGATTTTGTCTTTAGCTGATCGATGCCGTTGATTAGGGATTCAGCCCCGGTCAGTTGTACAAAGGCTGGTTCACAAACAGGTTCCATCGCCAGATGTCCCTGGGCTGGCGTTCCAATATAGGGCACAGTGATTTTGAAGGTTTTGGTGATTTTCCTTTCCAGGCGAACGCTCAAAAAAGAGGGATTGATAGAAAGAATTTTAATGGCCGGATCCATGGGTATCCGGGTTTTGTCCACGGGCAGCACATATGATCCGGGCTCAATGGAGTCTGAATCCCCGGCCGGGTCAAATTCAAGATCTGTGTACAGGTCTGCCGGGTATAGGATTGTTTCCTTGTTGATCATCTCAACGAGGCGGGGATCGGTCTGGATTCGGATCTCAATTTTCTCTGTTTGGTGATAGGTTAATACCATGCCTTCGGGTATATTGGAAAAATCCACAGGCAAAAGGAGGTCGGTTTCCACCGGTTCAACGGTGCATCCGAAAATCAGCAGCAAAAACAAAAATACCCCCGAAAAGAGGGTAGACCCACGGGAAAGCGCTATAAAATCAGGCATTCCTGACGGCATCAATAATGCGGGTAAAGGAGATGATCTTTTCAACATCGTGAACCCTGACAATATGGGCACCCTTGAAAACAGAGGCGGCAACCGCTGCCAGTGTTCCGTATTCTGTCTTGATATTATCCGGACCAATGGGTGTCTTCTCTTGTTTGTTTAGTATGGCCTGGATAAATGATTTCCGAGAAGGTCCCATTAATACAGGGTATCCAAGCTGGGTAATCCTGTTCAGGTGATTGATCAGCACCAGGTTGTGCGCAACGGTTTTCCCAAACCCAATGCCCGGATCCAGGATGATGTTTTTTTTTGCAATTCCTTTTTTTATGGCAAATTCGGCTCTTTCAGCAAGATAACTCGTGATCTCCTTCATGAGATCCTCATAGTCCGGGGCGACCTGCATGGTTTCAGGCGTTCCCTTCATATGCATGAGGATGCAGGGAACGTTTTTTTCGGCGGCAAGAGATGCCATGGCAGGATCTTTTTCAAGGGCCGATATGTCATTGATAATGGCGGCCCCTGCATCCAGAGCCGCCATGGCCACCGTTGACTTTACCGTGTCAATGGAGATGGGGATTTCAATCTGTCGGGAAAGAATTTCAATCACCGGGATGACCCGGTCCAGCTCTTCCTGTTCGGACACGGGCTCGGCAAAGGGGCGGGAGGATTCTCCCCCGATGTCCAGAATGTGGGCACCGGCCTTTGCCAGGTTACGGCCCTGTTCCAATGCCGTTTCAAGGGTGTTGAACCGGCCCCCGTCGGAAAAGGAATCCGGGGTGGCGTTTAAAATGCCCATGATGCAGGCATGGGATCCCAGTTCAAGACGAAATTTGCCAAACTCAAGGGTATACTCGGGTACGGACATTTTTCCTAATCCCTTTCTTTATCCTGATTTTCAGCGTCACTCTCTTCTTTGTCTGAACCTTTTGGGTCTGAATCTTCCGGTAGACCTTGGGATTCGGTGTCATCTGAATCCTGATCCTCGGGCTTGGACTCATCTTCTTTAACCTCTTCCGGTTTAACCTCTTCCGGCTGGATTTTGATGTTTTTTCGGCCGTAAAAATCAAAATCAGGTTTTAGTTGGGCAATGAGATCATCCAGTTCCGGTCCCAGTACGGTCTCTTTTTCAATGAGCAGATCTGTGAGGGCGTGGAGGAGGTCCAGGTTCTCTTCCAGAACTTTTTTGGCGCATTGGTAGGCCCGGTCAATTATGATGGCAATCTCTGCATCAATCTTCTGGGCGGTCTCCTCTGAATAACTTTTTGCCTGGGTCATTTCCCTTCCGATGAAAATATTGTCATCATGGTCTTCATAGGAAAGGGGGGCCAGGCTGTCACTCATACCAAAGCTTCTCACCATTCGGTTGGCCAGCTTTGTGGCCTGCTTAATATCATTGGAAGCACCGGTGCTGATCCGCTTGAATATGATCTCTTCGGCTACCCGGCCTCCAAAGGCAATGGCCAGCTCATTTTCCAGCTGATCCTTGTATTTGAAATCCCCCTCTTCGGGCAAAAACCAGGTGACACCGGCAGCCCTTCCCCTGGGGATGATGGTGATTTTGTTGACGGCATCGGTATTGGGCAACAATCTTGCAACCAGAGCATGGCCGCCTTCGTGGTAGGCTGTGGTCTTTTTATCTTCTTCCTTGATCACCTTGGATTTTCTTTCAAGGCCCATGTAGACCTTGTCCTTGGAATCTTCAAAATCCCGCATACTCAGTTTTTCATGGTTTCGCTTGGCAGCCAGGAGGGCTGCCTCGTTGACCAGGTTTTCAAGGTCTGCACCGCTAAATCCCGGGGTTCCCTTGGCCAGAATAGTCGGACTTACGTCGGAATCCAGGGGTGTTTTTTTCATGTGTACCCGGAGTATGCCTTCCCGGCCCTTGATGTCCGGCATGTCCACCGTCACCTGGCGGTCAAACCGTCCAGGTCTGAGGAGGGCAGGATCCAGAACATCGGCCCTGTTGGTGGCTGCCATTAGAATGACCCCTTCATTGGATTCAAAGCCGTCCATCTCCACCAGCAGCTGGTTCAGGGTTTGTTCCCGTTCATCATGACCGCCGCCCATGCCGGCTCCCCTCTGGCGGCCCACGGCATCAATCTCATCAATAAAGATGATACAAGGCGCATTTTTTTTGCCCTGGGCAAACAAATCCCTTACCCGGGATGCACCCACCCCCACAAACATTTCAACAAAATCCGATCCGGAAATGGTGAAAAAGGGGACCCCTGCTTCTCCGGCAACTGCACGGGAAAGAAGGGTTTTACCGGTTCCCGGGTTTCCCACCAGCAGAACGCCCTTGGGAATCCGGCCGCCCAGGCGGGTAAACTTGTCCGGGGTTTTTAAGAACTCCACCACCTCTTCCAGTTCTTCCTTGGCCTCATCAATCCCTTCCACATTGGCAAAGGTGACTTTTTCTCCCTTGTCATCAATGAGACGGGCCCGGCTCTTTCCAAAGGACATGGCCTTTCCGCCGCCACCGCCGCCCTGCATCTGGCGCATGAAGAAAATCCACACACCAATGAGAACAATCATGGGCAACCAGGAGACCACAATGGACATGAGCCATGAGGATTCTGCCGGCGGTTTGGCCTGGATGGCAACTCCGCTGGTTCTTAATACCTGGATCATGTCTCCGTCCTCTGGGGCAAAACTTTTATATTTGCCGCCGCTGCTGTCGGTGACATATAATTCTTGTCCCTGGATCACCACACTCTGAACCCGTCCGTTTTCCACCATGGACAGAAATTCTGAATACCCTACCTCTGCCTGTCCTGTCTGCTGCTGGTTGAAAATATTATAGAGCATGACCATCATCATAACAATCACCAGCCACAGGGAAATGTTTTTATAGAATTGATTCAAAGTGTTTCCTCTCTTTATATGTTTCTTTTTTTAATTGATGGAATCAATAAAACCGTGGAATATATATAAACATAAAATTCGAATATACAAGAAAATATTTTTTAGTTTTTTTTCTTTGGATTCTCTGTGTCACCCCGTCTGAAAAGCTTTTGCGTCCTGCCCAGTTGTCTTAGGGGCAGGGACTCTTTTTGAAGCAGGAGGGTATCATGACCTTTGTAAATCCTTATTTGCCCCGGCAAATCAAGGCTTTTGCCGGATTCTGCCCCTTTCATAAGGGCAAGGATATCCTGGATATGGGTCAGGGTGATCCTTCTTAGATTTTTTTTGATCGATTCTATGGCCAGTCGCAAAACCCTGTTGATAATGGCGGGGTGGTTTTGGGTCAATGGGGGAATTGACAGTCTCACCCGAGACGCTTCCTGCCCAATGAGACAGTTCTTGAGAGCCCGGGCGGCCTGGTCTTCCAAAAAATCTTCCTCCTGGCGGAGAATGTGACTGAGGCGATCCAGACTATATTTTATTTCAGGGTTAAATTGGCGCTCAAGCCGGGGAATTAAATTGTGGCGGATTTTATTGCGCAGATAGGATTGGTCTGTATTGGAAGAATCCAGTATAAAGGGTTGGTTTTCTGCCGTTAAAAACCCCAGTATTCGGGATTTGGTCATGGAAATCAGGGGACGGATGAACCGGTTTTCCCGAACCGGGGGGATCCCGGTCAATCCCCTGGGCCCTGATCCCCGGAGCAGGTTCATGAGTACCTGCTCGGCATTGTCATCCAGGTTGTGGCCCATGGCAATTTTTGTGAATCCATTGGCATCTGCTGTTGTTGCAAAAAAATCATACCGGGCATTCCGGCCGGCTTCCTCCAGTGAGAGGTGTTCTTTCTTTGCCAGTTTTATTATGTCCATTGTTCGGGTGAAAAAGGGCAGGCAAAACCTAGCGGCAATCTCTCGGGTAAACGCCTCATCCCCATCGGATTCTTCCCCCCTGATCCCGTGGTTTAAATGGGCAATGCCCAGGGTGGTGATGTTCAGCCTTTTTTTTAGATATAAAAGAACCCGTACCAGGGCAACCGAATCGGGGCCGCCCGAGACACAGACCAGGATGGTCTCCTTTTCTCGGATCATATTAAATCGGGAAATGGTCTCAAGAACCTCCCTGACAAAGGGATCAATCGGGGTGTCGGTTTGTCTCATGTCGGTATCCCTGGTAATTGGGCTCATTGGGGACAGGCGAACAGGGGATAGGCGGTTTTTTCCATCAGTCCTGCCCGGGCAGCATACTCAAAAAAGGTGGTCACGGCAGTGGTTCCTTTGTCTCCGATATCCTTTGAAAATTCATTGACATAAAGGTTTATATGCTGCTGGGTCACCTCTTCACTCATTTCCTGGGCATGGCAGCGGATATACTCATCCCCCAGGGTGGGGTGTGAAAAACCATGGTCAATGGATTCTCTGATAAGGGTCTGGATTTCCAGAGCCCGGGCCGGATCAATACTGCGTTTCACGGCAATACAGCCCAGGGGAATGGGAAGGGATGTTTTGTCCTCCCACCACTGTCCCAGATCGGCTTGCATCTCAAGACCCATGTTCTGATATACAAACCGGCCTTCGTGGATGATCACCCCAAAGTCGGCTTTTCCCTCCATCACCGCCGGCATGATGCGTTCAAATGGCATGGGAATGATGGTGGTCTCAACAGTTGGAAATTTATCCTTCATATAGAAGCTGAACAAGTGGTAGGCGGTTGTGCCCAATCCCGGCACTGCAACAACTTGTTTCTCTTGGATACCCCCAGGGCAGTTTTCCTTGTTATCTTGCCCCCTGTTTTTTTCTTTATCATCAAGGGTCCGGTGGGCCAGGGAAATGACCAGGGGGCCGCACCCTATTCCCAGGGCAGCACCGGTTCTCAGCAGGGCATATTTGTCCAAAAGATTTCCCAGGGCGGCAAAGGAGAGTTTGGTAATATCATAGGCCTCTCTGGCTGCATTTTGGTTCAGTGTTTCCACATCCTCAAGAACAATGTTAAAGTTCATTCCCCGGGTGTGAATTAATTTTTTGGCAATGCCTTTAAAAATAAAGGTATCATTGGGGCAGCTTGAATAGGCCAGATCATATCTTTTTTCTGTTTTCATACATTTACTATTATCAAATTCAACCGACGGAATGCAATGTGAATTTCACAGGGTGAGGTTGAATTATGTGAGCAGAAAATCCCAAATATGATAATAATACAAAAGATAGGAACAGTTTTTTTTATTTGAAGTATGCAGGAGGGTCACCATGCAGGGATTTTATAACCAGATTTTAAATATCGATTTGACAACCGGAACCAGTGAAATACAACCAATAGACGACAATATATATGCGAGATATCTCGGGGGAAAGGGGCTTGCTTCCTGGCTGCTATTTGAGCAGAACCCAAAGGGGGTTGACCCCCTGTCCAGGGAGAACCATTTGATTTTTGCCACCGGGGCTGTAACCGGGGGCGTTACCTGGGGGGCTTCCCGCTACGGTATCTTTACCAAGTCTCCCCTGACCGGGCTCTATGCAGAATCCTATTCCGGGGGGCGGGTGCCGGAAGCCATCAGCGCCACTGGCTTTGATGCCATCCTCATCAAGGGCAGGGCCAGTGAGCTGTCAGTGCTGGAGATCCACCCCGGGGGGGTGGTTGTCCATGACGGGGCAGATATTGCGGGGAAAAACACCTTTGAAACCGAAGCCTTTGTAAATCAGCGTTATGGAACAAAAACGGGTAAAGGATGGAAATCAGGGGTTGTGGTTGTGGGGCCGGCTGCCGAGAATGGGGTGAACTTTGCCATTGTTAAAAATGATGGCTGGCGGTGCGCAGGACGGGGTGGTACCGGAACGGTCATGGGATCCAAAAATATTAAGGCCATTCTGTTTTCCGGGGACAAAAAGCGGATTTACCATGACACCCGGGGGATGGTTGACCTGTCAAAAAAAATGGCTGCTGAATCCAAAGACAGCCCCGTGGTCCATGCCTATAAATCCATGGGCACCTCCCAGATGGTGAAGGTCATGAATGGGGCCAAGGCGTTTCCCACAAAATACTGGACCATGGGCACCGCCCCCCACTGGGAAAAAATATCCGCCGATGCCCTGCATACCAGATGTGAGGTAAAACCCCATGCCTGTGCCAAGTGTTTCCTCGCCTGCGGCAGAATGACCCGTGTGCTGAAGGGTCCCCATAAAGGCCTTGTGCTGGAGGGGCCGGAATACGAGACCCTTTATACCTTTGGGGGCTTGTGCATGGTGGATTCAATTGAGGAAATCGTTCACCTCAACCACCTCTGCGACAGCCTGGGGATGGATACCATCACGGCGGGCAACCTCTGCGCCTTTGCCATGGCAGCCTTTGAACAGGGCAAATCCGATTATGAGATAAGATTCGGGGATGCCGGGGCAATTGCTGTTCTGCTAAACCTCATCGCCACTAGGGAAGGTGTTGGAGAACTGCTGTCCCGGGGGATTGTCCATGCAGCCGAAAAATGGGGTATGGAAGATGCAGCCGTCCATGTCAAGGGCATGGAACCGGCCGGGTATGACCCCCGGGCGCTCAAGGGTATGGGCCTTGCCTACGCCTCCTCCGACCGGGGGGCCTGTCATCTTAGGGCTACTTTTTACAAGCCTGAGCTTGCCGGCATGATTGATCCCGACCAGATTGAGGATAAGGCCGGGCTTTTCATTGATTTTGAGGACCGGCTCACCCTCTTTGACGCCATGATTCTGTGCAAATTTTATCGGGATCTGTATCCCTGGGAATTGTTGGGAAAAATGGTAACGGCTGCCACGGGCATTGACGGGTCCCAGAAAAATCTGGCCCTCATCGCCGGAAATATTGCATCAAAGGTCAGGAAATTTAATCTCAGGGAAGGAATGACAACGGCAGATGAAACCCTGCCCAAGGTGTTTCATACCCCTTTGGAAGACAGCAAGGCCGTGATTACAGAAGATGAAATGGACAGGCTGATGACAGACTATCACGGGTTGAGGGGGTGGAATAAAAAATAAATTTCACCGGATGATTTAACGGGTAGATTTAACCGTGATCGTCCAGCCGTTATAGATGAAGAAACGGGGAAGAACTGGCGTTTTTAAGCCCCTCCTCCACAAGCGCCAGAACTTCAGCCTTTTGCTCGGGAAATTTATATCCTTCATAATCATGGGTGAATAAAATACCCCCCCGACCATTTTTCCAATTATTTCCGGCGTGGTCGAAACACACCCTGGAACTAACCTCAAGGGCTGTGATCATCTGCTTTAGTTCCATCATCTGCTCTTTGGGGGAGAGAATCTGCATTTTACCTGCCTGGATTTGGGCCCGGATCGGGGTGCCGGAAATGGCCCGGAAGGGTCGTGAACGGATATAATGGGGATTGACAGCGTTGAGTACCCGGGCGGTGTTTGTTGCATGGGCTTGACTTCTTTCCCTTCCCCCCAGGCCGGGCATCCAATACTCTGATACCTGGAATCCGGCGGCCATGGCTTTCTGGCCGCCATCAATCTGGCCTTCTGAGGTCACCCCTTTTTTGATGGCCTTTAACAAGGGATCATCCCCCGTTTCCAGTCCCAGGTGGAGCCGGTTCAATCCGGCTTTTCTGATGGACAGAAGATCCTTGGCCGACTTTTGGACAAGGGTTCTGGCCCGGGCATAGGTGGTGACCCGGTTGATGGAGGGAAAGGTGGTTCTCAGGTGGTTCAGGGCCTCCAGAAGATTTTCGGTTTTCATTATCATGCTGTTGCCATCCTGGATAAAGGCGGTTGTCCCCCCGGCCATGAGCCAGTGGATCAGCATGGAAAACCCCTCATGGTGATGGAGTTCAGGCGCCTTTTCCATCAGGGCGATGACGGAATCCCGACTTATTTTCCCACCCAGGGCAAGGGATGCATCTTTTAAATCCCGGGCAAGCAGGGCCATTGCATCTATTTCGGTTTTGATCTGGGTTATGGGCCGGAGCTGGAATTTTTGGGTCTTGTACATGGCGCAAAAGGTGCAGTGATTCCAGGGGCAGTTTCGGGTGAACCGGAGCAGCAATGAAGCACTTCCTCCTTCACTGGGCGGGCGGTAGATGCCGGTTTCAAAATGATATTTTTGGATTGTCATAATACCTGTATTTCATAGCACATACAGATAACCAGGACAAATAAAATCCGGTCTTATTGTCCTTAACTCCCCATCTTTACTTTTTGATCTGCCGTGCTTATTATTTTCAATTGGTGATAAAAAAGTAACGAACCCTAGGGAGCCGTCCTGGTAAAATATGAAAAACAGCAGCTGTATATCCGATAAAAATGAAAATTTAACAGATGGGATTCTGCCGGAATCTTTTTTAGAAGAGCCGGTATCAATCCAAAAAATACCCGTGGTGCAGTCCTCTGACACCAAGGAACTGGACCGGATCATTGTCAAAGGTGCCAAGGAGCATAACCTCAAAGATATTGATGTGGAAATTCCCAAAAAGAGATTGGTGGTGTTTACCGGGGTGTCGGGTTCGGGAAAATCAAGCCTGGCCTTTGATACTATCTTTGCGGAGGGGCAGCGCCGGTATGTGGAATCCTTGTCCTCCTATGCCCGGCAATTTATCGGACAGATGGAAAAACCTAAATACGATACCATCCGGGGACTTTCCCCCACCATTGCCATAGAGCAGAAGGCCGCCAGTAAAAATCCCAGGTCCACCGTGGGTACGATCACGGAAATCTATGATTATCTGAGGGTGCTCTTTGCCCGGGTGGGTACCCAGTATTGTTGTAAATGCGGGGAAAAGGTGGGAAGGGGCCATGCCCAGAGTATGGTCTCCCAGATTATTTCTTTGCCCGTTTCCTCTAAAATTTTGATTCTGGCCCCCATTGTGGAAAACCGAAAGGGGGAACACCGGGAGCGGCTGGATGAATTGAAAAAAGAGGGGTATGCCCGGGTCCGGGTGGACGGGGTGGTTCAACAGCTTGAAAATGTCCAGACCCTTGCCCGGAACAAGAAACACCATATCGAGGTGGTGGTGGACCGGTTGGTGGTTCGGCAGGATGTTCAATTTGAAAAGCGTCTCACCGATTCAGTGGAAAACGCCCTCAAACTGGGGCATGGCCAGATCATCGTTCACATGGAGGGCAGGGAAGATCTGAAAATGAGTGAGGCCCGCTCCTGCTGCGGCATCGCCTATCCAGAGCTCATTCCCCAGATCTTTTCCTTTAACTCCCCCCAGGGCATGTGCCCTGACTGCAACGGCATCGGGACTCTTTTGGCCATAGACCCGGACAAGGTGGTCCCCAACAAGGAGTTGAGCATCCGCCAGGGGGCTGTGGTTCCCTGGAAAAATTATTTTCTTAAAAATCCCCGGTACCAGAATGACAATTCCTGGGGCAAAGGTCAGCTGCTGGCCATGGAGGAACAATGGGGCATCGATTTTGATACCCCCTGGAAAAAATTGCCCAAACCCCAACAGCGTCTGCTGCTCTACGGTTCCAAGAGCAAGGAGATGCGGGTGAACTGGAATTCCGCCAAGATTCAGGCCGAGTTTACCCGGACCCACGAAGGGCTGGTCCACACCCTGATGCGGCGGTATCGAAATACCCAGTCCGAGGGACAAAAAAAATATTATGCCGAGTTTATGACCTCCTCCACCTGTGCCAGTTGCCAGGGCAAACGGCTTAAGGATGAGGTTCTACACGTTTTGATCCGGGGAAAATCCATCATTGACCTCACCGGGATGACCGTAAGGGATGCCCATGGGTTTGTGGAATCACTGGATCTTGCGGGCAACAAACGCCTCATTGCCGAGGAATTGCTCAAGGAGATCTCGGACCGGCTCGGGTTTTTGGTCAATGTGGGGCTGGATTACCTTTCCCTGGACCGCAGCGGCCCGACCCTGTCCGGGGGGGAATCCCAGCGCATCCGTCTGGCCTCCCAGGTGGGCAGTGAACTGACCGGGGTGTTGTATATTCTGGATGAACCCTCCATCGGCCTCCACCAGCGGGACAATATCAAATTGCTGTCCACCCTCCACCATCTGAGAGACATCGGCAACACCCTTATCATTGTGGAACATGATCAGGAAACCATGGAAAAATCCGACTGGATTGTGGATATCGGTCCCGGGGCAGGTCATCTGGGAGGCCAGATCGTGGCCCAGGGAACTCCTGGGCAGATCAAAGCCAATCCCGCCTCCATCACGGGGAAATTTCTCACGGGCAAGGAGAAGATTGCGGTGCCTGATAAAAGGCGGAACCATGCCGATAAGGGCAAACACTGGATCTCAATTGTCCGGGCATCGGAAAATAACCTTAAAAATGTGACGGCCAAAATTCCCATTGGTCTGCTGGTGGCGGTCACCGGGGTGTCTGGAGCTGGCAAATCCACTTTGATCAACCAGATTCTCTATCCGGCACTGTCCGTGTCCCTTCATAATTCCCAACTGAGTGTGGGCGCCCATGAAAAAATTACCGGGCTGTCCCATATCGACAAGATCATCAATATTGATCAAAAACCCATTGGCCGGACCCCCAGGAGCAATCCCGCCACCTACACCAAACTTTTTGACCATGTTCGGGATTTTTTTGCCATGCTTCCTGAATCCAAGACCAGGGGGTATAAAAAGGGGCGGTATTCCTTTAATGTAAAGGGCGGCAGATGCGAAGCCTGCAGGGGAGACGGGTATATCAAGGTGGAGATGCATTTTCTGGCCGACGTGTTTGTTCCCTGCGAGGAATGCGGGGGCAAACGGTTTAACCGGTCCACCCTGGAGATTGCCTACAAGGATCATTCCATTGCCGATGTTCTGGACCTGTCTGTTGTCCAGGCAAGAAAATTGTTTGAAAGCCACCCTAAAATTGCCCACATACTGGACACTCTCATGGATGTGGGACTTGGCTATATTAAACTGGGCCAGGCCGCCACCACCCTGTCCGGGGGAGAGGCACAGCGCATCAAACTGGCCCGGGAACTGGCCAAGCGGGGAACAGGGGAGACCCTTTATATTCTGGATGAACCCACAACAGGTCTTCATTTCCAGGATGTGAGAATGCTGCTCACGGTTCTCCAGCGTCTGACAGACGCCGGAAACACAGTGATCATCATTGAGCACAATCTGGATGTGATTAAAAGTTGCGACTGGGTCATTGACCTGGGCCCCGAAGGCGGCAGCAGCGGCGGAGAGATCATTGCAGCCGGACCGCCGGAGAAAATTGCCAATTCTGCAAAGAGTCATACGGGCCGGTATTTGAAGGAGGTTCTCTAAACCGCTGGGATATTGTCCCTTGTCCAGCAATGGAAATAGGGTAGATCAGATAAAAAAGAGATGATGATAGATCTCCATGAAAATTTAATACACAAAGGTCAAACCAACAGATGACAGAACAATCAAATGATGACAAGGGAAAGAAGAGGGCAGTCTTGTTTTCCGTTCAAACCCATGGCGTTTCCGATCAAGAGAACGAATCCTCTCTCCTGGAACTCAGGCGGCTGGTAAAAACCATGGGTCTCGAAGTTGTCGCAACGCTAACCCAGCGCCGATCAAAAGTTGAGACGGGAACCATCCTGGGCGCAGGAAAATTAAAAGAACTTGCCAGCTATACCGGCGGCAAAGGAATTGTTGAAGGATTTAGCCGGAAATCATCGGATAAAGGTCGGGATAACATGGCGGAAAATTATCCAGTCGGCCCACTGGCAAACAACAACGTGGAAGCCGATGTTGTCGTCTATGATGGTGAAATATCCACCAAGCAATTGCAAAATATTGAAAGGGCGACCGGTGTCGAAGTTTTAGACCGAACCTATGTGATCCTCGAAATATTCAACCGTCATGCCAAAAGCCGGGAGTCCATCATTCAAGTGGAAATAGCCAAATTGGCTTATCTGGCACCAAGGCTGAGGGCATCTCGTATTGGCGGTGATCGTCAAGGCGGTGGTGTCGGTTCTAAAGGTATAGGAGAGACTTCCTACGAACTGAACAAACGTCATATTAGAGACCGCATATCCGAATTAAAGCTACGCCTTGTTGGAATTCGTGACGAGCAAAATAGGCGGCGCAGCCGCAGGAGCGAAAATTTTCAGGTTTCTCTGATCGGTTATACCAATGCTGGCAAGTCGTCGCTGATGCGAAAACTGACCGGCAGCGATGTATTGGTGGAGGATAAATTATTTGCAACCCTTGATACCCGTGTAAAATCCTTGCAGCCGGAGGGGTTTCCTCCGGTGCTCGTCTCCGATACCGTTGGATTTATAAAGAAATTACCCCACGATTTGGTTGCATCTTTCCAATCTACTCTTGATGAGGCCCTTGCCGCGTCCTTGCTTTTGTTTACGGTGGATGTCTCGGATCCGGCTTTTCGATCTCAATTGGCTGTGACCCAATCGGTATTGAAAGAGATCGGTGGTGAAAAAATTCCAAGCCGTTTGATCCTGAACAAAATTGACAAACTCACAACCGGAGAACTGGAAGAAATAACTCGTGAATTTCCCGATGGAATCTTCATTTCAGCGCATAACCCCAAGGGTGTCGCATTCCTACGCAAGAAAATTCTTGGGTATTTTGAATCAAATATGATCGAAACTACCATGGTGATCCCCTACGACAAGGGACACCTTTTAGGACAGTTGCGTACCAAAGCCAGCATCATAAATGAATCCTATGATGAAACAGGAACAAACCTAAGATTTAAGACCTTCCCGGAAACCTTAACCTGGTTACAACAAAAGATGGGTTGAACTGGCTAAAACCGATACCCGTATATCTATGCTGCCTTCCACTAAATATTGTTAGAAACAATCAGGATAAAAAAGCAAATTTCACCAGGGAGATAAGGGCAATTGCCATGAGAAGAAGGATGACCTGTTTTCTGAAGGCGGCTTCATTTGAAAATTTTCCGAATAAAAAATTTCCGACCCATATGCCTAGGATTAAAGGAATGATCAGGGAAACGGACAACACCAGTGTCTGGTGGTTCAGCAACCCGTAGCAGGCACTGGAAAGCAGTGCCAGGCTGTCCACCATCAGGAAAAAGGCAATCATGGAAGCCCTGGATACGGATACGGATCTGTCCGAGGAAAAATAAAACAGAATGATCGGTGGTCCGCCAATGGCTGCCACACCGGTCAAAAAGCCTGAAAGCATGCCGACTCCGACGGTGGTTCCAGGGCCGGTTGATTTGAATTGTTTTTTGTTTTTAAGTAAACCGGCACAAAGGCAGATGATGACAAGGGATATGAAAATGCGCATGTAATTCATGGGAACGACGACCAAGGCCAGGGAACCCAGGGGCAAGGTAAGAAGCGCGCCAAACCCAATATATTTTAATCCCTTCCAGTCCACCTGTTTTCTGACTTTGTAAAGCAGCCAGGAACTGGCAAGCGTATCCAGGCATAAAATAACAGGGGTGACCTGGGATGGGGGAAAGATAAAAGAAAGGGTGATAGCGCAAATCATGGCAAAACCGAATCCGGAGTACCCTCTGATGACACCGGCACCCAGTATTGCCATTGCAGCAAATATATATTCCCCCAAAACCATTCTTCTTCTCCTTTTGCCGTATGTTTATTCGGCGATTATATTTTTTTGGAAACGTTTTTTATATTTTTACTTTAAAAAACAGTAGCTTGTAACACATGCCCATGGATAAATCAAGCAGCGCCTCTGGCGGGAAAATGTTTATAACTTTCTGAAAACAGAGAGCAAAATGATATTTGGAAAATAAGGATGCTCTTTTCAGCCTGTCCGGGAATCCCGGATAATTTCAACCCCGGGTTTTCTCTTGGGTGCAAATAGTAACCCCTGATTTCTCCATGGGAAGTACCGTCTGATGATTGAAACGCTTAATGCTATAACGGAGAACAGCGTTCGCCTTCAATCCCTCCGCCTGTTGATAAACAGTTTTTACTATATTTTAAAAGATAAGGCTTTCACCGATTGCTTTTTTAATGGGAGAGGTATAAGAACTTGAGTCAAGTTATCGTTGTGAGTTTTTTTCCGGGAACATCCATGTAACCGATAAGGCGAAGCTATGCTTTTTTCCATAGTACACCCATAAAGCGTTCGCGCCCCATGCAACCCCTTCATCTATGGAAAGACCTCGCTGGTGTGTCTGTTTGAGACGTGTGCTGTTAATCAACAGCAGATTATGTTTTTTTTTGAAGTGCCTCAGGTATTTTGATCATGATATCAAACTTTGATAATGTTCAAAATTGCTTGTTATCCAGTTAGTATTTTTATACTTGACTTCGTTTCCGCTGTCAAATTATAAAAATAAGTCTTAAAGACTTTGAGCAAAATCTTTCAGGTAATCTGTACAAGCTCTGGAATCGAATGTCCTCTGGTAGTTATTTCCCACCACCCGTGCAAAGAAAAGATATACCAAAGGATGACAAGGGTGGAACACGCCCATTGGGTATTCCCACGGTTTCTGATCGAATTGCTCAAATGGTGGTTAAGATTTTCATCGAGCCGGAATTGGAACGGGTTTTTCATCCTGATTCATATGGATACCGCCCCGGGAAATCGGCACATGATGCAATTGAAGTAACCCGCAAGCGGTGTTGGAAACGGGCCTGGGTACTGGATATGGATATCAAAGGTTTCTTTGATAACATAAATCACAAACTCATGATGAAAGCGGTCAGGAAACATGTTCATGACCGGTGGATGTTGATATACATTGAAAGATGGTTGAAAGCGCCTATACTGATGCCGAATGAAGAGCTTGTTTACCCAGAAATGGGAACACCCCAGGGAGGGGTCATAAGTCCTTTGCTTGCGAATCTATTTCTACATTATGTCTTTGATGTTTGGGCACCCAAAAACTGGGCAGGGGTACAATTTGCGAGGTATGCAGATGATATTGTGTGCCACTGTATAAGCGAACGGGAAGCAAACAGCCTTAAGAAGGTTCTTGAAGAGAGGTTTGAGAATTGTGGTTTGACGTTACACCCTGAAAAGACAAAGATTGCGTACTGTAAGAGTTCAAATAACAAAGCTGATTATCCATTAGTAAGTTTTGATTTTCTCGGTTTTACATTTAAACCGCGTCTGACAAAGAGCAGATATGGGAAATTTTTTGTGACGTTTACACCTGCTATAAGCAGGAAAGCAGCAAAAAAGATTGGAAACGTCTGGAGATCATGGAGGATCAGCAGCAGGACTCATACAGAGATCGATGAATTATCAAAACGTAGCAGGCCAGCCTTCATAGGATGGATTAACTATTATGGGAGATTTGGAAAACCGGAATTGGCTCGAATACTGTTTCGATTTGACAACTTAATCTGGAAATGGGCTTATAGTAAATACAAAAAGCTCAAGAGTCGGCGTAAATCTTTAAAGTGGCTGAAAAGGCTTCAGAAACGCCAACCAGACTTATTTGTTCATTGGAAATTTTGTAAAGTAATTGGATGGTAAGAGCCATATGAAATGAGAGTTTCACGTACGGTTCTGTGAGAGGCTGAAGGGGCAGTTCCTTTGGTCTACTTGACTGAAGAGCAAAGTTATCTCTTTGCACTAAACATAAAAACAAACCTATGAAAAACTTAAATAAAATCAAAATACGAAATGCAAAACCATCAGATCACCAATCTATAATTTCTGTCATTATAGATTGGTGGGGTGGAAGGGATCTAAGAAGTTCAGTTCCAAAGTTACTGCTTATTCATTTTAGTCCAACTTGCTTTGTTGCTTTCAAAAACTCTGAATTATGTGGGTTCCTCATTGGTTTCTTTTCTCAGAAATACTCCAAGGAAGGTTATATTCATTTTGTTGGTATTCACCCAGAGTTCAGGAAGAGTGGTTTAGCCAAAATATTATATCAGAAATTTTATGATGTTTGTCTACAAGATTCCAGAAACATTGTTCGTTCCTGCACTGCCCCAATTAATAAACTCTCTATTGGTTTCCATACTAAAATGGGTTTTTCAATTGAACCGGGACCTTCTGAAATAGAGGGTGTGCCAATCACAACAGGCTATTTAAGCGACAAGGACCAAATGGTATTATTCAAAAAAATATTAAATACGAGATAACCCCCAATCCACCATCAAAAAAAGTAAAGTTCTTCAGTGATATCTTCTAAGGGTTTATTGTAAAAGCGCTGTAGTCTTAAAACCGCGCTGGTATAGGATTGAATGCTCCTTTTTGCATAACCGGCAAGTTGGAGATCTTCTTTAAAACGTTTGATTAAATTGCTCATGGTTTAACCTTGTCGGGTGAAGATACCGACCTGCAAGCCGGTAAGAAGATACCATGAGCAATGGAATTGAACAATGATGGCACGGCTTACTTGAACATTTTGCTGCACCGGAACACAAAAAGGTCGGAGCGAACCTTGATTATTGCATTATAAATTACAATAACGGAAATGAACCGGCTAATACCGGTTATTTTAAAGGCAACTATGCAGGATCAAACAAATAAAATAGAAAAATATCTCAAGACTGATTTCGAAAAATCTCTCTTTGGTGCTTCCTTGAATTATATTAAAAATAGGCAAGAGGATCCTTTAAGATTTAATAGTTTTGCCTATTCAATGAGAGAATTATTACGCCATCTCTTGGACAGGTTCGCCCCAAAAGAAAATGTTAAAAAATGTGACCAATGGTTTTCTCAAGATCCAAATGCTCGGGAAGGTGACGTCACAAGGAAACAAAGGCTTCAATATTCAATTTTTGGAGGTTTAAAGCCCCACATTTCTTTCAGATGAGCTTAATCTTGATATAAGTGAATCGTGGAAAGAGATTAACCGTAATATCAGGGTACTTTCCAAATTTACACATGTAAACGAAGGCACATTTAATATTGCGAATACTGTTTGTCAGGAATATGTAAATTCTGTTTTAGATTCTTTCATTACCATTTTTTCTCTAATTGAAGATTGTAAAAATGAAATCAAACATGAACTTCAAGGATATATTGATAGAGAAATAATCAGTGCCATGGTGTCCAATACTTTTGATGAACTAGATATTCTCAGTAACAGTACATATGTTGATTCATCATATGTTGATGATTTCGAAATTAGTGACATAAACGATTCAAATATAATAATTGAAGGTAATGGTTATGTTTCAGTGACTCTGAACTATGGAGGAAAACATGATGCCACGGAAATCCATGATGAATTTTCTTTTAATTTTCTTGCCCATGGAGATGTTCGAGATCCTAAAAATATCGATATCCACCCTCAAGATGTAGAAGTTGATAATAGCTCATGGTTTGAGTGAAATTTAACCCTTCACTGGACGGAAATTAGGGTAACATCTTGATGTGTAAATTAGGATTCTATAATGGGAAAAATATCAACAACCAAAATCCACCGGACGAGCCAGTGATTTGTGAAGTTGTTTTTTTAGGAGTACAAAACCGAACATGAATGAAACATGGAAAAATATACTTGTTGCTGCGCTAAGCGCTATTTTTGCATTTTGGGGGAGTTACTATTTTTACTCTCAGAAACTCGAGATTTCGAAGATGGATCTTCATAAGAGCTTTGATGAAAATTATTTTTCAAAGCCCAAATTTCCTTCTGACGACATCATTTTGACGGTCAATAATGAAGAAAAAGAAAAACTAGGGCTGTTTCAAATTTACTTGTTAAACTATACAACTAAAGACTACTTGGACATTCCTATAAGTATAAAAATAACACCAAAAAAGAAATCAGAATTTAAGGTCTTTGCCTATTCGGCCGTAGGCCAAGATGAAGTTTACGATTTAGTGGAAGAATCAAAAAAAATGGCCTTTGATGGAAGTTCATACAACTTTTCGTATAAAATTTCATCGATAAATCGAACAGAAAGATCTGACTACGGCTTACAACTTAGAATACTTTTTGAAGGAACTGAAGAGCCCGAAGTAAGCATTGTGGCCAAGGGCGTAGGAATTCGTGACTTCGATATAAATAATAGCCCTTACCAAAAAAGCGAAAATATCAAGGCTATATTTTTAAGTATAGGGGTCATAATAGGTTTTGGGCTCGTAATGTTTATTTTAATGGCTCTATTCTTAAACCCTCTAATTTCAGTGCTTACCAAAAAAATAGATACGAGAACCAAAAGAAAACATGCAAGAGAACTATATAACGCCATAAAAAACAATGAGTTACAACCTGACAAAACTGATGAAGAGATCGCAAGTTTTGTTGCTGACATGTTATTTAAAAGACAATGTGAATGGTGGGACAAAAAAACACCGATTGGAAAGTGGAGCCTTGGGCTAATCGCACCGGAGCGTGACGACCATTTAGTTCAGGTATAACGATTCATAACAATCAACATGCACCGGATTTTACCTGTCCTTCGCATTAATTCGTCATGCCTGAAATTATTGACAATTCAGGTCATGCCTGATAAAGCCCTCAAGCATTATGGAGACTATAATTTTCACATTTTTCATCATGATCTTGATATTTAAATTGAATTCTCGGCTTGCAATTGAAAACCTTGCCCTTCGTCAGCAACTTGCTGTCATGAAGCATTCGGTTCGTCGCCCTAAAATCCGCAGAAGAGATCGCCTTTTCTGGGTAATACTCTCCCGATTATGGAATGGCTGGGGAAATGCATTGATCTAAGTACAACCGGAGACTGTAATACGCTGGCACAGAAAGGGTTTTAAACTATATTGGAAATTCAAGTCTCAAAAATTAGGACGACCTTCCACTGATATAAAAACTCAGAGGATAGTTAAAAAAATGATAAAGGAAAACCCTCTTTGGGGGGCACCTGCACTGCATGGTGAACTTATTAAACTGGGTATCGAGATTTCTGAGCGAACGGTTTCAAATATGATCAAAAGATATAAGGTTGGTAAGCCCCCATCTCAGACTTAGCGGACATTTTTAAAGAATCACATGAACAGTACTTATGCCATAGATTTTTTTACTGTGCCTACAGCCAATTTTAAGCTCCTGTATGTGTTTGTGGTGCTATGGCATGAACGGCGAAAAGTCCTTCATTTCAATGTAACCATGAACCCTACAGCCCAATGGACCGCTCAGCAAATAGTAGAAGCATGTCCCTGGAATACAACACCGAAATATTTATTAAGAGATCGTGACGGAATTTATGGTAAAGTTTTCCAAAAGCGTATAAGAAATATGGAAATAGAAGAAGTAAAGACTGCGCCCATAGTCCCTGGCAAAACCCTTACTGTGAAAGAGTTATAGGTAGTATCCGGCGTGATTGCTTGAATCATATAATTGTGATTAACGAAGAACATTTAAAAAACATTTTGTCAGATTATTTCGACTATTATCACTATGATAGAACCCATCTTGGCCTTTCAAAAGATACGCCATTTGAACGTCAGGTACGGTTCGAACCAGAAAACGGGAAGCTGATCGCCCTCCCGCGGGTTGGAGGGCTTCACCATCGTTATGTGTGGAGAGAGGCTGCTTAATTTTTTTAGCTATGGATGCAATTTGCCCCAGTTAAAAAATGCCCATATTTATTGACTCCTCCAGATAAAATATTGGATTCAATACTTTGTCTGGAGTCGCAGCAAAATACACTTTTATGAAACCGGTTTAATCTGAGGCAATAAAAATGTCAGCTTTGAAAGTTCCATTTGCATTTGATATAAATCACAATCTGATTAACGCAGATGAGGCAAAAAAGGATCAGGAATATTTTTGTCCATGTTGTGAAGAAATATTGATTTTAAAAAAGGGGAAGAAAAAAGCAGCTCATTATGCACATATAGAGAGCGATATTTGCACACAGGAGAAAATTATCTGCCAAGCTGCTAAAGACCGTCTAAAGAATGTGGTTAACCGTTGGAAAAACAAAAGTTTAAAAGCTCCCATTTTGGTTCGAGAGTGTCACTCGTGTTGGGAAAAAGTTAATCAGGCGTTACCTGAAAAAGTTGATGCAGCAGAAATAGATTTTGAATTTGGTGAACATCAACTTGATATTGCGCTGATGGCAAACGATGAAGTTTTAGCGGCTATTGTCATTGATATCGGTCAAACTTTGGATGAATATAAACCTATATCATTTGGAATTCCTCACATTTCTATTGATGGATGGAAAGTGATTGATAATCCGACATTATGGCAAGTTGAATTAGATGCGTTTCGGCTATTTGTCTGCAAAAAATGTAAAATGAGTTTTAGGCGTTTTCAAGAAAAAGTATTAAGAGTTTCACAAAAAACAGGGATCAATATCCCCGACTCATACTATCGTTATAGTATTACACATTGTTGGAAGTGCAGGACGGAATTCATCGTATTTGCATGGCCGGAACATGGGCATCAAACAATGGATAAACCCAGGAAGGAACCTGTCCCGAGTACAATACAATATCGCTTTTCAAAAACCGCCGGCCATAAGTATTGGGCCAATATATGCCCACAATGTCGAATGATCCAAGGGTCGTTTTACCTGCATGGCGAGCCAGGATCTCCATTTTGTAACATAGAATGCGAAGATGACATGACAAGTTATCAAAAGGATATGTACAGGATAGCATATTACTCTGAAAATGCGGGAGATATCTACTAACACAGTAAAGCGCTTTGGATGATACAATCAACAAAAAAAGGAATGAAATGAAAACAGGCTTTGCACCTATCCAAATGAACGAATATGTTAAACAACATATAAAAAGCAATCCTGGCACAAGCCGAGAAGAAATAGAAACAGGTTTAAAGGCCGCATTAAAAGATTATAAATCAGGAGTTAAATGTAATTGTGGTAATCCAATTTGGGTAATTGGATCAGCAATTACAGGTAATGCTTGTTTCTCATGCATCACAGGAGAGGCAGTTCCTGATTCAGATTATGAGATTGATGAAGCATGTAATTAATGTTGGTGTGGAAATTAGAGAACGCCAGATTGGTATATATTCGATTAACTGATATAAAGACTATTTATTTCTTGAAAAGTTCAGAATGGCTTCCGGTTCTTTCTAAAATAAGTGTATTCTCAGTTAGTTGATATAAAAGAATCCAGTCTGGTTCAATATGGCAATCCCGGTGGTTTTTCCAATTACCTGTTAATTGATGGTCTTTATATCTGGGTTCTAATGTTTGTTGGTCAAGCAATTTTTCAATAACGATCTTTAATTTTGACAAATCCTTATTTTGTTTTTTAACTTTTTTATAGTCTTTTTTGAATTGAGTTGTGTAATGCAGGCTCAATTATCAAGCTCCTGAAAAAGGTCATCAACAGAATTAACAGTATGAAGTCCTTTGCCATTATCAGCATCCTTAAGAGTTCTTTCCGTAATATCATTCGGAATTTTTAATTCAAAAGGTATCCCATTATGAAGTGTTATTTGTGAAAGATACATTGAGATCGCCTCGGACATTGAAATGTTCAACTTTTTTAATATTGTTTGTGCATGTTGTTTTATCGCCGGATCTACACGGGTTTGAATCACTGCTGTTTTTGCCATGATTTCCTCCTTGTCAGAAGAATTTGTATTGATAATGTCATTACAATTAGTATACGCTTTATTATTTAAATTTCAAGTGTCTCTTTATTAAAAACACAATGCCTTTGAAAATTTGTAAAACAAAAAAAATGCTACGGACTGCGCCGCAGATTTTTTATAACGGGCAAAGCGAAGCAAATCTTCAGCAGCAGTTAAGGTGAATGATCCACCCCACTTCCCCGGGCCGTTGAACAAACCACTGCACGTGGACAAGCCAGTGAGTTCAATTTGCACGTAGGCAAGATAGTGAACTTCATATTTGCCAAAAAATTAAAAAGGAGAGTTGACTTGAATGATAAGGCAATACATATAGAACTTCTTTTCCCTGAAATTAATTGGGATGAAGTCAAGATTCATGTTGCTCAGAAAGCAGATCAAACTCGTCCGATTGATGTATTCACAAGAAGTTTTAATGAATGGCAAAACATCTGGAATGGGGATTTCCATTCAAACCACTGTTGGAATAGGAAATATATTTTTTCAATAATTGAACTACCGAGCGAAACTGATCGTTGGTTATTCAGTGGCATTTTTAAAGTTATTTCTTATGAACCAGGCAAGGATCATTCAGGTAAAGAAGGCATATTCTATAAAGTAGACTTAAGCCAGCAAGGCGAACCTCTTATTGGTCGACTTGTTATCCGATGTATGAAAAATGCCCGTGCGAAAGGGCGCAAACCAGAAAGCATGTTGTTAAATATGTCTGTAGCAGAAATCTTGCCTGAGCCATATATTGGAGAAGAGTTTCCTGGATATGCTAATATTAATCATAATTACGCAACATTAGAAAAGTTGTGGCAAGACTCAAAACCGGACTGGATGGCCGCATTAATGCACTGCCAGGGCATCTACCTCATTACAGATACTGACACTGGCCTACGTTACGTAGGTTCTGCCTATGGAGAAGAAGGTATCTGGTCGAGGTGGGGTAATTATTTTCGAACCGGAGGCCACGGCAATAATAAATTACTGAAAAAACTACTGGCTTTGGAAAACAACGGTGCTGATTATGCCCGGAAGTATTTCCAGATTAGTTTATTAGAACAAGCCTCTTCGCGCGATAGTGAACAATATGTAATAAAAAGAGAAAGCTATTGGAAGGATGTTCTTCTTTCTCGTAGCAAATTTGGTCTTAATGATAATTGATGTGGCAATAGTAAGGCGCTTTCAGGGCAACGCGCAAAAAGCAGCGCAACGCTGAAGTGTTGCGGCGCGGCCTTCAACAAATTACGCATTACAAGGATTCGGATAGATGGCAAAATCAAGATTCGATCAACATATCAATCAGAACGAAATCAAAGCTGTTCATTTTGAATTAATGATGCGGCGAGATAAACTAATACGTTTCGCTTATGATCAAAATATTCCAATGGATAAGCTCGACAGAAAATGTATAATTGCATTTTTCAAACATTGGGAAATTCCTAAGCGGCCTAAAGACATTCCCGATTTAATGAAAACTTTTTTCACTTGTTGCTTTACATATGCTCCATTGAGAAAATATTTATCATCCATATCGGGAAGCATTCCCTCTCCAAGCATGCTGCCCAAATGTTTGGCTGTAATTTATTCTAAAGAAGAATTTATTAAAGATCATAATTGGGAACCTTTAAAACTGCATGAAATTGCAACTAAAATACAACAAAAAGAGAAATACGATCTTAAATCCAATAAATTTAAAAACAGAATGATTGCCGTAATTTTGGACGGAACTCAAGAAATGGCAAACCGTCTTGATAATGGCATTGAGACATTTTATCAGGAGCTTGATGAGATAAATAAAAGTACAGGGGAGGAAATTTGGGAATATGTATCAGAATTCCCAAAGCAAATTTACAATGTAGGAACAGCCTTAATTTGTGATTTTCTAAAAGATATTGGATGTGACCGTTTTGTTAAAGTAGACCACCATTTTAAAAAAGAATTTCCATCCTTACTTGGACTTGATGATTGCAAAAAAATGAGCTCAAAGGAGCATTTTGTTCTCTCACAAGTCATTTCAAGGATGCTTGTAATGAGCCCTTTTCATTTGGATCACCTTCTGTATCAATGGGGGAGATACAAAAAATATGATCAATAAATGGTCGAACCAGGCGGTTCACTTGACACCGATAACGTCTGCGCCGCTACACAGCAAGCTTTTTAGCGGCGCAAGTGACCTTGATCGTTCAATGCGCCTGCGGCGCATTGAATGCCAAAAAGCTTATCAATTCAAGCAGATATAATAAAAGGATAAAATATTATTTAATTCCTCTAACTATTTGAAAAAATTTATACAACTGACAACGGATACCACTTAAAATTTTACGAGTAAAGAAAGGATGCAAAAAAGACTACCATGAAGACCTTCCCCCAATATCCCCAGATTGTGATTATAGGCGGCAATTTCGGTTGGGTTCTGGCCAAAACACTTGCGGCAAAATATAAAGATTGGCAAATCCTATTTCTTATGCGGGATGAGACCAAAGTCGCCGAGGCGAGAGCCTCCCGAATTGTAGATAAATTTTTCGGGCAAAAAATAAGACAATCCGGTAATACGGATGCCGCAGCCTGGATAGCGCTTCCCGAAAATGTTTCTTTTTATTCCCTTTCCGATTTCCGACAGTATTTCCGAGGAAAAATCCAGACACTTTTTATCCCCGCCATATCATCCAATTCCCTCAGAGAGGCTTTGGGGGAAATCGTATCCGCCGGTGTACCCCTTACCGCATTCGATAGCTGTGTGACCTTCTCCGTTTCCAAGGGAATGGAGGTTTTGAGTCAGAAATTTGCCCATGAAGTAATCGATGAGGTGTTGCATATAAATTCGGTTGTGGGGCTAGGCGGTAATCTGGCATTCGATTTGGGAATGGGTGACCCGATGCTTATGGAACTGGCCGGTCCGTCGAATAATACGTCCCGGATTGCAGAATTATTTCGGGGATCCAGTTTAAAAACCCTCCAATCAAGAAACCGCAGAAAATTGGGACTGGCAGGACCAATGAAAAATATTCATTCCCTTGCGACGGGAATGGCCAGTGAAATATATGGCAATTCCAGTGTCGCATCCATTGCCACTCTGGGACTTGCGGAATATGAACAGGCGGTATTTGTAGTTCAGTTTCCCCAAAAACTCCGACGCCTGGCATGCCAGCTTCAGAAAATACCTTTTAATTTTCGTTCCGTTCCCATTGGAGGCGGAGTCATGAGCGACTACCATCTCTTTCGCTTCACACGAAATTTCGAAGCCGGCCAGAATGTGGTAAGACATTTAAGGGCAGGGAAAGATATCCGTTCCGCCATGTCATTGATATCGAAAGAGAAGACTATAGAAAGCTTCGCATCCATTATTCCAACACGGGATTTTTTGCGGCAACTGGGCGTACATTCGCCAATTATTGAGATCATGTCGGAAATTTTAACCGAAAATCTCAGTCCCGAAGAGGGTATTAACCAAATCATGGAATCAATTGCTCATTGCCGTTCCTGTTAACATAAACAGTTAAATGAAATAGCGATTCATAGCTTCAAGTAAAGGGGGCAGGTCAGGGAACATTGGAGAGATTGTCGTGAGTCAGTTAAAAAATGAGGTTTGAGTTGAAAAGACCTCTTTTGATAATCAAGGCCGGAAAGGGCTTCCTAACTTGTGGATACATCAATCCTGAAACATGCAATAAGGCTGGAGTGAAGCGTTCTTTCATAAATTAATTGGGATTCTGAGTCTAACCATAGGAAACACAACAAGCAGTTTCTGCCGATAAACACGGCAGAACTGCCTGTTATGCTTTCAACCAAAATAACTATTATCGAATTCAATACTAATTCAAAGAGGATTATTAATGAAAATATTCAGAACTTTATTGCCACTTTTACTACTCACATTAGCAACTTCGGGATGTGTTGCTAAATACACAGTTCCAGCTGATGTAACTAACGATTTGAGCTTTGTTGGAAAATGGGCAGGAAAACAATTCAATGAAGAAGGGGAATACTGGCGCAAGTGGGAGCAAAATCGACATTCCGATGGTACTTATAAACTTATATTAAAGTATTACGATAAAAAAGATAAATTCTTAAGCCGAAAAGTCGAGACAGGCAACTGGTGGCTTAAAGACGGTCTATTTCATGAAATTGCACCAAAAAGAATGTCCAAGCCTGAGTCATATAAATATAAATTCATTGCAAAAGGACAGATTGAATTTTTCTCAGTTGCAATTGATGAATCCTCAGATGAGAAAGTAGGTTACTCATTCGTTGATTCAAAAGTAAACGAGTAGACCACCACTGTAAAAACTATAGCATAACAACTGGTGCGAGAGGGACGAAAACACGCTCTCGCTCTGGGGTGTATACAAAGGAATCCTTAGTCGAAAATCCCATGTGCTTCTTTAGCCCAGTTTAGTGTTTCCGCCCCTCAACCAAACCGTTATATGCTTTGAAAGAAATTCTCATGACCAGTCCTGAAAATCGTCATCGCCTACTCATAAAATTTATGGATGAACGTTATGTAAGCTCCTTCATTAACGAGGGACTATTATTTATGAAGACCGTTGAATTTTTCAAAAATTATGAAGATACAGATCCTTCATTACGAGGAGATCCACATGAAGGACTATTTGCGAGTTATTCACCTGATGATGGTATATTTGAGCTCAATGGGCAAATTCTTGAAGGTATCATAGGTAAAGTAGATGTATGGGAAGCACATCATGATCAAACAAATATTTTCAGTATGACAATGATAAGTGACAACGATATTCTGGGATGTGGTGAAAGGGGGTTAACTCTTTCCAATAAATTTACAAAATTTGGTAACAAAGCTGTTTTTATTGGCGGGAAAGATATTTCTACTTTTATTAAAAGGTTGAAAAAAGCGTTAAATAATAATCCGAATATCTATACGTTGGAACAAAATAATCAGGTTGCTAAAAAGATAACGTATTTAGACAGAAAAAATCACCATCACAATCTATCTATATTCAACAAGTTTAATGAATTTAATTGGCAGTTTGAGTGGCGAATTTCTTTAAAGCAAATCAAAGGTTCGGGACCATTTAAACTAAAAATTGGGGATATTTCCGACATAGCGTATGTTGTAGAAACAGAAAAACTTGTCAGCGAACCCATTAGGCTTTCATATAACAAGGCTATTTCAGCCGACGCAAAAAGCCGCGCGGCTGAATAGCAGCGTTGGGCATCTTGCGAACTTCTATACTGAAAGTATGCAAATAATAACTTAAGGTTAAACCCAAAATGGAATTATCCCATATCTTTTTTTTGATAGTTATAGCTGCTACAGCTTTTATGGGGCTTTTAACAATTCCATTATGTATTCTCACGATCTTAAGTCACATAAAACTAAGAGATCATATTTATAAAAACCATACACATGAATTATTAGCAAAGAACATTAAAATTGATGAATTTGCTGGACCATTTCATTCATATGATAGTGTATTAAGCAAAATTGACGATCCAGAATTACAAAATATCAATACGAATACCGCTAAAATAAAGAGATATTTTTTATTATGTTTTACGGGGACTGTTATTCTCATCATATTGTGTATGACGTATAGCTTTTTTGTTTTTGTACTTACAAAAACAAACGGTTGATTTGAGTATCTGAAAAGCCCAACAATTGCTTTCACGCCGACCGGGTGCAAGTGCGTTTTTTCGGTCGTATTCTTCGCTCGGTGGTTTTTAAATATCAAACACTGTCGTGCTTCAGCACCCGTTGGGTGAAGCATGCGTTAAAAACAAAGAAGCAAATAAAGTTGGTGAAATGATAAAAAAAGCAAAGCTTAACGATTTGGAAATGATTGTAAAATACAAATTAAAAATGTTTGAAGATGCTAAATTAAAAGGACTTTTATCAAATGATGCATACGATCAAATCTTGAATAATTATCAGACCCTTTATAAAGAAGGAAAAGCACAACATTTTATTTCAGTTGTAAAAGGATTCAATGTTGGATGTGCTGGGGCTTTTTTAAAAAATGATTTACCATATTGTTTTTA
>JADGEQ010000089.1 GCA_016744295.1 Desulfobacteraceae bacterium | reverse complement strand
GTGGGCCAAGCTCCAAAATCCTCCGGCTTCTGGATGACCTGGAAGAGGGGATGGCAGGCATCGATCTGGTTGGGTTGGTTCAAAAAAAACTTCGGTTGAACCAGTTTTTAGAAAAAATTGATATCATTGAATACACAGATGAATTTCATGAACCTTTTATGGCGCTGGTTTTGGACTGGATTTCAGAAAATCCAGAGGCAATGCCTGAAAATATCAACTGGATTAATCATACCCGGCAAGAGGTTTTTGAAAGCCGGAATACCATTGTTTTTCTGGCGGTCCACCAGGGGCAGTTGATCAGCGCCTGCGTGGCAACCCTGGACCTGAAAAAGAACCCTAAAAAGGACTCAAAAAAGAACCCCGAAAATCATGATTCAGAATTATTGCTGATGGTTGATAAGAGCCGGATTTCGGACAATATCATCCAGGTGCTGTTGGATAAGATGGGTCATGAATTGGAAAAAAGAAAGGTGGTTTGCATTACCACAAAAATTGACATTAATAATTCAGGCCTTTTAAAAAAGTTTCAGAACAATAAATTTAAACTCATGGGAATTAAGAAAAACGGGGATGGGAACAATGCCTGTATGCTATTATCCCGAATAATAAATTCTTAAATTCCATGTGCAACTCATATACCTAAATCATATAGAAGAAAGGAGAAATAAACAGGATGAAAAATATAGATGTTTCAAATGCAATGACCATTAAAATGGATGATATTTTTACACAGCTTCCCCCCATGCCGGCGTTTGAAGAAGGGATCAGAAGGGCACCAAAACGGCCCATGACGCTCAATAAAGGCGAAGTTGAGCTGGCCCTTAAAAATGCCCTGCGATATCTGCCCGAAGCCTGGCACGAAAAAATGGCGCCTGAGTTTTTGAACGAGCTTTTAACCTATGGCCGGATCTATGGGTATCGATTCAGACCTGTGGGCCGTATTTATGGTAAATCCATTGACGAGTACAAGGGAAAATGCGTTGAAGGTAAAGCCTTCCAGGTGATGATAGAAAATAACCTGGATTTTGAAATCGGGCTGTATCCCTATGAAATGGTGACCTATGGTGAAACCGGTCAGGTCTGCCAGAATTGGATGCAATACCTGATCATTAAAAAATATCTTGAAAACATCACCCAGGATCAGACCCTTGTGGTGGAATCCGGACACCCTCTGGGTCTTTTTAAATCTTCTCCCGCATCTCCCCGGGCCATTATCACCAACGCCCTGATGATCGGGCTTTTTGATGATCAGGAAAACTGGGAACGGGCCATGTCTCTGGGGGTTGCCAATTATGGACAGATGACAGCCGGCGGATGGATGTATATTGGCCCCCAGGGGATTGTACACGGCACCTATGGTACGCTTTTAAATGCAGCCAGGCTTGAACTGGGTGTTCCCGAGGACGGAGATCTTACCGGCAAGCTTTTTGTCACATCGGGTCTTGGCGGGATGAGCGGTGCCCAGGGAAAGGCCATCGAGATTGCTAACGGGGTCGGTATCATCGCAGAAGTAGACGAATCCAGAATTAAAACCCGGTATGACCAGGGCTGGGTCAGCATGGTTACAAAGGATCCTGGTGAAACCTTTGCAGCAGCAAAAAAAGCAATGGAAGAAAAAAGACCCCTTGCCATTGCCTTCCATGGAAATGTGGTGGATCTGCTGGAATATGCCGTGGACAACGATATTCACATTGAGCTGCTGTCGGATCAGACATCCTGTCATGTGGCCCATGGTGGCGGATATTGTCCCCAGGGCCTGACCTTTGAGCAGCGAACCTGTATGCTTAAGGATGATCCGGAAAAATTTATTGAAATGGTGGACACGACTCTTGTCCATCATTATAACCTCATTAAAGCCCTGGTGAACAAAGGGACCTATTTCTTTGATTACGGCAATGCCTTCATGCGGTCTGTCTTTGATGCAGGGGTTACCGAGATTTGTAAAAACGGGGAAAATACCCTTGACGGTTTTATCTTTCCCTCCTATGTTGAAGATATCATGGGGCCTTTGATGTTTGATTATGGTTACGGCCCCTTTAGATGGGTATGCCTCACCGGTAAACAAGAAGATCTGTTAAAGACGGACCAGGCTGCCATGGACTGCATTGATCCGGACAGAAGATCCCAGGACCGGGATAATTATATCTGGATCAGGGATGCCCATAAAAATAAGCTGGTGGTTGGAACCCAGGCCAGGATCCTCTACCAGGATGCCATGGGCCGGGTAAACATTGCCCTGAAATTCAACGACATGGTCAGAAAAGGCGAAATAGGACCCGTGATGCTGGGCCGGGATCACCACGATACCGGCGGAACAGACTCACCCTTCAGAGAAACGGCAAACATTAAGGACGGCAGTAATATCATGGCGGATATGGCGGTTCAGTGCTTTGCCGGAAACTGTGCCAGGGGTATGAGTCTTGTGGCCCTTCACAATGGCGGCGGCGTCGGAATCGGCAAGGCTGTCAATGGCGGATTCGGCCTGGTCCTTGACGGAAGTTCCCGTATAGACGACATCATAAAACGGGCCATGCTCTGGGATGTCATGGGCGGTGTTGCAAGACGTTCCTGGGCACGGAATGAACATTCCATGGAAACCTGTGTGGAGTTTAATGGGATGTGCAAAGGCGAGGCCCATATTACCATCCCCTACCTCACCGATGAGAGAATGATCCAGGCCCTGGTGGATGAAAAATTGGTGGATGAAAAATTAAAAAAATAAAGTGTTTGAACCTTCCTATTTGAACCTTTATAGGGGTTTGCATCAGACAGATGATGTCCGGTGCAAACCCTAGGGAAATGCCGGGAGGGAAAAATGTCGGGAGAAAAAATGCCAGGAGAAATTAATATGAGCGGAAATCTAATTATAAAAAATGCTTCCCAGGTGGTTACCTGCAGCGGATTTAAGGCAAAGCAGGGAAAGAAGATGTCTGATCTTGGCATCATCGACGAGGGTGCCGTGATCATCCAGGACGGTATCATTAAAGCTGTGGGAAAATCCAGCGAGATTCTCAAAAATTTTAATACCGCAGGGTTTAAGGTGATTGATGCCAAAGGCAAGGCGGTGCTTCCCGGGTTTGTGGATTCCCATACCCATTTTGTTTTTGGGGGATACAGGCCGGATGAGTTTGCCTGGCGGCTCCGTGGTGACAGCTATATGGATATCATGAACCGGGGAGGGGGCATTGCAAATTCAGTCAAAGCCACCCGGGATGCCACAAAACAAGCCCTTGTGGACTCAGGGTTAAAGCGACTGGATTCCATGATGGGTTTCGGGGTGACAACCGTTGAAGGCAAGAGCGGTTACGGGCTGGACCGTGATACTGAGATCAAGCAGCTGGAGGTGATGAAAAACTTGGGAGACAAACATCCCATGGATATTGTATCCACCTTTCTGGGGGCCCATGCAACCCCTTCTGAATTCAAGGGGAAGGAGGATGAATTCATTGATCACATAATGGATATGCTGCCTGAAGTGGCCGAAAAAAAGCTGGCTGACTTTTGTGATATCTTTTGTGAAAAAAATGTTTTTTCCCTGGATCAGTCGAAACGATTGCTTTTACGGGCAAAAGAACTGGGGCTGGGTGCCAAGATCCATGCAGATGAAATTGTTCAACTGGGCGGTGCCGAGCTTGCAGCCGAGGTGGGTGCTGTTTCTGCCGACCATCTTCTCCAGGCATCTGACCAGGGCATAAAAGATATGGCCCAAAAAGGGGTGGTGGCAACCCTTTTGCCGGGCACGGCATTCAGTCTAAAGGAACCCTATGCCCGGGGCCGGTATATGATTGACCAGGGGTGCGCGGTTGCCCTGGCAACGGATTTTAATCCGGGCTCCTGTTTTTCAGAGTCCATTCCCCTCATATTTGCCCTGGCAACCTTGTACATGAATCTGAGCCCCGAAGAAGCAATAACAGCGCTGACCATCAATGGGGCTGCGGCCGTCAACCGGGCCCAAAGCATTGGGAGTATTGACAAGGGAAAGCTGGGGGATCTGGTCATACTTGAATTTCCATCCTACCGCTTTATCCCCTACCATGTCGGGGTCAATACTGTGGAAACGGTCATCAAAAACGGAAACATTGTTTTCGGAAAGAAATGATGCAGACCTTTATTTGTATCCATCAATTTTGTAAATTGTAATCTAGGAATAAAAAAAAATGAAAAAGATAATCGAGTGTGTGCCCAATTTTTCCGAAGGGCGGGATGAAGCGGTGATCAATGCCATTGCAGATGCGATTCGTGACACCCCAGGGTGTACACTGCTGGATGTGGATCCGGGCAAATCAACCCACCGAACGGTTTATACCTTTGTGGGGGATGAGAAAACCGTCATTGAGGGGGCACTTGCCGCCGCAAGGGTGGCAAAAGAAAAGATCAATATGGCCCTTCACCATGGGGAACACCCCCGCTTTGGTGCCATGGATGTCTGTCCTTTTATTCCGGTGGCCAATGTGAGTATGGAAGAGTGTGCCGATGTTGCCCAAGCGTTTGCCGAGCGGGCTGCCGAGGAACTTGAAGTCCCCTTTTTTCTTTACGAAGAAGCCGCCCGGGACGAGTCCCGGCGTAGGCTGCCCGATGTTCGCCAGGGAGAATACGAGGGCCTGGAAAATAGGTTAAAAGATCCCCATTGGAAACCTGATTTCGGCCCTGCCAAGTTTGTACCCTCCTGGGGAGCAACCGCCACCGGGGCACGGATGTTTCTCATTGCCTATAATGTGAATATTTTGGGGACAGCGAACCAGGCCCACCGCATTGCCCTGGACTTGCGGGAGGCCGGCCGGGGCGTGGGTCAGCCCGGAGAGTTGAAGGATGTCAAGGGCATGGGCTGGTATGTGGATGAGTATAATCTGGCCCAGGTCACCGTCAACCTGAACAACTACAATGTGACCCCCATTCATGTTTTATTTGAAGCGGTTAAAAAGAAAGCGGCAGAACTTAACATTGGGGTGGCGGGTTCAGAGATTGTCGGCATTGTTCCAAAAGAGTCCCTGCTCATGGCTGCCGACTATTATATTGAACAAGAAAATTTATTCATCTATGAAGAAGAACAGAAAATCCGGCTGGCCATCGAACGGTTGGGACTCAATTCCGTGGCGCCTTTTATCCCCAGGGACAAGGTGATAGAATATATTGTGGCCGAACCGCCTGAAGAACCACTGGCCTCCATGAGCCTGCGGGGGTTCATCGAGGAAATAGCCGCCCGTACCTCAGCTCCCGGAGGCGGGTCTGCCTCTGCTGCCATGGCAGCAATGGGAATTGGACTTGGGGCCATGGTTGCCAAACTCACCCAGGGTGTGAGAAAATTTGAAACTGTGGAATCCCATATGCAGAAAAGTATTCCGGTTCTCCACGAATTGACCCGAGAACTGATCCCCATGATTGATGCGGATACCTCTGCCTTTAACGAATACATGGAGGGCCTGAGACTGCCAAAGGGCACCGAGGCAGAAAAAGAAATCCGCAGGGCAAAGATGCAGGCCGGCCTTAAGGCGGCTATCCAGATTCCTTTGACCACCATGCGTCTGGGGGATCGGGCATGGGATACCCTGTGCGAGGTTGCAAGATATGGCAACCCTGCATCCAAATCAGATGTCCAGGTAGGGGCAAAAGCGCTTGAAACCGGTATCTGGGGAGCATTTCAAAATGTTCTTATCAATATGCAAGATATTAAAGACGAGACCTTTAAGGCTGAAACCATGGCGGAAACCATGGCAATTGAAAAACGCTCCCGGCAAATGTGCGCCAGGGTGCTTGAAATTTTGGAAACCATTTAAACCCAGAGGACAATTCAATGCCTGATGATTCAACAGCTGATAATTCAACAGCGGATAATTCAATGGCTCTGGAATATCAAATAATCGGGCCGGAAGATTTTAAGGAACTTCCCTGGAAAAACGGCCAGGGAATCACCCGCGAGCTTCGGGTCTGTGATGGGGATAACGGATTTCTCTGGAGACTTAGCCGGGCCCAGGTCAGCAGCAATGGGCCCTTTTCCGATTTTTTGGGATATGATCGCATCTTGGTCATGTTGGCTGGCAAGGGAATGGATCTTTTCCACGAGGAGAGTGAAGGCTGTCAATTAAGCCAGGCATTTGACCGGGTAATATTTTCCGGAGACTGGAAAACCCGTGCGTTTCTGACGGACGGGCCCATTGAAGATTTTAACATCATGACAAAGCAGGGGTATTGCAGGGCAAAGGTGGATGTATTCAAGTGTTTTGGAGAAAATGAACTGGCTGTTGATGCTAGTCAATTTCTGGTATATGCCCCCTATCATGAAATTTGTATGAAGGGCCCTGATGGTAAAGATATTCCGTTGCCCAGGGGCCATTTGTTTGATCTGAAGGGGCCGGTTTCATCCCTGTGGAAAATCAAGGGGGAGGGCGTGATCTGCATCCAGATTCGTCTTTTCTGATCTCCCGCTTCAGAACGCCTGATTTGGGGATATGATAAACAAAAATGGAAACAATAGATGATCAAAAAAAGAAAAACAATCAACCATGTAATTGACAAAGACTGGTGCAAAGGGTGTGGTATCTGCGTTCATTTCTGTCCCAAACAAGTGCTTGAACTTGACAGGAACGGAAAAGTTGAGGCCGTACGACCGGAAGACTGCATAGCCTGTATGCTTTGCGAACTCCGATGCCCTGATCTGGCAATACAAATCATAAACGAGCAG